>JAWOFN010000055.1:0-49122 GCA_046497505.1 bacterium | reverse complement strand
CTCATGGCAAGCGACCGGGCAGCCGCCGATCCCCTGGGGGGGATGACCGTGGTCCTGGTCGAGACCGCCATGCGGCTCATGGGTCGAGGGGACGAGGTGGTCTGGGTCACGGGGCGCATGAACGATTCCCTGCCCCCCGACGGTACCTGGCGGGGTCTGCGGGTGCGCTCCCTCCCCCTGGAAGAGAGGATGGGATCCCTCGGCCTCCTCCAGGTCCCGGGGAAGCTGCGCCGCCTGGTCCGCCGCACCGTCGAGGAGGGTGTGGACGCCGCGGTCCTCCACCAGCCCCTGGCCGGTCTCGCCGCGGCACGTCCTTTGAGAAGGGCCGGCGTCCCTTCCCTCTATTTCTTCCACGGTCCCTGGGGCCGCGAGTACCTGGCCGCCTCGGGGAGCGGACCCCTGGGGAGACCCGCCGCCCTCCTCCGGCGGGGGATCGAGCGGAGGGCGGTCCGGGCCGCCGACCGAACCGCGGTGTTCAGCGAGACCATGGAGCGTCTCTTCACCGAAGAGCACCCCTCCCTGCCCCACCCGCGTCGGGTCACCCCCGGTGTCGACCTGGAGCGGTTCCGCCCCCGCGACGATGTCGCTGCCCTCCGCCGCCGGCTGGGATGGCCGGAAGAGTCTCTGGTCTTCTTCACCGTCCGGCGGCTGGTACCCCGCACCGGGGTGGACCTCCTCCTCCAGGCGTTCGCCCGCCTCGCCCCCGAACACCCGGGGAGCCTGCTGGTAATTGCCGGCTCCGGCCCGATGCGGACCGCGCTGGAGGCCGGGGCCCGGACCGCGGGGATATCCGAGCGGGTCCTCTTCACCGGATACCTGGATGACGGGATGCTCCCCGATGCCCTGGCCGCTTCCGACACGGTGGTGATGCCGAGCCGGGAACTGGAGGGACTCGGACTGGTGACCCTGGAGGCCATGGCCAGCGGGACCGTGACCGCCGCCACACCGGTGGGGGGGAACACCGAGCTGCTCACACCCTTCATGCCCGCGCTGGTGGCCGCCTCGGTATCCGGCGGGGCCCTGGCCGATGTGATGGCATCGCTCGCGGCGAGGGGGCGCGGGGAGCTTCGGAAACTGGGCCTCCGGGCCCGCCGCCACGTGGAGGAGCGTTACGGCTGGGATCGGACCGCCGCCGATTTGGTCCGTATGGTGGAGGGTCTCCGATGAGCCTGCCCGGACCGGTTCTCCACGTGGTGACCCGTTTGGAGGCCGGGGGGGTGCCCCTCTCGCTCCTCCCCCTGCTGGAGGGTCTCCATGAGCGGGGACTCGAGGTGGAACTGGCCACCGGGCTGACCGAACCGCCCGCCCGGGACATGCTGGATGCCGCCCGGACTCTGGACATCCCCCTCCACGTGGTGCCCTCCCTGGTCCGGGACCCCCACCCCCTGAAGGACCTCACCGCCCTGTTCACCCTGCGGCGGATCATGCTGCGGGGCGGCCATCGGGTGGTCCATACCCATACCAGCAAGGGGGGCTTCATCGGACGTCTGGCAGGGGTCCTGGCCGGGGTCCCGGTCCGGGTCTATTCCCCCCACGGCACCATCCTGGAGGGCTATTTCACCGGGTGGAAGCGCCGCCTCTTCACCGCCCTGGAACGCAGGGCGGCCCGCTGGACCCACGCCATCGTCGGTCTCACACCCGAGGAGTCACGGAGCTACCTGGAGGCCGGTATCGGAGAGCCCTCCCAGCACGTCCAGATCCCCGTGAGCATCGACCCCGCACCCTATCGGTCCCCGCCCGAAGAACGGAGACAGGAGGGCAGGAGGAAGCGCGGGATCGGCGAGGACGAGGTCGTGATCGTGAACGTCGGCCGTCTGGTGCCGGTGAAGGACCAGGCGACCCTCCTCCATGCCCTGGCCCTGCTGCCCGGGGGGCTGGACTGGTCGTGCTGGTTCATCGGGGACGGGCCGGACCGGGATGTGCTGGAAACCCTCTCCGAGCAGCTCGGGGTCGGGGGACGCGTGCGGTTCCTGGGGCATCGGGAGGATGTACCCGACCTGCTCCCGCTGGCAGACATCTTCGCCCTCACTTCCGTGAACGAGGGATTCGGACGGGTCATACTGGAGGCCTTCGCAGCCCATCTGGCGGTCATCGCCACCCGGGTCGGGGGGGTGCCCACCGTCGTGGAGGAGGGCAGGGCGGGTATGCTGGTCCCCCCTAAGGACCCGGAGGCACTGGCTGCGAGGCTGCGGGACCTGATCCGGGACCGGGAAGCCAGAGAGCGGCTGGTCCGGGAAGGGGAGCACCTGCTCGACCGCTACAGCCGGGAACGGGTGGTGAGCGACCACATCGCGCTCTACCGCCGTCTTTCGGATGAGAGGGCATGAAGGGGGAGAGGCGCCGGAACCAGCTCATGGTGGACCGCGCCCCCAGGATAGGATATCAATGACAGAGTCCCCTAAGGCTGGTTTCCTCCGATACAAGGCGGACATCGATGTACCTGGACACCTGGGGCATGGAGCGGATGCCCTTCAAGAACACGCCCGACCCGGATTTCTACTACCACTCTCCCCAGCACGAGGAGACCCTCACCCGGATGCTCTTCTGCGTCCAGAACGACATGGGTGCCGGGCTGGTCACCGGTGTGTTCGGCTGCGGCAAGACCCTGCTGGTCAACCTCCTCCGTTCCCGTCTGGACCGTACGAACTACCGTTTCGTCACCGTCTCGAACCCCCAGCTCGACGACCTCGAACTCCTCCGGATGATCCTGATCAAGATGGGGCTCAGCCCGGTACCCCAGAACAAGGCAGACGTGGTCAACAAGCTGGAGGAGACCCTCGTGGACAACTATCGGGACGGGCGCCAGACCGTCCTGATCATCGATGAGGCACATATCATCGAGCGCAAGGAGACCTTCGAGGAGATCCGGCTCCTCCTCAACTACCAGTTCGAGGGTCGGACCCTTTTGAGCCTCTTCCTGGTGGGACAGCCCGAGCTGGGGCTGAAAGTGGACCTCAACAAGCCCTTCGCCCAGCGTTTGGCCATCCGGGCCCATCTGGGACCCTTCACCGAGGAGGACACCGCCGCCTATGTCCGCCACCGACTCAGCACAGCCGGAGCGGACGATGCCATCTTCACCGACCGCGCCTTCGAACTCGTCCACGACCTGAGCGGCGGGATCCCCCGGCGCATCAACAACATCTGCAACCTCGGGCTGCTCCTGGCTTCTTCGCGGGAGATGGAGCGGATCGACGAGATACTCATCTACGACGTCTCCCGCACCCTCGAAGGTGAGTACTGAGCGGCCGGTGTATTCGGCGGCCGCCCCCTGGCTGTACCTCCTCCTCTCCCTGGTCCCGGCATCCCCTGCGTCCGCCCAGGGCCCCGCGTCCCCCGCCGGCCTCCCCCAGTGGCGCCTCCTCCTCCATGCCCATGCCCAGACGGGACCGGACGGGGAACTGGATGAGAGGTGGGAGGCCGGGATCGGGGACCTCCAGCGGGCCGCCGCCCTGGAGGGGTACGACGCGATCCTGTTCACCGAACATCTCGTGGCGGAATGGGAGTGGTCCCCTCCCCTCATCCGCACCTTCTGGCGATACCGGCATTCCCGTCCCTCCGTCTCCCGTCTCGGGACCCGGCGCTACTTCGACACACTCGCCGCGGCAGATGAGCTGGTGCCGGCCGTCACCCTCATAGGGGGCGTGGAGGTGGCTCCCTACTACCGCTGGACCGGCTCCCCGCTGGGCGGGTCCCTGGTGATGAGGGACTGGCAGAGGAACCTGCTCGTCACCGCCCTCGCCGATCCCCCCAGCTACCGGGGACTCCCGGTACTCGGTCTCCACCGGAAGGCGACGGCCACCCCGGGAGGCTGGATCTGGCTGCTTCTCCTCATCGCCCTCTCGGCGGGGACCCTCACGGCCCTCAACCATCTGCGCTGGCGCCTCACCGTGGCTGGGCTGGCCGGCGTCCTCCTCATGCTCTGGTCCGGTCCCCCCCCTTCCACCCCCTGGAGCCCCTACGGCCCGGATCCCGGCTGGGCACCCTGGCAGGCGGTCATCGACAGCGTGCGTTCCGCGGGCGGCCTCGTCCTGTGGACCGGTGTGGAGTCCCGGGACGACCAGAGGGTCTCGGGGGTCCGAATCCTCACCAGGGAGCATCCCGGGGCGCTGGTTGGGACGCGGGGATGGAACGGATTCGGCGCTCTCTATCCCGAGGGACTCCAGGCCTATCGCCCCGGCTCCTGGTGGGACCGGGCCCTGGCGGACTACCTCCGGGGGGGCCGGGAGGTACCTCCCTGGGGGTGGGGTGAACTGGTGCTCCACTACCCCTCCCAGCTCCGGATCAAGGCCCTCGACCAGGTCCAGACCGTGCTCCTGGCTCCCGACCGCTCGGCACCCGAACTGCTCGGTGCGCTCCGGCACGGACGCGGCTATGCTCTCTGGAGTACCCAGGAGGGGGTCCGCATGGTGCTCGAGGAGTTCCGGGTCAGGGCGGGAGCGGGGGAGGCCACCCATGGAGGCCGCCTGCCCGGAGGGCTGCCGGTCACTGTCAGGGTGTCCTGGGGATGGGAGGGCGGCGGGGACCAGCCGGTGACCCTGCGCCTCATACGGGACGGCCGGGTCGCGGAGGAGCGCTCCGGACTCGCACCCGGAGACCTCGTGTTCGATCTCCCGGGGCAGAAGGACCCCTCCTGCCTGCGTCTCGAGATGCGTTCCCGGGACCACATCCTGCTCTCCAACCCGGTGTTCCTGCGATGAGGGCGGCCGTCCACCAGCCGCACTACCTCCCCTGGTCCGGCTATATGGACAAGGTCGACCTGGCGGATGTGTTCATCCTGCTCGACACGGTGGAGTTCAGCAAGGGGGACTGGCAGAACCGGAACCGCTTCAAGACCGCCCAGGGGTGGCAGTGGGTCACCGTGCCCGTGCTCCACGAGAGCGGCCAGCTCATACGGGACGTGAAGATCGACCCCAGACAGCACAGCTGGGCCCGTTCCCACAGGCAGGCCCTCCGCACCAACTACGCTCCCGCGCCCTGGTACGAGTGGACCGCCGAAGGACTCGAGGAGATCTGGGAGGAGGAGTGGGAGCTGCTGGCCCCCCTCGGGAGAGCCACCCTCGAGTGGTTCATGGACCGGATGGGTCTGACCACCCCCCTCCATTGGTCCAGCGACATGGACCCCGCACCCGGCCATCCCGACGAACGGCTGATCCACCTCTGCCGCCAGCTGGGCGCGGACAGCTACCTCGCCGGGAAAGAGGGGCCGGATTACATGGACCTCGACCGCTGGGAGGCCTCGGGGATCGAAGTGGAGGTGCAGGACTTCGTCCATCCGGAGTACGATCAGCCCTTCGGGGAGTTCCTGCCCGGCATGTCGGCCGTCGACCTACTTTGCAACTGCGGTCCCCGCTCCCTCGGACTCCTCAGAGAGGCCAACGGACGGGGGCATCCAGCCGAGAGGGAGAGCTGATGAGCGAGAGCACCGGCCCCGTCGACATCCTGGCCATAGGGTCCCATCCCGATGACATCGAGTACGGATGCGGCGGCACCCTGATCAAGTACGCCGATGAGGGCCACCGCGTCTTCCTCTACGTGGCCACCCGGGGCAGCTACGGCGGGGAGGGAGAGACCCGCTGGTCGGAGATGGAGCGCTCGGCCGAACTCATGGGGGCGGAGGATCTCTTCTTCGGGGGCTATACCGACACGCGGGTGCCGCTGAGCCGGGAACTGGTCGTCGAGCTGGAGGAGATCATCCTCCAGCTCGATCCGAAGTTCATCTTCACCCACTGGAAGGACGACACGCACCAGGACCACCGGCATCTGACCGCCTGTACCCTCTCCGCCACACGGTATATCCCCAACTTCCTCTTCTACGAGGGGCCCACCTCCCAGAACTTCAACCCGACCGTCTACGTCGACATCACCACGGTGCTGGAGAGGAAGATCACACTCCTGGAGGCCCACGCCTCCCAGATCGCCAAGACCCATATCGAGGAGACCACCATCATCGACATGGCGCGGAGCGCGGCGACCTTCCGGGGCATCCAGGCCCGGGTCCGGTCCGCCGAGGGTTTCGCGAGCCAGCGGCTCCTCATCAATGTCTGATCCCGTCCCCCACTCCCGACCCACCCTGGGGCCCCGTGAGCGGGACGCGGTGGATGCGGTGATCACCACCGGCCAGGTGGCCCAGGGACCCCAGGCGGCGGCCCTGGAGCGCGACCTCTCCGGCTGGTTCCACCGGGAGGGCAGCGTGGCCGTGGGTTCGGGCAGCCAGGCCCTGCTGGCCGCACTCCAGGCCCTCGGGGTGGGGCCCGGTCATCGGGTCGCCATTTCCGCCTTCACCTGTCCCGCCGTGCTGTACGCGGTGCAGTGGAGCGGGGCGGAGCCGGTCCTGCTGGATACGGCCGAAGGGTCCCTGGCCCCCTCACTCCGGCAGCTCGAAGAGGCCGGCGAGATGGACGCCTGCATCCTGGTCCATCCCTGGGGTTACCCGCTGGATGCGGTCCCCTGGACCGAAGCGGTCCCGGTGCTGGTGGAGGACGCGGCCGCCAGCGCGGGGGCCCGGTGGGAGGGACGGCCTGTGGGTTCCTCCGGGCGGGTGAGCATCCTCTCCTTCTACGCCACCAAGATGCTGTGTGCCGGCGAGGGCGGCGCGGTCCTCTCCGACGACCCCGGGCTCATCGAGAGGGTCCGCCGGCTCCGTGACTACGACGACGGTGAGGGAGAGCTGAAGCGGTTCAACTTCAAGATGACCGACCTGCAGGCGGCCATGGCACGGGTCCAGCTGACCCGGCTGGGTGAGTTCCTGGAACGGAGGGCTTCCCGGGCCCGGCGCTACGACCTCGAGGTGGAGGGCATGGGCCTGGTCCCGGTACGGGTCGAAGAAGAAGCTCGGCCCGCCTTCTTCCGCTACCTCTGCTGGAGCCCGGTGGACGTGGGGACGCTCACCGGACGCTGCCAGCAGCAGGGTGTGTTCTGCCGCCGCCCGGTCCCCGTGCCCCTCTACCGGCTCACCGGGGGACCCGAACTGCCCAACAGCCGGGAAGCGTGGCACCACCTGGTGAGCCTCCCCCTCTATCCCACGCTCACCGAGGGCGAGCAGACGCGGGTCCTGGAGGTGCTGAACGATGTCCTGGAAGAGGAGGGGGGAGGATGAGGATCCCCCGCAGGATCCTGGTCCGTACCGGGGCCGCCGCCCTGCTGACCCTCCTCTTCCTCTACGCTGCCCCGCGGATCGACACCCCGCCATGGCTGAACTGGACGGGGCCCTTCCTCCTCTCCGCGGTGGTGGTCTTCGGTCTGGTGCCCCTGCTGAGACCGCTGGCCCTCCGGGTCGGGCTGGTGGACCGTCCCGACCAGCGGAAGCATCACGAGGGGGCCGTCCCCCTGGTGGGGGGTGTGGCCGTCTACCTCGGCTTCCTCGCCGCCAACCTCTTCTACGGCTATCATCAGCAGAGCCCGGCGGTGCAGGGGGTCCTCATCGCGGCCACCATGCTGGTCGCGGTGGGGATGGTGGACGACCTCATCGGCCTGGCACCGGGCCCCAAACTCTTCGTGCAGGCAGCCGCGGTCGCGGTGGTGGTGATGGAGGGTGTCCGGGTGACCTTCATGCCCGAGACCTGGTGGGGGGATTCGCTGGAGGTCGCCATCACCGCGGTCTGGCTCATCGGCATGACCAACGCCCTCAATTTCCTGGACGGCATCGACGGGCTGGCCGGGAGTCTCACCATCCTGGCCGCGGCCGCCTTCGGCCTGGTGGCCGTCCAGACCGACCAGCCCTTCTTCCTCCTCCTGTGTGCGGCCCTGGCCGGAGGGTGCGCCGGATTCCTCCCCTACAACTTCCGGGGGAGACCCGCTTCGGTCTTCCTGGGAGACGCCGGGTCCACCCTGCTGGGCTTCAGCCTGGCATCCATCGCGATCGTGGGAGAATGGGGAGGCCCTGATGCGGTCACCCTGGACATCGTGGTCCCCCTCCTGATCCTGGGGGTCCCCATCTTCGACACCACCTTCATCACCATCACCCGGGTGGCCGACGGGAGGATCCGCAGCGTCCGGGAATGGCTCGAGTACACCGGCAGGGACCACATCCACCACCGGCTCCTCAAGCTGGGACTGGACCGCCGCGACACGGTGGGGTTCATCTGCGTGATCGCGTCCATTCTTGCCCTCAGCGCTCTGACCCTGCACAATGCCTCCGGGCGGGTGGCCGTGCTGTCGCTGGTCCAGGGCATCATCATCCTGACCGTCGTAGGCCGGTTCATGCTTTTCGTGGAACGCCGATATCACTGAGAGAGAGTGATGGTCCGACTCGCCGACATGCTCCAGCCGGGCAAGGGACCCGAAGGGTCCCGGTCCGGGGAGAAAGGTCGACAGGGAGCCCTCCCGGAGGTGCTCATCCTCAGCGTGCGGGAAGAGGTGATCCAGGCCGTTCGTGACGCTCTCGAGGAGCGAGGATATCGTTTCCATCATGCCGATTCAGCCGATGAGGCCCGCTCCCGCCGAAAGGTGGCCGGGCGTATGGTGCTGGTGGCGGACGAATCCCTGGAAGGGGCCGCCGATCTGGTGAGGGATGAGATCCGTGAGGGCCGGCCGGCCCTGCTCGTGGTCGCCGCCTCCGACAGCCCCCGGGCCGAAGGTCTCCCCGAGAGCCGCGTGGTGACCATCGCAGAGGCGGCCGAGGACCTGCTCAAGAGGATCCAGGAGATCGGCCCCGACGGCGAACTCCCCGGAGGAGAGGGACGCCGGCGGGTGTTCACCTCATCCGAGGGGCAGGGCCCCGCCCGGCGGGAGGAAGCAGAGGCAGCAGGAGAAGAGGAAGAAGCGACCGCGGTCCCGGAAGGGGACCCCGGGGAAGAGAGCGCGGAGGCCGAGGAGCAGCCGGCCGGCCCGACGGGACCCGCTCCGGTGCCCGGGACCGGGAGGGCCCCCGCATCCCCCGAAGAAGCGCCTCCGCCGGCTCCGAATATCCCTTCCGCTTCGAGCGATGAGGTCCCGGACCTCCCCGGACCCCTGAGCGGGGAGACACCGGTATCGGCCTCGGTACCCAGGGTCCGAGCCCAGGGCCCCCCCGCCGCGATGCAGCCCGCAGAGAGCGAGGTATATCGGGAGACCGTGGAGGCGGTCCGCCGGTTCACCCGGGGACACCGGAGCGGGAGCAACCCGCCCCTCACCGACGTGGCCCACCAGGTGGAGGAACTCGTCCGCGCCCTGGGAGAGAGCAACGACGTGCTCCTCCACGTGATCTTCCACGTGCCGGAGTTCGAGGACGTGGACGACTACCTGGCCCATCACCAGGTCAACACCTCCGTCTACGCCCTGAAGATCGCCGATGGGCTCAAGTACTCCGATCGGCAGCGCTACGAGACAGCGCTGGCCGCCGCGATCCACGACGTGGGCATGACCCGGCTCCCCGAGGGGCTGGTGATGCGCCGGGGCAAGCTGGACCAATCGGGCTACTCACAGATCAAACAGCATCCGGCCTACGGACGGAAGATCCTGCAGGCCTATGCCCGGGCTTATCCCTGGCTCCCTCAGGTGGTGTACCAGGAACACGAGCGGCACGACGGTTCCGGCTACCCGGAGGGGATCCTCGGGGAGGAGATCCACCCCTATGCCCGCATCATCGGACTGGCCGACACCTACGAGGCCCTGACCCACAGCCGTCCCTTCCGGGAACGTATGATCCCCTTCAACGTCCTCCAGCAGCTCATCCGCCTGGGAGGGCGTCTCTACTCCAGCGACCTGGTCAAGGCGCTCATCCAGGAGATCAGTGTCTTCCCCCTCGGTTCCTTCGTCCACCTCAACACCGGGGAGGTGGGACGGGTCGTCGGGACCAACCGGGGCTACCCTCTCCGACCCATCGTGCAGGTCCTTTTGGCCTCCGACGAGACCCCGCTGGAACAGGAACGCCTCATCGACCTCCGGGAAGAGCCGATGCTCTACATCACCGGGCCGGTGGACCTGAGGGGGGATGGAGAGGAAGAAGATCTTCCGTAATCAGCGGACCGGGGGGATGACCTCCACGTCCCGGTTCTGGATCCGCTCGATCTGATACTCGGCGAGCTGCTTCCACTGGGGGCTCTTGGCCGCCTCCCGGAAGACACTGATGGCCTCGTCCCACTTCTCCAGGCTCTTCAGGGCCGTCCCCTTCTCGAAGAGGCTGCCGCCGTCCCCGGGCATCCGCTCCAGGGCCTGGTCGGCCATGTTGATCGCCTCCTCGTACTGACCCATCTTGTTCAGCACCACCGCTTGGTGGAAGTAGGGCTCGTGCCAGGCCGGCTTGGCCTTCACCGCCTGCTTGTACTGGACCAGGGCATTGGTGTACTCACCCTTCTGCTCGTAGATATTCCCCATGTAATCGTAGGCGCGCTCGTTGGCGGGCTCGTGCTGGATCACCTTGCTGTAGGCCTGCAGGGCCTGGTCCCACTCCTGCTGCTCCATGAGGACCGCCCCCAGGTTGAAGAAGGCGTTGGGGTAGGGCTGACCGACCTCCTCCGAGACCTGTCCCGAGCGCTGATAGGCCTCGACCGCGGCATCCAGGTCCCCCTCGCTCTCGTGGACCCGTCCCAGCGCGAAGAAGGCACGGAAGTAGTTCGGGTTGTGCTTGACCGCCGCCTCGAACTGGGTCTTCGCCTCGTCGGGCTGCCGGAGCCTGTTGTAGGTGAGCCCCGCCATGTAGTGCGCGAGGTAGTTCCCCGGCTCCAGCTTGGCGGATTCCAGGAAGTCCTCCAGGGCGTCCTGGTACTTGCCCTGCTGGTAGAGGCTCCGACCGTTGTTGAACTTCTCTGCCGCTTCCGCATTCTCGATCTGAGCATCGGCGGCCGCCGGCAAGAGCATCGCCAGGGCGGTGAGGGTGAAGATGAAGCGCTTCATCCAGGATTCCTCCCGAAGGTGCTTGCAGTTGGAGCGGATGTGACCGGGCAGCGCATCCGGCCCGGAGGCCGGACCGGGTGCAGCGGCCAAAGACAGTACACACTACGGAGACCCCCCGGCCCTCGTCAAGACATTCTCTCTCCGGCCGCCCGCTCGGGATCCATCCCCTCGTCCATGTGACGACTCCTTCACGGGGCCTCCTGAGGATACGACGTCCGGGACGGCGGGGACCTTTACCTCTTTCTCGACTCCCTCCAGCTGAACTGCATGCCGTACGGTTCAGGGAAGTCCACCATCTCGGGTTCGGAGAGGGGGGGGCACCTCCCGGATCCGTCCCTTCCGCAGGACCCGGCCGCGGAGAGAGCGCCGGTGCGTCCATCGACCACCAGCACCTCGGCCCCCTCGTGACGGGACAGCTCCCAGGCGGCGGCTCGTCCCATCAGGCCCGCGCCCAGCACCATCAACCGCATGGCGGATCAGCCTCCGTAGTCGGCCAGGACGTCCTTCACCCTCCCGGTGATCTCCAGGGCGTCCTCCTTCGGACGCTGCCACATGTTGCGGCCGAAGATCAGTCCCGTGGCCCCGGCCTTCATGCCCATCTCCACCTTGTCCAGCAGGTCCTCGTCCGAGAGCTTCGAGCCTCCGGAGAGGAGCACCATGCTGTTGCCGGCGGAGATGATCACCTTGCGGAGCATCTCCTCCCGGGTCATGTCCAGGTCGTCGTACGGGCTGGGGCTGTCCGGGCTGGTCCCCTTGGGGGCGTTCAGCTTGATGACGTCGGCACCCAGTTCGTGGGCCACGCGGGCGGCGTAGTCCACCGCATAGAGGGAGTCCCGTCCCCCCTTCTCCTCGATGGCCGCACCCCGGGGATAGGACCAGACGATCAGGGGCATCCCGAACTCGTCGCAGGCCTGGCGTACGGCCACCAGGTGCTGGAAGTCCTCGTCCTGCCGGGGACTCCCCACATAGAGCGTGAAACCCACGGCGTCCGCGCCCAGCCTCACCGCGTCCTCCACCGTGGCGGTGGGGGGGGAGAGAGCCTCGTCGTCCGGGGGTATGTTCGTCTTCCCGTTCACCTTCAGCACCAGGGGCACACGGCCTGCGTACGGTCCCATGTAGCGGTCGGCCAGACCGTAATGCAGGGCGATCCCGGAGTATCCGCCCTCCAGGGCGAGGTCCCACTGGAAAGCGGGATCGATGGAGGGGGGGTTCGGGAACATGTCGACAGGACCGTGCTCCAGCCCCTGGTCGATGGGCAGGAAGAGCAGGGTCCCGTTGGCCGGCCCGTACTCGTAGAGCATCCGCTGCAGCCGGACCCTCTTCCCGCTGCTCAGGTGCGGCAGGTCCTCCAGTTGCGGCCGTGCGACATCCACTTCCAGCGTCTTCTTCGCGTCGGACATGAGGACTCCCTCTCCTCCTGAGTTCTTGTCGCCGGCGCGGGCGGCACCGGGCGGGCGTGTGCTGATTCCTGCTACCCTCCGAACGAGAACATGCCGCGGACCACGTGGCCCGCCACGGCCGGGTTCTCCTTGAGCCGGCGCGTGGAGTAGGCGTACCAGGCCTCTCCGTACGGCACGTAGACCCGAAGACGGTGCCCCGCCTCCACGATCTCCCGGCGCAGGCCGGGCAGCACTCCCAGCAGCATCTGGAACTCGTATTCCTCACGGTCGAGCTCGAGGCGTTCCACGAGTTCGAACGACCGTTCCACCAGCTGGCGGTCGTGGGTGGCGATGCCTGTGTAGCAGCCTTCTGCCAGGAGCGCCCCGGTCATCTCCATGAAGTTGTCCCGGATCTTCTGCTTGTCCTGGTAGGCGATCTCCGGGGGCTCCACGTAGATCCCCTTGCAGACCCGGACGTTCACATCCAGAGGTATGAGCGAGCGGATATCATCCATGCTCCGCTTCATGTAGGACTGGAGCACCACACCCAGGTTCGTAAACTCCTTTCGGAACTTCCGGTAGGTGTCCAGCGTGCGGTCGATTGTGCTGGAATCCTCCATGTCGATCCGGACGAAGTTCCCCTGGTCCCTCGCTCTCTCCAGGATCTTCCGGAGGTTCTCCTCGCAGAGCTCGTTGTCCACGGACTGACCCAGGGCACTCAGCTTCACCGAGACGTTGGCGTCCAGCCCCTCTTCCTCGATCCGGTCCAGGGTCTCGAGGTACTGGCGGGTGAACCCCTCGGTCTGTTCGATCCTGTCCACCTCTTCACCCAGTACATCGACGGTGGCCATGCACCCTTCCTCCATGAGGGATCGCACGGTCCGGACCGCGTCCTCCAGGGTATCACCCGCGATATAGGGACGGGCCACGCGGCCCACGATGAACTTGGGTACAAGGGGCATCAGGGCCACGATCGTGCGGTCCACAACACTCATAGGATCCTCATTCCGGCTCACCGGGCGGGTGTCGGGCTCCTGGGTCGGCTCGGCTCCACCGTAAAGGTATGCAGGTCAGGCGGGATCCGCCAGCGGGTCCTGCCCAGGAGCCGAGGGGACGCGGAGGGTCTTCTCAGCGTGTCGGCTCGGCCTGCTCCCGGTCGGTCTGACCGGCCCGGTCCTTCGTGATCTGGACCAGTTCGGACTGGCTGGTCTCCTCCCGCATGGAGACCACGCTCACGTTGGCCGCCACCGAACGGGCCAGCTTGGTGAAGGCCTTCGCCACATCCGACCCGGGGTCTGCTTCCACGATCGGCACACCCTCGTCCCCGCCCTCCACCACGCTCCCGTCCAGGGGGACCTCACCCAGGAAAGGGATCCCCAGCTCCTCGGAGGAACGCATCCCCCCGCCGCTGGAGAAGATGTCGTGCCGCTTCCCGCATCCATCGCAGATGAAGAACGACATGTTCTCCACCAGACCCAGGATCGGCACCTCCACCTTGCTGAACATCCGGAGGGCCCGTACCACATCCTCCAGGGCAACTTCCTGGGGCGTGGTGACCACCACGGCACCTGTTATGGGAGCACTCTGCACCAGGGTGAGCTGCGCGTCCCCGGTGCCCGGAGGCAGGTCCACGACCAGATAGTCCAGGTCCCCCCACTGGACGTTGGCAAGGAACTCCTGGACCATCTTCCCCACGAGGGGCCCCCGCCAGATGACCGGCATCCGCTCGTCGGCGATGAAACCGATGCTCATGAGTTTGACGCCGTACTTCTCCAGGGGGATCAGCTTGCGATCGGCCGTCACGTTGGGGCGGTCGCTGATACCGAACATGATCGGCTGACTGGGTCCGTAGATGTCTGCGTCCAGCAGGCCCACGCTGGCCCCTTCCTCCGCCAGGGCCAGGGCCAGGTTGGCCGCCACCGTGGACTTGCCCACGCCCCCCTTCCCGCTGGCCACCGCCACGCAGTGTTTGATGCCGGGGATGAGGTTCTTCTGTTCCACGGCCCGTCGGCTCGTGTCGGCGGTCATGGTCACGTCGACCTCTCCCACCCCTTCCAGCGCTCCGACCAGTTCCTCGGCCTTCTGCTTGAACTGGTCCTTCACCGGACAGGCGGGGGTGGTCAGCTCGATGTTGAAGGAGACCCTGTCTCCCTCTATCTGCAGCTCCTTCACGAACCCGAGCGTCACGATATCCTTGTGCAGGTCGGGGTCTTCGATGGCCTTGAGGGCCTCGAGGACTGTTTCTTCACTCGGACCGCCGGTTCCACTTGACTTCGCCATGTTCCGTACCCTCTCAAGGTGTAGGTAGGATCGACTGCCTCCAATATAGGTGCGATGGGGTCCGGGGCAATGCATGGGACTCCCGCCGGGGCCTGTTCATGACAACGCCCCGTCGGGGAGACGGGGCGTCGCATGGTGTCCCCAGGGGGAATCGAACCCCCGTTTCCGGATTGAAAGCCCGGTGTCCTAGGCCACTGGACGATGGGGACGGGTATGGGGAGAGAGAGGGGACTTGAACCCCCGGCCCCCAGGGCCACAACCTGGTGCTCTAACCACCTGAGCTACTCTCTCCGCGTACTCGATACCCTGGCGCGCCTGGCAGGAGTCGAACCTGCGACCGGTGGATTAGAAGTCCACTGCTCTATCCATCTGAGCTACAGGCGCTCGCAGGCGGCAATCCCAAGGCCTGTCAAGATGCATCAAACGGCCCATCCAGGCAATGCTTGAATGCCTTGCAGTCCGCCCTCACGGCGCGTACTCTGCCTGCCGGGCCCCGGGGCTGTAAACGGACCTCGCCCGGCCCCGTCTCATGAGACAGGACGACCTGGTGGAACCGAACGCGAGAACGGACAGGTGGACGATGGTGAAGCGGATGATCCTGCCGGCCCTGGCGGCTGTCCTGGTGGCAGCCGGCCCCCTCACAGCATCGGCCCAGCAGACGGCCGTCGGACTCTCCTATCACGACCTGGCTGCCGCCCGGCTCACGGGAACCGGTACGCTGCGCATCAGCGCACCCGGCGCCCTGCTCCCCGGGACCGCCCTGGAGGCCGCCTCGGGTGCTCCCTACCAGGGCTATTACCACCGGATCGACTGGGAGATCGGGCGCGGCTGGCTCTCCGCCGCCATCGGTCTGGGCCTCGCCTATGTGGGAGACCTGCTGATCCACTACGAGACCGACTTCAGCAAGGCCAACCCCATGCTGGACGAGGAACGCGGGGGAGAGGCGGTCTACAACGTGCTGCTCTACGGGGGTCTGACACCCTACTATGCCCTCCGGGGGGTCAAGTCCGTGCACCCGCTGGGCGGGAACAGCGTGGCCGGTTACCTCTCCGGTGCGGTGGGCACCCTGGCGGGCCTCGCCTACTGGACCACCACCGGTGACGCCCACGACCCCGTGGCCATCATCCTCACTACCGGTCTGACCAGCATCTTCACGACCATCGGGTACCATCTCTTCTGACCCGCGATGACCGGCGCATGACGGCCGGGCGGCCCCGGGCCGCCCGTTCTGTTTGAGCAAAAGTGGTCGGGGCGACTGGATTCGAACCAGCGACCCCCTGCTCCCAAAGCAGGTGCGCTACCGGACTGCGCCACGCCCCGACGGATGTCGATGCGGCAGGGAAGACAATCTACGCTTCAAGCCCCCAGGGCCAAAGCGCGGAGATGGGCGGCGAGGGCCCGGAACGCCCGGGCACGGTGGCTGTGCTCCCGCTTGTACTCCTCACCCAGCTCCGCGACGGTGCGTCCCTCCTCGGGGACGAGGAAGAGGGGGTCGTATCCGAACCCTTCCGACCCGGAGGGCCTCTCCGCGATCCTGCCTTCCCACTCCCCCCGGAAGACCGCGGGCTCCCCCTCCCCCTCGGGGGGCGGCATCCATACCGCGACGCAGACGAAACGGGCGGTCCGATCCGGCGGGAGCACCCCATCCAGCCGTTCCAGGAGCAGTGCGTTGTTGAGGGGGTCGTCGCCCCCCTCACCCGCGAAGCGGGAACTGCGGATGCCCGGGGCGCCGTCCAGTGCGTCCACCTCGATACCGGAGTCGTCGGCGATGGCGGGCAGCCCCGCCTTCCGGGCCGCCGCGTCCGCCTTCTTCATCGCGTTGGCCCGGTAGGTGGATCCATCCTCCTCCACCTGCAGGGTGAGACCGAGTTCCCCCAGCGTCCGGAGTTCGATCGGCACGTCACCGAGCAGGTCGCGGATCTCCTGCGCCTTGTGAGGGTTCCCCGTGGCCAGCACCGCGCGCAGCGTCATCCGTCGGGGACCTTCCCCGCTTCCATCCCTTCCTCCAGCTCGTCGATCTCGTCCGACCATCCCGGCAGCTCTTCCCCGTCCTTCCTCCACCGGAGCACCAGGTAGGCGGCGGTGAGCCCGCTGGCCAGGCTGGCCAAAACGTAGGCAGCGACCAGGGCCGTGATGACCAGCAGGGCGAACATCAGGAGGAACCCCCCTGTCTGGACCGCCATCCCTCCGCCCGTCGCCGCCGGGGCGAAGAGGGGGAGTCCCTCATGGAGGGGACCGGGCAGGAGGAGCCGCGCCGCAGCAGCCGGGGCACCATCCGGGAGCCACGCCTCGGCCCCTGCCGCCAGCTGCCGGAAACCCGGGCCCGCCGCGCCCATCCAGAGCGTGCCTCCCAGGAGGAGTCCCGCCAGGGTGACCAGACCCAGGAGCCATCCGGCCAGCAGTGTGGCCAGCAGGGCGGCGGCGGTATAGACGGCCGTCCTCCAGGGAGCGGCCCACATCATCCCCAGCACCTGGATGGCCCCCTCCAGGGAGTCCTCTCCCGTGGTCCCGGCGACCGCCGGAGCGTAGAGTATGGCGAGGAGGCCCCCGAGGCCGAACCACACCCCCATCAGGGCCAGTGCGGCCGCAGGCAGGGCCAGCAGTCCCCCCAGCAGCACCCCTGCTCCAGGGATGCGCAGCAGCAGGGCCAGGAGATAGAGCAGCAGGAGGATGAGGAGGGAGAGCCCGACCAGGAGGACGGGCACCCCGATCATGGAGCTGCCCTGCTCCAGGGCATACTTCCATGCGTCGCTCCCCCCGTAGAAATCGTCCCCCTTGAGTTCACGATAGGTGATCTTGGCGGCGCCCGCCGAACCGATCATGAGGGTCAGGACCGCACCGGCGAGACCCGCGTTGAAGAGGAAGAGGGGGAGGGCACCGAGAGCAGGACCGGGGGAGAGGGGGAAGAGCCGGCAGTTCGTCCAGATGACGCCGGGCTCCAGTCCCGCAGCGAGCCAGGAGAGCCACCCCATCACCAGGTAGACCAGGTATGCGGCGGCCACCGCCCGCAGCCCCACACCGATCTTCTTGCCGCTGGCCCCCATCCGTGGCGCCCGCCACACATCTCGGAGCGAATACGTGAGTTCGTCCATGATCTCTCCTTCGTCGGCGGATGGCGGATCGGGTCTATCGGGACAGGGCCCGCGCCAGGAGGGCGAACTCCCCCGGTCCGAGCGTCTCCGCCCTGCGCCGCAGGTCGATCCCCGCCTCCTCTCCCGCCTCCTGGACCTCGGCGCGCTCCACCGGGAGCCCCCCCTCCAGGCTGTTGCGGAGCATCTTCCTCCTCTGCCCGAACGCCGCCTTCACGACCCGGCGGAACCAGTCCTCCTCTTCGGAGCCGCGTCTGATATCAAACAGGGGAGCCGGACGCACTTCAAGACGCACGACGGCTGATTCCACCCCGGGAGGGGGCTGGAAAGCTCCGCTCCCGACCCGGAAGAGGAGTTCCGGCCGGGTGTAGACCGATCCGAAGACGCTGAGGATGCCGTATGTCCTGCTCCCCGGCCCGGCGACCAGCCGCTCGGCCACCTCACGCTGCATCATGAGGACCGCCCGCTCCAGGTCGGGACCGGCGTCGAAACAGGCGAAGAGGATGGGACTGGTGATCTGGTAGGGGAGGTTGCCGGCCAGCAGGAACGACTCGTCCTCTGCCCGCTCCGGGGCCCACTCGCTCAGGGGCCGGGCCAGCACGTCTCCCTGCTCGATCCTCACCCCCCGCAGCCCGGGATCCTGCTGGAGCGCCTTGGCGAGGTCCCGATCCAGTTCGACGGCGACCAGGTGTTCGGCCCGTTCGGCCAGGAGGTGGGTGAGCGCCCCCCGACCCGGTCCGATCTCCACCACGGTCCGCCCGTCCGGCTGGAGGGCATCCACGATGCGTTCGATGACGGCCGGGTCGTGGAGGAAATGCTGCCCCAGGGGGGGGGCGCCGTCCCCGGGACTCACGGTCCGGTCCGGAAGAGCCGGTGGGCGTTGGCGGTCGTGCGCCGGGCCAGTTCCTCGAAGGGGATCTCCAGGGCCTCCGCCACCGCCCGGGCGGTGTCCGCGACGAAAGCGGGCTCGTTCCGCTTCCCCCGGTGAGGGACAGGAGCCAGGAAGGGACTGTCGGTCTCCACCAGCAGGCGGTCCAGGTCCCACGCGTGTACCATCCCGGGGAGGCCGCTCGTACGGAACGTGAAGATCCCCCCCAGTCCCAGGTAGTGACCGCGGTCGGTGGCCCAGCGTCCGAACGCCGTGTCACCGACGAAGGAGTGGAGCACGGCCGTGACCCCCTCGTCCATCTCCTCCAGGGTCTCCCGCAGCTCGTCGCCCGCCTCCCGGTTATGCAGGACCAGGGGCTTGCCCGTCTCCCGGGCCAGCTCGAAATGGAACCGAAGGCTCTCGTACTGCGCCTCTGCAGGGGACCGGTCCCTGTAGAAGTCCAGCCCGCTCTCTCCGATGGCGATGACACGCGGGTGGTCGACCAGGTTCCGGATGGCGTCCCCTGCCCCCCGGGGATCGGCGGCGAAGCCGCCGGCATCGTTGGGATGCCATCCCACCGCGGCCCAGCAGAGCGGGGAGTGTTCGGCCAGCTCCACGCAGGCCCTGCTGGTGTCGGGATCGGTTCCCAGGTTGAGGATCCCCTCGACCCCGGCCTCCCGGGCCCGGTCCAGCACATCCTCCAGGTCCTCCTGGAAGTCCTCCCAGAAGAGATGGGCGTGGGTGTCGAAGAGCATCAGGAGTCCAGCTCCTCGGGGAGTTCCGCCCGGGGGAAGAGTCCCTCGCCGCCCGGGATCTGGTCCCCCGCCTGCAGCATCCCCCAGGCGGTGAGCTCCTCGAACCGGGCGTCCCCGGTGGGGGACCTGCCCAGCTGTTCCAGCATCTGGCGGGTCTTCGCCGGCATGACCGGGCCCAGGAGCACCGCGGCTATCCGCAGCGTCTCGGCCGAGGTGTAGAGTACCGCGTCCAGCAGCTCGCCCCGCTCCTCGTCCTTGGCCAGCTGCCACGGCTCCCGCTGCTCCAAGTACCGGTTGGTGGCCCTCACCAGGTCCAGCGCGGCATCCACCGCTTCGCCCGGGGAGAGCGCCTCGATGAAGGTCCGGACCCGGATCGGTGCTTCCTCACACGTCCTGCGCATGCCCGCTTCCAGCTCGTCGGTGAGGGCACCCGGGTCGCGGAGGACCCCCCCGCGGTAGCGGCCCACCATCTTCGTGACCCTGTTCAGGGCGTTCCCCAGGTCGTTGGCCAGGTCGCTGTTGTAGCGCTGGATGAGGTCCACCTCACTGAAGGAGCGGTCCTGCCCCACGCTCATCTCCCGCATGAGGAAGTAGCGGAAAGCATCGACCCCGTAACGGTCGGCGAGTTCCAGGGGCTGCACGACGTTCCCCCGGCTCTTGGACATCTTCTCCTCCTCGACGAGCCACCAGCCGTGCGCTGCGATCCGCTCCGGCAATTCCAGTCCCGCAGCCCTCAGCATGGTGGGCCAGTAGACACAGTGCGTGGTCACGATGTCCTTGCCGATGAGGTGCAGGGTGGCGGGCCACCAATCCACGCCGTCCTCGGGTCGTCTCTCGCCCCGCACCGCGCTCACATAGTTCAGAAGGGCGTCGAACCAGACGTAGGTGACGTAGTCCTCGTCGAAGGGGAGGGTGATGCCCCACTCCAGCCTGCTCTTGGGCCGGCTGATGCACAGATCGCCCAGTCCCTGGCGGAGGAAACCCAGGACCTCGTTCCGGCGGGTATCGGGGAAGATGAAACCGGGATGGGTCTCGATGTGCTCGATGAGCCACTCCCGGAACTGGCCCATCTTGAAGAAGTAGTTCTCTTCCTGGAGTTCGACCACCTCCCTGCCGCACTCCGGGCACTTCCCCTCCACCAGGTCCTTCTCGGTCCAGAACCGCTCATCCGGCACGCAGTACCAGCCGGTGTAGGCCGCGGAGTAGATCTGGTCCTCGTCGTAGAGGCGCTGGAGGACCTCCTGGACATAGGCGATATGGTCCGCGTCGGTGGTGCGCATGAACCGGTCGTAGTCGATGTACAGATGCTCCCACAGGTCCTGGAAGCGTGTGACCATCTGGTCACAGTAGGGCCTGGGTTCCATCCCCTCCGCCTCGGCGGCCTCCTGGACCTTCAGACCGTGCTCGTCCGTCCCGGTCAGGAAGTAGGCCCGGTCCCCGAACAGCCGGTGATACCGGGTGAGGACATCGGCCAGGATGGTCGTGTAGGCATGCCCGATATGGGGCCTGCCGTTCACGTAGTAGATCGGCGTGGTGACGTAGAATGGCTGGTCAGGACGTCTCACAGGTCACACCGGGGAAAGGAGGATAGCAGACTGCGAACGAGGGACTTCGAGACGGCCCTCAGGCGGCGAGCTCGGCCAGTCTCTCGTAGAGCGTGGAGTAAATCAAGGCCAGATTGAGAAAGCTGTCAACCTCGCCGCGGGCTCGCAGCGTCGCTTCCAGCGCCTTCAGACCGGCGCCCGGGGCGGCCTGGCGGCCGATCCTGGCCAGCAGCTCCTGCTGGTCCGGGTTGAGGAGCTTTCCCGCTTCCCCCGCCTGTACGGCCGCGATGTCCCTCGTCAAGCTGGTCAGTTCCTCCAGTACCGCCCGGGCCTCGTCGAAGGCCCCTCCCGCACTCTTGAAGACCAGGTCGGAGGCCCAGGCCATGGCTTCCCGCCGCTCCCCCGCCGCAGCCCATCCCAGGAGCTGGAGGGCATCCTCCCGGCCCCGCACCCCTTCCTCCACGATCTCCAGCGCCCGCTTCATGCTCCCCCGGGCCAGCACGGCGACCTCCCGGGCCCGATCCGGGTCGATCTCCTCCTCCGACGCCAGGTAGGAGGCGATGACCTCCGGGGCCAGCGGTCCGAAGTGGATCACCCGGGAGCGGGAGAGCACGGTGGGGAGCAGCGCATCCGGACGGCGGGCGGTGAGGATGAAGAGGGTGTGCTCGGGCGGCTCCTCCAGCGACTTCAGCAGGGCGTTCTGGGCCTGCTCGGTCATCTCCTCCGCGTCCCGCAGGACGACCACCCGCTTCTCTCCCTCCACCGGGGCCATGGCCAGCATGCGGACCACCTCCCGGACGTCGTCCACCCGGATCCCGGCCTTGCCTCCGTCCAGGGGGGGGTCCCGATAGGGGTTCTCGGCCTTGTAGGCCAGGGCCCCGGTGGGGTCTGCCGGCTCCCGCTCCTTCTTAGGTTTCGGCAGGGGGAGGCGCACCACCACGTCGGGATGGCTGTAACGGCCGATGCGCATGCAGGCCGTGCAGCGCCCGCACCCCCCCAGGACCGGCCCCTCGTCGGCCGCCTCCCGCTCCGCCCCCGGTGAGGCGAAGAGATCGGCGGCACCGGCAGGCCCCGTGCAGTTCAGCCCCCTCGCCAGGGCCAGGGCAGCCTCCTCCTTCCCGGTGCCGTGCGGTCCCAGGAAGAGGAAGGCCGGAGGGAGCTCACCGGTGATGAGGGCCTTCCCGAGCAGGCGCCGCGGCCGGTCGTGGTCGAGGAAGGGGCCGGCACTCATCGTGCGATCGTCTCCCCGAACCAGGGCATGGGGTCCAGGAACCCGTTCTGTCCATAGATGCTGAAGCGCAGCAGGTGGCCGTCCGGTTCGTCTCCCGCAGGCCGCAGGGAGCGGCCCACCGTCCCCATGTCGAAACCCGCGGGTACGGGGTCGTCCACCCCCACCCGCAGGTTCTCCGCGTTGGTGTATACGGTGGCGTAGCCGTCTCCGTGGTCGAGGATGATGACGGTACCCAGGAACTCCAGCCAGTGGACCTCCAGTACCACGGCGTTGTGTACCGCCACGATCCGGGTGGAGGCGTCGGGAGCCAGGATATCGATCCCCGGAGAGCGTGTCACCGTTCCGTCCACGCCCCGGAGGCGCCCGAACCGTCGGACCACCGTGCCGCCCCCCTTCGTGCTGGAGAGGGGCCACGGCATCCGGCCCCGCCGGCCCTCGAACCCCCCCAGTTCGATGTCCAGGGGGAGTCCGGCGGCCCGGCGCCTCCTCAGCAGTTCCTGTTTCTCCTCGATCAGACGGGCGATCTCCGCGTTGGCCTCCTCGATGGCCTGCTGAACCTGCTGCTTGTCCTGGGCGATCCGGTCGAGGATGCCCTCGGTCTTCTGACGGGCCTGGGCCAGCTGGCGCTGCTCCCTGCGGCTGGCCTGCTGCCGCTGACGGATGGAGGCCAGGTTCTCCACCATCTCCGCCCGGGAGTCGGCGAGATCGTTCCGGGTCCTGGCCAGCTCCTCCACGCTCTGGTGCTGCCGTCGTGCCACCACGGTGAGGCCCTTCAGGCGGCGTACCGCCTGGGTGAAGCTCTCGCTGCCGAGGATCGTCTCCACCGTCCTGTGCCGTCCGTGCTTGTAGAGGTCCGCCACGTAACCGGCCACCGCCTCCCTCAGCACCACGATCTCCCCGTCCAGCCGTCCGATGTCGCGCTGCAGCCGGTCGACCTCGCCGTTGAGGCGCTCGATGTCCCTGCTGTAGGCGTTCAGGAGCTGTTCGGTCTTGGAGATCTGGGTGCCCAGTTCCTTCAGATAGGCCCGCTGTTCGGTCTCGTCGTCGGCCAGCCGCTCTGCGTTCTGCCTCGCCCGGGCCAGTTCCGCCTGGAGTTCCTCGATCTTCTCCTCCAGTTCGGAGATGCTGCCGGGCTGCTGGCTGAGGGCAAAGGGAGCCGCCACCAGGGCGATGAGGAGGACCGCCCCGCTCAGCCAGCGCTTCTTTCCCCGTCCGATCCTCATGAAGGGGTCAGACCTCCAGGAACCGCTTGAGACTCACCTGACTGCCGATCCCTCCCAGGACACCGCCCATGAGGACCACCACACCGCTCACCGGGAGGGGCAGGAACACCACGCCCCCTCCGATCACCGGGGCCGCGTATCCGTAGAGAGCATACATCAGGACCAGCGCCAGGACCGCCCCGACCAGGCCCTGGATCGTCCCCTCGATGAAGAAGGGGAGCCGGACGAACCGGTCGGTGGCCCCCACCAGTTTCATGATTTGTATCGCCTCCCGCCGGGCCCACACCGTGAGCTTGACCGTGTTGCTGATGACGAAGACACTCGCCAGACTCACCACCAGGCCGATGAGTACACTCAGTCCGGAGAGCACGAGGATGAGGCGGTCCAGACGGTCCACCCAGCCGCCGCCGAAGACCACCTCGTCCACCCCCGCCAGCGGTCCGATGCTCCGGGCCACCCGTTCCGCACCGGCAGCGGTCCGCTGGTCCTCCGACAGCGAGACCACGTAGGAGGCCGGGAGGGGGTTCTCCTGCAGCAGGGCCAGGAGGGTGTCGCCGAAATCGGCCACGAACCGCTCACGGGCCCTTTCTTTGGATATGTAGCGCACGCCGGACACACCGGGGAGAGACGTGATGCGGGATCGTACCGCGGCCAGCTCCTCCCCCGTGAGCCCTTCCTCCAGGTAGACCTCCACGTCCACCCGGCTCCGTACCTCCTGGAGGACGTCCTGCGCGTTGTAGGTCACCAGCAGGAAGAGGCCGAAGACCATGAGACTCAGGCTGATGGTCCCCACCGCCACCGTGCTCATCAGGGGGACCCGGCGCAGGGAGCGGAAGGCCTCGGCGAAGGCGTAACCCAGGTTCATCGCCCCTCCCCCCCATCATCGTACACCAGCCTCCCCCGCTCCATGTGGATCCTCCGAAAACCCCGTCCCTCGATGAGGGGGATGTTGTGGGTGGCCATGAGCACCGCCGTCCCCTGCCTGTTCACCTGCCTGAAGAGTTCCACGATACCCTCCCCCGCCTCCTGGTCCAGGTTCCCGGTGGGTTCGTCCGCCAGCAGGAGGACGGGATCGTTCACCAGGGCGCGTGCCAGGGCCACCCGCTGCTGTTCCCCGCCGGAGAGTTCGCGGGGGAAGGCGTTCCGCTTGTGCCCCAGGCCCACCCGGGTCAGGGAGCGGGTCACCTGGCGGCGGATGTCCCGCCGGGAGGTACCGGTGACATGGAGGGCGAAGGCCACGTTCTCGAAGGCGGTACGCTCCTTCAGCAGCTTGTAGTCCTGGAAGAGCACTCCCAGCCGCCGGCGCAGGCAGGGTACCTGGCGGCGTTTGATCTCGTCGGAGACCATGCCGTCCACCACGACCCGTCCGGAGGAGGGGGCCTCCTCCATGTAGATGAGTTTCATCAGCGTGGACTTCCCCGATCCGGTGGGTCCGGTGAGGCAGACGAACCCGCCCCGTTCGATGACCAGGGAGACCTCCTCCAGCACCTTCACGGCGCCGTAGGTCTTGGAGACGTTGAACATCTGGACGAGGGCCATGATAGCGTGACCGGACCGGGGTTCAGTGTCTGGGACGTGATCTCTGGGATCAAGATGGCATGACGGAGCGACAACCCGCAGGGGTTCAGCCTTCTCCCTGCCCTCTGAGCAGGACATCCGCCATCCGCGCCGCGGCCAGGAGCGCCTCCTCGGAGGCCACACCCCTGCCGGCGATATCGAACGCGGTGCCGTGGTCGGGGGAGGTGCGGATGACGGGCAGTCCCAGGGTGACGTTCACCCCCGCACCCGCCGCCTCCATCTTGACCGGGATGAGTCCCTGGTCGTGATAGGGGGCCAGGACCGCCTGGAAAGGCTCCCAGCGCCGCCGACCGAAGAAACCGTCGGCGCTGAAGAGACCCTCGGCCTGGATACCGCGAGCCCGGGCCTCCTCGATGGCGGGGAGAAGGATCCCCCGTTCCTCGATGTCCGGTTCGCCGCCCGCACCCCCATGGGGGTTCAGGGCCAGTACGGCGATACGGGGGCCCGCCACACCGAATCGTCCTTCCAGGTCGCGATGGAGAACCTCGAGCTGGCTCACGAGGGTGTCGGTGTCGAGGCGGGAGGCCACATCCCGCAGCGGGACGTGGGTGGTACCGACGGCCACACGGAGCCCCCCCCCGATCAGGAGCATGACCGGTACCGGGATCCCGTAGAAATCGGCCAGCCACTCGGTGTGGCCGGGAACATCCGCTCCGGCCTGCCGGAAGGCCTTCTTGTTGATCGGAGCGGTGACGATCGCCGTCCCGCCGGCATCGCCGCCCGCCCTGCGGGCCGCCGTCTCGATACTGGCCAGGGCGAGGCCGCCCGCCGCCGCAGAGACCTCTCCGCTGAAGAGGACCTCCCGGACCCGCTCCTCGGTGAGGTCTTCGCTCCCCTCGGGCTCTATGACCTCCACCCCCTGGTCCTCCGGGCCGAGCACCCCCATCTCCCGGGCCGCGGTCTCCCATAGCCGGCGGGGCCCCACCACACCCAGCGAGGTGTGGCCGCCCAGGCGGAGGGGAAGGAGGGCCTTCAATACGATCTCCGGACCGATGCCCGCCGGGTCACCCAGGGTGAATAGGATCCGCGGCACGGGACTCCTTACTCCCTGATCTTGATGTAGGTCTCTTCCCGCAGGCGCGCCAGCCACTCCTGGATCTTCTCCTGTGTCCGCTGGTTGTTCACCAGGCGCTCCACCTTGGGGAAATCGTAGCGGAGCACCCGGTCCACCGCCTCGTCGGTGAGGGGCATGCGCTGCAGGAAGTGCAGACCTGCTTCGTCCTCCAGGGGACCGGTCCATCCCTCCGGCTCCAGGGGCTGGAGTTCCCGGGCCCACTCCTGGGGCAGGTCGCTGTTGACCTGTGCGTTCTGGGGAGAGGCGAGGGGGATGAGGAAGATCCCGAGGTAGCCGCCCCTCTCCTCCGCACCGGGCTCCTGGCTGAACCGGCTGACCGCCTCCGTGAACGGCATGCCTTCCATCAGGGCCTCCCGGACCCGGCCGACCTCCTGCGAGAGCGCGGCGGAGAGCGCCCCGCCGCTGTCCGGCCGCAGGAGGATATGCCGGACGGTGGCCACCTCCCGACCCTGCTCGTCCTCGGTCCGCTCGGTGACCTGGATGAGATGCCACCCGTACTGGGTCCTCACCGGCTCACTGATCTCTCCTACCGGCAGGTTCCAGACCGTCTCTTCGAACTCCTCCACGTAGGAACCCCGCGGGGCGGTCCCCAGGTCCCCGCCGGCCCGGGCACTGCCCGGATCCTGGGAGTGTTCCCTGGCCAGGTCGGCGAAGTCCGCCTCACCGGCGACGATCTGCTCCCTGAGCTCCAGGATCCTCTCTTTCGCCGCCGTCTCGGGCTCCAGGCCCTCCGGAGGGGTGAGGAGGATGTGGCGGAAGGCCCTCATATCCTGCCAGTTCTCCCGCAGGAAGCGGGCCCCCTCCCGCCGGGAGACCGGACCCGGAGTCCCGATGATCCCCAGCTCCTGCATCAGCTTCTGGCGGAGCAGGTCGTTCTCCATGGTGGGCCGCAGGCGCCGGCGGAACTCCTGGAGGGTCATCCCCTCCTGCCGGAGCGCCTCCTGGAGGGCCTCTTCGTCTCCCAGGCCCTGGCGTATCTGCTCGATCCGCTGATCGATGGCATCCTCGACCTCGCTGCGGGAGACCTCGATGGTGTCCCTGCGGGCCCGCTCCACGATGAGACTCTCATCGATGAGCTGGTCCAGGATACGGGAACGGAGTTCCTGCTGCTCCTGGGGAGAGAGTTCCTCCACGCTGCGGCCCTGCTGCTGCAGGGTCATGGTGAGCTGGAGTTCCACCTCGCTCTTGAGGATGATCTCGCTCCCCACGATGGCCGCGATCCCGTCCACGAGCTGAGGCCCCTCACCGGCCTCCACGACCTGGGCGGGGGCCGGTGGGGCCGTGAGGGCGGAGAGGAGCAGGGCGAGGGCGAGCGTGCGCAGCCTCATCTGAGATCATCCCTTACGGTTACGGCGTCCAGGTCGATGCTCACGTCCGACTCCTCCAGCAGGCGGGAGAGCATCTCCTCCAGCTTCAGGTCCCGCAGATCGGACGCGAGTCGTGCCATGATGTCGTCGTGTACCTCCCAGAGGGCGCGCACCGAACCGGCCTCCTGCCGGTCGGTGACCCGGGCGATGACCCAGCCCCCCTCCACCTCGACGGGCGCGCTGAGCACGCCGGGCTCGAGCCGGAAGAGCAGGTCGGCCAGTGAGGGCTCGATCTCGTTCCGGTGTACGAACTCCGGGTCGAGACTGGAACCGGCCACCCGGAACGAGGAATCCTCCGACGCTTCCTGGAAGCTGCGGCCTCCCTGGATGAACTCCCTGACCTCCCGGGCCTCCGCTCGATCGTCGAACCAGAGGGCGGAGAACTGTACCTCCTCCCTGCTGCGGCGGAACGCGTCCTGGTTGTTCCGGTAGTAGGAGGCGATCTCCTCGTCGGAGATGAAGGGGCGCATGTCCAGCTCGTCCTCCAGGAAGACATCGATGATGATCTCCCGGCTCGCCTCCCGGATCCGGTCCTTGACCCGCTGGTCCCGGTGGTAGCCCATCTCACGAGCGGTCTGGTAGAGGAGTTCGCTCCGGATCCACCCGTTCACATAATCGAGGAGCTCCTCCCGGCTGCCCTCCGCCAGCACGCCGGGGGGAAGGGACTGCTGGAGCCGGACAGCCGTCAGGCGGGCATCACCCACCCGGGCCACCACCGGCTCTTCCTGGGCCATGCAGCCCGCCGCCGCTGCCGCTGCCGCTGCCGCCAGGAGCCAGAGGGTCTTCCTCACGGGCGGGGATCCCGGGCGGTATCCGCCTCCGCGGAGGTCTGCTCGCGCTCGAGCATCTCGTACCCCATCTCCGAGGCCTGGGCAGCGAAGTCCCTCAGGAGTTCCTCGTTCTTCCAGATGCGGCTGCGTCGGCGG
Organism: bacterium; assembly: GCA_046497505.1. Taxonomy (GTDB): domain Bacteria; phylum Blakebacterota; class Blakebacteria; order Blakebacterales; family JAWOFN01; genus JAWOFN01. The sequence goes on along the minus strand of JAWOFN010000055.1, from coordinate 20,995 downwards.
ACCCGGGACACGAAGCTGTCCACGGCCGCCTTCCTCCCCTCGGTGAGGAAGCGGGTCCTGATACCCTCCCTCACATCCTCCAGCTCCAGCTCGCGGGCGGGATGGATGCGGTCGACCCTGAACACGCTGTAGCCCAGGGGGGTCTCCACGATGGGACCCAGTTCATCCTCGGGGGTCTGGAAGACGGCCTCTCCCAGGGACCCGAACTCGTCGCGGGCGATGGGGGCGAAGCGGCCTCCCCGCTGGGCGAACCCCTCCCGGATGGTGTGCTCCCGTGCCAGGTCCCTGAGGTCCTCCCCCTTGCGGGCTCGCTGCAGGATCTCCTCCGCCTGCTCCCGGCTGGGGAGGAGGACCTCGATGATGGTCCGCCGCTCGGGAAGGTCGAACTGCTCGGCGTTCTCCTCGTAATAGGCCCTGATCTCCTCGTCGCTCATGGGCTCCACGCTCTCACGCAGGTCCTTGAGCTTGGCCGCATAGAGCCTCCCGTCGATGTAGCGCTCCGCGTCATCCTGGATGGCCGGGTCCTCGTGATAGCCCTTCTCCCTGGCGAAGCGGGCCACCTCGTCGGCTATCACCCAGTCCACCATCACCCGGTTCCGCCACTGGTCCAGGGTGATGGCGTTGTCCCTCCCCTGCGGGTTGATGACCTCCAGCTTGTCCAGCAGGTCCTCGGCGGTGTAGGGATGCCGGTCGGAGTGTACGATCACCCGGTCCCTGTCCCGGGGAGAGAGTTCCGGGACGGGGTTGCCGGCCGGGTCCCTGTTGAAGGAATCCTGGACCTTCTCCACGAGCCAGCGGAAGTTGTCCTCGTTCAGACGGTAGCCGCCGCGTTCCCACATCCGGTTGGAGAACTCCTGCTCCAGCCTTTCCTGCCGCAGTTTCCTGAGCTGGTCCCTGGCGGCGGCGTACTCCTCCTCGGGCGTACCGCGTTCGCGTTCCCGCTCCTCCAGCACCTTGATGAAGTGGTGCTCCCTGCCCTCGGTGATGGGCCCCGCCCACTCACCGACCGGTGTGGAGTACGCGATGCGCTCCAGGTCGGGATAGAGACTGAAGGGCCGCTCCCCGTAGGACATCCAGCCCATGTCGCCCCGGTGCATACCCACCGCGTTGTCCTTCGAGTAGTGGATGGCCACCTCGGACCATTCCTGGCCCGATTCCAGGGCCCGGGTCACCTCCTCGGCGGCCTCAGGGTCCAGTACGATGATGTGCTGGAAATGACGCTCGGTCCCCGACCGGGCGAGGAAGCTGTCGATCTCCGCGGGCTCCACCCGGACGGCCTCCACGATCTCCCGCTGCTTGGTGAGCTGGTTGAGGCGCCGGACCTTGTGGGCCTCGAGCTGCCGCCGGAAGAGATCCGCCTTGTGGTAGCCCTCCTTCCGTCCCCCCTCCTGTATCAGCAGGTAGCCGATGAGTTCATCCAGCTTCTCGTCCAGGAAACGATACTCCTCCTCAGGCGGGCGGGCATCCTGGGTGGTGATCTTGTGGAACTCCAAGAAACGCTGGAGGGTGATCTCGCGGCCGTCGATGCGGGCGAGGACCTGCTCGTCCGAACCGCCTCCGCAGGAGATCAGGCCCAGGATCAGGGACATCGCCAGCACATGGATGGCCGTGCGGTCGAGGGATCTATGCATCTTCTGTCTCACCTGATGGGTCGGGGATGGACCTGCCAAGGTATTCGGCCTCTTCTTCCGTCAGCAAGCGGTTTCTGGCTTCTCGTATCTGTGCGGACGCCTCACCGGCGTGAAGTCCCACCTTGAACCTCAGCGGGGCCTCACCGGCGAAACGGGCGTTCTCTCCGAGCCGGGCCATGAGTGCTTCCCATGCCGGACGGTCGAGCACCCGGTCTTCGGGGTAACGCCCGTGCAGGGTATCGTCCTTTATGACCAGCGAATCCAGCCCGAGTTCCGCGCCCGATACCCGGAGCGCCGAAGCATCCAGCAGGGCGGCGGCCGGGCCGGGGAGGGGACCGAACCGGTCCCGGAGCTCTTCGTGGAGGGCGGCCACATCCTCCAGGGTCCGTGCCTCCACCGCCCGGCGGTAGAAATCCACGCGGAGACTGCTGGAGTCCACATACCCCTCGGGCAGGTAGGCATCTCCCGGCAGTTCCAGCCGGGGGGGCGACCAGGCAGCCTCAGGGGTGCCCCGGATCTCCGCCACCGCCTCCTCCAGCATCTGCCGGTAGAGGTCGAATCCCACCGCCCTGATGTTCCCGTGCTGCTGCGGACCCAGCAGGTTGCCGGCCCCCCGTATCTCCAGGTCGCGCATGGCGAGGTGGAAGCCCGCCCCCAGGTCGGTGTGTTCCTGGATGGCCTGCAGCCGGCGCCTCGCGTCACGTGTGATCCGCCGGCCCGGAGGGACCAGGAAGTAGGCATGCGCCTTCTGGCTCGAGCGGCCCACGCGCCCCCGGAGCTGGTAGAGCTGGGCGAGGCCGAGGCGGTCCGCCCGGTTGACGAACAGGGTGTTCGCGTTGGGCAGGTCGAGCCCGGACTCCACGATCATCGTGGAGACCAGCACGTCGACCTCCCCGGCCGTGAACTCCAGCATGACCGACTCCAGGTCCCGTTCCTTCATCTGCCCGTGGGCGATGGCCACCCGGGCCCGGGGAGCCAGCCGTTCCACCATCCGGGCCGCTGCGTCGATGCTCTGTACCCGGTTGTGCACGAAGAACACCTGTCCTCCCCGGTCGAGTTCCCTCTGGATACCCTCGGCGATGAGGTCCTCCTCGAACTTCACCACCTCGGTGTGCACCGGGAGCCGGTCCTGGGGCGGGGTGGTGATGATCGACATGTCCCGGATGTTCAGGAGCGACATGTGGAGCGTCCTCGGGATGGGGGTCGCCGTGAGGCTGAGCACATCCACCTGGGTCCTGAGTCTCTTCAGCCGCTCCTTCGCTTTGACGCCGAAACGATGCTCCTCGTCCACGACCACCAGCCCCAGACGCAGGAACTCCACATCCCTGCTGAGCAGCCTGTGGGTCCCGATGACCAGGTCCACCTCTCCCCTGGCCAGCCCCGCCAGTGTCCTTCGCTGCTGGGCCGATGTCCGGAACCGGCTCAGCACCTCGATACGCACCGGGAAGCGTCCCAGCCGCTCGCGGAAGGTCTCCATGTGCTGCTGCGCCAGGAGGGTGGTGGGGACCAGCACCGCCACCTGGTTCCCCCCTTCGATGACCTTGAGGGCCGCCCGGACCGCCACCTCGGTCTTCCCGTACCCCACGTCTCCGCAGATCAGGCGGTCCATGGGACGGGGATCTTCCAGGTCCCGCTTCACCTGGTCCACAGCCGCGGACTGGTCCGGGGTCTCGCTGTAGGGGAAGGAGGCCTCCAGCTCCTCCATGAGGATGTCGTCCGGGGGGTGGGAGGTCCCGCTGAGTTCCTGCCTGGCGGCATACACCTTGGCGAGGTCCTCCGCCATCTCCAGCAGGTCCTGCTTCGCCAGTTCCTTCGTACGCTCCCACGCCGTCCCTCCCAGTGTGTTCAGCTGGGGGGGATGTTCCGGATCGCTCCCGCTATAGCGCTGCACCCGGTCCATCTGGTCGATGGGGACGAGCAGCTTGTCCTTGCCGGCATAGAGGATCTCCAGGAGTTCGGTGTGCACCCCGTCCAGCTCCAGGCTCCGGAGCCCTTCGTACCGTCCGATCCCGTGGTGCACGTGCACCACGAGGTCTCCCGGGGTGAGCGCCCGCCAGGAGCGGAGCGCCTTCCCCTCCCGGCGCACGGCCGGGCGGCGCCGACGCGGACGGCGGAAGATCTCGTGGTCGGGCCAGACCGCGATGCCCGCATCGGGCCAGACGAACCCTTCGGCCAGCTGCCCCAGTGCGAACCCGGTGGCCGCTTCCGCCTCCTCACCCAGCAGGTCCCGGAGCCGGTCCTCCTGCCCGGGGTCCTCCACCAGGAGGGTGGAACGGATCCCCAGGGAGGCGAGGCGGATCAGCTCCTCCCTCAGTCGGTCCAGGTCTCCCGCCACGGGGGGCGTCGGCCGGGCCCCGCTCCTGAGCACCTCTCCTTCGCTCCCGGCCACCGTGACCAGGTCCACCCCGGGGAAGCCCCTCACCAGGGCCTCCACCAGGTCGCCGCCGGCGAAGAGCTTCTCCGCCGGCAGCCATGCCTCCGAGTCGGGGAGGTCGTCCCGCACCTTCGCCGCGTCCAGCCGCTGCTCCTCCAGTATCCTGCGGAGTTCCTCCGGCTCGACACATACGGTGAGGGTGCGCTCGGGGAGGAGGTCGGTCAGGTGACCCGCGTCCCCGCACAGGAGGGGCAGGTACCACTCCAGGCCGTCCCGGTACTGTTCCATCTCCAGGGCCGCGTCCAAAGGGGTACCCGGGCTCAGGCCGCCGGGGAGCATCCGGGCCGCGGCGTCGGAGGCCCGCAGGAGGGCCTCGTCATCGGAGGGGATCTCCCGGACCGGGGGGAGTTCGATCCCTCCCACCCCCCCCACCGTCTTCTGGTCGGCATAGCGGAACTCCCGGATCGACTCGATCTCATCACCCCAGAACTCGAGCCGCACACCCAGGCGGCGGTCGGGGGGGGCCGCGTCCACGATCCCTCCCCGTACCGCGAACCCGCCGGGGGCATCCACCAGTTCCACCCGTTCGTAACCGCGTTCCGCCAGCGCTGCCGAGAACCGTTCCGGGGGGAGGGTCTGTCCCTCCCTCAGCACCAGACCCATCCTGCGGAGGTCGACCGCGCCGGGCGTGATGAGGCCGGCGGCTGAGGCCGAGGCGACCACCACCCCCCCCTCCTCCTGCAGTCCCGTGAGTCTCCGAAGGGCCAGGTACCGGTCGGCCGCCCGGCCTGCTCCCGACCCGAGTTCCTCGTAGGGATCCACCGTCCGTTCCGGGAGCAGGCGCACCGCCTCGTCCCCGAGGAGGGCCGCGAAGTCCTCAGCCAGCTCCTCGGCGTCATCCCGGTCGGGCACCACCACCAGCGCACCGGGGAAGGTGTCCCTCTCCACCAGGGCGGCGACGAGGAGCGGTCCCAGACTGCCGGGGAGACCCGCCAGCTGAGGGCGTCTCCGGGAAGTGATCCGCGCTCTGAGATCCTGGAAGAAGGGGGTGTCCACCGCTTCCTCCCACCCGGGGAGGAGCGGGGCCACCCTGTCGTGGGGCCTCATCGAAGTCCGTACCGCTTCAGCTTCCTGTACAGGTTGGCCCGGTCGGTGTTCAGCCGCTCCGCCACCCGGGTGACCACCCCGTCGGCCTCCTCGAGTTCCCGGGCCAGCAGGCGTGCCTCGTACGCCTCCACGAGGTCCCGGAGGCTCTTCCCCTCGGCCGCCTCCGTCTCCAGGCCCGGGCCCTCACCCGCCCTGGGCAGGACCTCCCGGACCTCCTCTTCACCGACCGGGTCCCCTTCATAGAGGATCATGAGGCGTTCGATGACGTTGCGGAGCTCCCTGACGTTGCCGGGCCAGTCGTATGCGGTGAGCGCCTCGATGGCCTGGGGCTTGAGGTCGATGGGATGCCGGTTGTTGGTCCGACCGAACTGGGCGACGAATTCCCGGGCCAGGTCGGGGATGTCGTGCAGGCGGTCCCGGAGGGGAGGGACCTGGAGGGGGAGCACGTTCAGGCGGTAGTAGAGGTCCTCCCGGAAGCGGCCGTCCTCGATGAGCCCTTCCAGGTCCTGGTTCGTGGCCGCGATGACCCTTACATCCACATGCAGCACCCTCTCACTGCCCAGCCGCTGGACCTCGCCCTCCTGGAGTACCCGGAGGAGGCGCGCCTGCGCCTCCAGGCTCATGTCCGCCACCTCGTCCAGGAAGATGCTCCCGCCGTCCGCCTGCTCGAATCGTCCCCGGTGGAGACCCGCGGCCCCGGTGAAGGCCCCCTTCTCGTGACCGAAGAGCTCGGACTCGATGAGGTCCTGGGGGATCGCGGCGCAGTTCACCTTCACGAAGCTCTCCGATGCCCGTTCGGAGTGGGCGTGTACGGCCCGGGCCACCAGCTCCTTGCCCGTGCCGCTCTCTCCCTGTATGAGGACCGTCGCCCGTGTGGGCGCCACCTTCCGGATCCTCTCCCGCAGCCGGGTCATGGTCTGGGAATCCCCCACCATGGTCGTCCGGCGGCTCACCTCCTCCTTCAGGTCCTCGTTCTCCCGCTTCAGCCGGGCCAGCTCCCTGGCGGCGGACACCGTCGCCAGGACCTTCTCGGGTGTGAGGGGCTTCTCCAGGAAGGTCATGGCTCCGAGCTGCGTGGCCTCCACCGCCTGTTCCAGGTCCGCCTGTCCCGACATCATGATGACCGGGAAGGGGAAGCCTGACTCCGAGAGGCGGGCGAGCACCTCCAGCCCGTCGATGCCTCCCAGGTAGAGGTCCAGCATGACCACGTCCGGGTCGTTCTCGGTGACCGCCGTGATCCCTGCCTCCCCCGACGGGGCCTCGGCCACCTGGTAGCCCTCGTCCTCCAGGAGCCCGCGCAGGCTGCTCCGCACCCCTTTCTCGTCGTCTATGACCAGCACCCTGGCACTCATGTGGTCTGTCTCTTCCTCTCGGCTGCCTCATCCGGGGGTATCCGGATCCTGAAGGCGGCTCCGCCGCCCTCCCCCCCGCTCTCGGCCTCGATCTCCCAGCCGTGGTCCTGTACGATGCGGGAGACCACGCTCAGCCCCAGTCCGGTCCCCCGGTCCTTCGTGGTATAGTCGGGACGGAAGAGCTCCGAGGCCAGCCCGGCTTCGAAACCTGTCCCCTCGTCCGATATCTCTATGACCAGTCCCTCGCGGGTCCTCTTCAGCAGGATCTCCACCCTCCCGCCCCCGGTCTCCTCCACCGACTCGACCGCGTTCTTCACCAGGTTGACCAGGGCGCGCTTCACCAGATCCGCATCCATCCGCACCGGCGGGATGTTCCCCATCACCGTCACCTGGATCCGGACCCCCCGGGTGTCCTGGAAGAGGGCCGCGGCCCCCCGTACGGCGGCCTCGAGGTCGGCGGGCTCGGGTTCGGGCTGAGGGAGCCGGGCATACTCGCTGAAGGAGGCCGCCATGCGCCGCAGCGCCTCCAGTTCCTCGTTCATGGTCTGGATCGATTCCCTGAGCGCGGGGTCGGAATGCCAGACCTCCTCCCCCTGGAGGTGCTTCTGGATCCTGTGCAGACCGAGCTGCAGGGGGGTCAGGGGGTTCTTGATCTCGTGGGCGATACGCCGGGCCACGTCCCGCCATGCCGCCTGCTTCTCCGCCTCGACGATCCGTTCCCGGGCCTCCCGGAGGTCGGACGTCATCCGGTTGAAGGAATCCACCAGCGTCTTCATCTCGTCCCGCGCCCGTATCTCCAGGTGGACGTCCAGGTCCCCCTCCGCGACCTCTTCCATCCCCCTCGCCAGCCGGAGGACCGGCTCGCTCACACCCCGGGCCAGCAACCGGGTCACGGAGAAGGCGCCCAAGGTGAGGAGCACCAGCCACAGGCTGGCCAGCGTCCAGAGCAGTTCCTGGGTCCCCCGCCCCCCGCCGAGCAGGGTGATGTTGCGGAACATCCGGAGCCCCTGCCCCAGGGCCTCCCGCGCCTCCACCAGTTCCGGTGAGACCCACACACCGGCTCCCTCGATTCGCTCCGCTCCGCCGCGCGGGACCAGGGCCATATAGACCCCCCGGTCCGCCCAGCGGAAGAGAAGCCGTTCCTCCCGGGTATAGGTGACCTCCTCGAAGATCCCCGGCTGTGCCTCGCCGGGATCGGGAGGGGAGGCCTTCAGGGAGTCCGCGAGTCCCGTCTTCCGTGAGGGTCCGGGTTCGATCTCCTGCAGTCCCCATCCCCCCCCGGAGCGTTCCCAGACCGCCGTGAAGGCGGGGATGCGGTGCGGCCGGGACGCCTCCCTCCCCGGTCCCTCCCTCCAGGCGTCCAGGAGCCGGTCTTCCTCGGAGAGGGCCCTGTGGACGGTGTCCAATCCGTGCTGCATGGCATCGTCCAGGGGGAGGGCCACCATGAGACCGCGGAACTGGTCCACCACCGTCCCGGCCAGGAAGACCAGGGGGACGGTGGGGACCATGAGGAAGAGCAGGAGGACGAGGACCAGCTTGAGCTGGAACCGGCTGTACCGCTCCGGCCGGTGCCATCGGTAGATCATCACGGCGGTGATGACCACGGCCAGGAAGACGGCCCAGGCGATGAAGATGGCGACGGGAGGGAATCCGGTGTCCAACGGTCAGCGCTCCGGGAGGTCGGCGGGACGGAAACGGACGCTCTCACCCTGCAGTTCCTTCTCCCCGAAACCCGCCGCGTTCATCAGGGTCCTCGCCAGGCGGGATCCGATCCCGCCCCCTTCCCGTTCCTGCTCCCTCCGCTGCTGACCGCCGGGTCCCCCCAGCCAGCTCCGGATCTCCTCCAGGGTCTCGGTGACCACCGGCTGATACCTGCCGTGCACGACGATGTAGTACCGCCCGTCCGGTTCCAGGTCCAGCTCATCCACCCTCCCGAGGGAGAACTCTGCGAGGCGCGTGCACTGGTCGGCGACCTCCTGGAAGGACTCGCTCTTCATACGGATATCCTCACTCAGGAGGCGATACTTCCGCTCGAAGGCGTCGTAGGAGATCCGGAAAGGGAGGGTGCGCGTGGCGACCATGGCATCGAACCAGCCGGAACGCTGGAGGTAGAGCTCCACCGTGTAGTCCAGGGCGGAGGTCCCACCCTGCTCGATGGTCTCCCTGGCCCGGTCGTCCAGGACGTGGGCCGCGCGTATGCTGCAGCGCAGTTCCCCGCCCTCGACCCAGACGTCCGGGACCGACACCTCGGCGGCCTGGAAACCTCCGAAGGTCAGGGATGCCGCCAACAATGTCCGGGCTGCTGTGGTCACCCGACCCCCCACAGTCGGTATAGGGATTAGCGCTCCAGGATCTTTATCTCACCGATGCCTCCGCGGATATCCAGGAGCAGGTCCGGCTCCTGACCGCGGGCCGTGGGCGAGAAGGCGTACTTCCCCTCACTGCTCCATCCCCCCGGGATGTCCACCTCGGCGAGGAAGCCCATCTTGCCGATGCGTGCCTCCACCGCCATGCCGGCGGGGACGCAGACCGTGATGCTGCCCATCTCGAGGTCCACCCGCGCCCGGCGCCGCATCCGGAGGCTGCCCCGGAAGTCCAGTGTAATCTCGCCCACGAAACCGTTCACGTCCAGTTCCCTGAACGCCAGGTTGCCCAGACCCTCCAGGTCGGTCTCTCCCATCTTGACATCCACCACCACCCGCTTCATATGACCGGGGGAGACCACGGGGAACCGGGCGGACATCTCTCCCGCCCAGAGTTTGAGTCCCAGGTCCTCGAAGACCATGCCCTCACCGTCGAGGTCCACCATGCCCGCCTTCATGGAGCAGTCCAGGGCCACCCGCTGTCCCCGGGGGACGAGCACGCTCAGCTCCGAGGGGCTGTCCCCCGAGTCCTCCCGGTTCAGACCGTCCATGTCCAGACCGGCCGAGATCAGGTTCTCCTCGGCGTCGAAGACCAGGGACCCGCTGAAGTGCCGCGGGTCGCAGCGATAGCGGGCACGTCCCTCCCTGACCCTCTCGGGACTGGCGATCTCCACCTCCGCTCCGTCCCCCCGTACCCGGACCAGCAGGGGCCGGTCCGGGTCGGGACGGAAACGCTTCTCGATCTCCTGGACCGCCGCTGCGGCGAAGAGCAGCGTGCTGGCCGCCAGGAGGAAGAGCAGTGTGATCGCAAGGGTCTTCACTGCCTGCCGTTCGGGATAGCTCATATCGACACTCCTGTCCGCCGGGTCTAGAAATCGAAGGCCCAGCGCAGATACCATCTGAACTCGTCGTCTTCGGCATCGATGGGACGGGCGATCTCCAGCCGGGGCCCCCCCCAGCCCACGGGGCTCACGGCCGCGCCGGCACTGCGCACCGCCTCCGGGGGGATCAGGCCGCCGAAGAGGTCCTCGCCCGCTTCGGCCCTCCATGCGTTCCCCCAGTCGTAGAAGAACGTGAGGGCCCAGTCCCCGAAGACCGGTCCCCATCCGTCCCCGCCCAGGGTGTACTCGAGGGTGGCCAGGAAGAGCCGGTCCCCGCTGAACTGCTTGAGGTCGTAGCCCCGGAGACTGCCCACACCGCCCAGGTAGAAACGGTGCTGCACCGGCACATCGTCGATGAGACCGCTCTGACTGCCCACCGTTCCCGCCCGGACCCGCAGGGCCAGGTGGTCCATGCGGCTGATCCTCTGGTAGGCCCTCAGCTCGGCCACCGCACGCTCGTAATGGAAGTCCCCGCCCCCGGCGATCCCGGCCTCACCGGCCGTCTCGTACCAGGTGTCCAGTTCGACACCCCGGGAGGGACGGACCCTGGCCCTCCTGGCGGCGTCCACGTGCAGGAACCATGTCAGCCGGCGGATGTCCCCCTCGTGCGCCCCGGCATAGACCCGCTGCTGGTCGTCCGGGTGCCACCGGACCAGCCACTCGTTCTCCCGGAAGCTGCGGTCGGTACCGAAGATCGACCAGTTGGTGTTCCGGAAGACCGCCTCCTCGGTGTCCTCCGAATAGAGGGCGCCGAGGCGGAGCCAGCGGGTCGGGGAGAACTGCACGTGTCCCTGCACGCCCTCCCGCAGGTAGTAGTCGTACCAGTCGTACCGGGCCAGCAGGGCCATCCAGTCGTTCTCGTTCGGTGTCATGTACCAGGTGTCGTGGGTCTCCAGCTGCCGGTAGATGGAGCCGCCTATCTCCAGGGGGGCCGTTCCGAAGAAGAACCGGCTCAGACCCAGTCGGTAGTAGAACCGCCCGCTCTCGAAGGCATATCCCGCACCGCCGTACAGGTTGGCCCCGGTCGAACCCCAGTCCCCGCTGTCCCCGAAGACCTCCCCCTGGAGGGTCAGACCGTCCACCCGGTTGTAGAGGAGACCCCCCAGGGGGAAAGACCCGTCGAAGAGGTAGTCATATCCTCCCCGCCGTCGTCCCCTCGCACCGAAGCGTTCTTCCTCCGGTTCCTCGTCCCACCACCGCTCCCACGGTCCCTCCTCCCGTCGGGACCCGGGGTCCCGGTGCTCAAGCACGCCGGCCTCCCGGACGATCCGGGCCCAGGGCACGTCCCGCCCCTGACGCTCCAGACCCCGCCGGGTGGTGGTGATGTTGCTCCCCGAGACCACCCCGCTCCCCCGGATGACGACCTCACCCGCCACGCTCACCGCGTCGCCCTGGACCAGACCGCTGTCCATGATGACCACGTCCCCGTAGAGGACGATCACCGACCCGGTCACGGTGCCGCGGACCACGGCGTCGCCCCCCCTGACCACCGTCCATCCCCGGATCTCACCGTCCACGGTCAGGTCCCCCTCTTCCACGACCAGGTCCCCATGGATCCGCATGTCCCCAGGGACCTGGAAATCGCCCTTCTCCCGGCGGGGTCCCTCCTGCTGGCCGCCCTGCTCCGCCAGTCCGGGACCCGCTCCCAGCAGGAACGGGAGGGTGAGTACCCACAGGACCGCCAGCGCTCTCATGTATCCTCGCATCCTCTTCCTCCTCCCCCGGTGCCGATCGGGGAAGTGCTTGGGAGTATCCGGCAGGATGTGCATCCCCGCCGCCTCATACCCGCTGCACATGGCGTGCCAACGATACGGGAGGTGGGGATCGACACCTGTAAGCCTCTGCGGCACAACGAGATGAAATCTCCTGTCCGGGAAGGACGACCCCGAGTGATCCCACCTTGTGTTGCAGATGTACCACACCCGGGCACGGGGATGTGTGTCAACGTGCATCAGCTCCGGTCCCGGTCGGGTTATCCACATCGGGGCCCGGGAGAGGAGTGCTTCTATCTCGTTGTCTCACAATAGGTTGGGTGAGGTACGTGCGGAGATGTTCACAGGGTTCTCCACGGGGTGGGGAGTCCCGCCGGGAATCAGCCCTCCTGGATGTCCCCGCGTGTGAGGGCGTAGGAGAGCGTCTCCAGTTCTATGGCCATGTCCTCGTAACGGACCGTGACGCCGGGGGGTGTGTCCAGGGTGATGGGGGCGAAGTTCAGGATGGCCCGGATCCCCGCCTCCACCATCATGTCGCACACCTCCTGTGCGTTGGGCGCGGGGACCGAGAGGATGCCGATCTCCACGTCCTCCTCCCGCACGAGGTCGGCGAGACGTTCCATGCGGTAGATGGGTACCCCGTCGATGGAGGTGCCAACCTTCTCCGGCGCCACGTCGAATGCCGCGACGATATGGAAGCCCTGGCGCCGGAACTGGCCGTAGCGCAGGAGGGCGCTTCCGATGTTCCCCACACCGACGAGGATCACCGGCCACTGCCTGTCCAGTCCCAGGATGCCGGCGATGGCCTCGGTGAGACCCTCCACCGGGTAGCCGAGTCCCCGCTTGCCGAAGGTCCCGAAGGTGGAGAGGTCCTTGCGGACCTGGGCGCTGGTCACCCCGTTCCGTTCCGCCAGCTCCCGGCTGGCGATGTGGGCCATACCCTGCTTCTGGACCCGGACCAGGGTCCGATAGTAGCGGCTGAGTCTTCGGACCGAGCTGCCGCTGATCTTCGCGGACCGGTCCTTACTCGTCCCCATCCTCATCCCCGTCCGAAGACCCCTCGGGACCCTCCTCTTCCTCCCCGCTCTTCCTCTGCTCCTCGGCCTCCTCGATAGCCGCCTCCAGGGCGGCCTCCTCCTCCTCTTCCTCCTCCTTCTCCATGACCCGGGCCACATCCACCACACGGTCCCTCCCGGGCACGTTCATCAGGCGCACCCCCTGGGTGTTCCGTCCGATGGTGGAGATCTCCTCGGCCGGCTGCCGGATGATCGTCCCCTTGCGGGAAATGAGCATCAGCTCGTCCGAGTCCACCACCTCCTTGAGGGTGAGGACGTCGCCGTTCCGCTCGCTCGCCTTCATGGTGATGACACCCTTGCCGCCCCTGTGCTGGACCGGGTAATCGCTTATCCGGGTGCGCTTGCCGAAGCCGTTCTCCGCTACGGTCAGCAGCGTGCCCTCCCTGCGCACCACGACCATCCCCACCACCCCATCGTCCTCCCTGTCCAGGGTGATGCCCTTCACCCCGCGGGTGTCCCTGCTCATGGGACGCACGTCCTCCTCGTGGAAGCGGATGGCCATCCCCTTCCGGGTGCCCAGGATGACATCGCACGTCCCGTCGGTGAGTCCCACCTCGATGAGCTCGTCCCCCTCCCGGATGTCGACGGCGATGATGCCGCCCCGCCGGGGATGGCTGTAGTCCATCAGCGAGGTCTTCTTCACCAGGCCCTCCCGGGTGGCGAAGATGAGGTGGAGTCCCTCCTCGAAGCTCCTCACCGGGACGACGGCCCGTACCGTCTCCCCCTTCTCCACCTGGATCAGGTTGATGAGGGGACGGCCCAGGGCCTGCCGGCCCCCCTGGGGGATGTCGTACACCTTCAGCCAGTAGACCTTACCCTGGTCGGTGAAGAAGAGGAGATAGGAATGGGTGCTGGCCACGAAGAGATGTTCTACGAAGTCGTCCTCCTTGGTACCCATCCCCTTCACGCCCCGTCCCCCCCGCCGCTGCCTCCGATAGGTGGTGATGGGGATCCGCTTCATATAGCCCTGGTGGGAGATGGTGATGACCATGTCCTCCTCGGCGATGAGGTCTTCGATATCGAAGTCCCCCTGATCGTCGAGGATCTCGGTGCGTCGGGCGTCCCCGAAGGTGTCGCGGATCTCGGTGAGCTCGTCCTTGATGATCGCCATCCGCAGGTTCTTGTTCGCCAGTACTTCCTTGTAGTGGGCGATCTTCTCGATGAGGTCCCTGTACTCCTCCTCGATCTTCTGCCGTTCCAGACCGGTGAGGCGGGCCAGGCGCATATCCAGGATGGCCTGGGCCTGCACGTCGCTCAGCTCGAAACGCTCCATGAGCTGGGCCTTGGCCGTATCCGTGTCCGCGGCCTTCTTGATGAGGGCCACGATCTCGTCGATGTTGTCGGTCGCGATCCTCAGTCCCTCGAGGATGTGTGCCCGGGCTTCCGCCTCGGCCAGCTCGTAGCGGGTGCGCCGTTCCACCACTTCGTGGCGGAAATCCACGAACGCCTGGAGGGTCTGCTTCAGGTTCAGTTCCCGGGGCTCGCCGTCCACCAGGGAGAGGTTGATCACGCCGAACGTGTTCTGCAGCTGCGTGTACTTGTAGAGGTGGTTCAGGATCACTTCGGCCGGCGCGTCGCGCTTCAGTTCGATGACGATGCGCATGCCGTCACGGTCCGACTCGTCCCGCAGGTCGGATATGCCCTCCACCTTCTTGTCCCGGACCAGGTCGGCGATCTTCTCCAGCAGGTTCGACTTGTTGACCTGGTAGGGGATCTCGGTGATGACGATCCATTCCCGGTCCTTGTGGTCTTCGATGAAGGCCCGGGCCCGGGTGACCACCCTGCCCCGGCCCGTCTCGTACGCCTCCCGGATCCCCTGCCGGCCGTAGATGATCCCGCCGGTGGGGAAGTCGGGTCCGGTGATGTGCTCCATCAGGTCGTCGAGGTCGGCGTCCGGGTCGTCGATGAGGTGCACCAGGCCGTCCACCACCTCGGTGAGGTTATGGGGCGGGATGTTCGTGGACATGCCCACCGCGATCCCCGACGCGCCGTTCACCAGCAGGTTGGGCAGCTTGGTGGGAAGGACCCCCGGTTCCTCCATCGTGTCGTCGAAGTTGAGGGTCCAGTCCACCGTGTCCTTGTCCAGGTCCCGCAGCATCTCCTCCGCGATGCGGGTCAGGCGCACCTCGGTATACCGCATGGCCGCCGCGGAATCGCCGTCCACGCTGCCGAAGTTCCCCTGGCCGTCCACCAGCGGGTAGCGAAGGGAGAAGTCCTGGGCCATACGGACCGCGGCGTCGTAGACCGCGGAATCTCCATGGGGGTGGTATTTGCCCAGCACGTCCCCTACCAGGCGGGCGCTCTTGCGGTAGGACCGGTTGTAGCGCAGCCCGAGCTGGTCCATCCCGTAGAGGATGCGGCGGTGGACGGGCTTGAGCCCGTCGCGTACATCGGGCAGGGCACGGGAGACGATCACCGACATGGAATAGTCGATGTAGGAGGACTTCATCTCCTCCTCGATGTTCACCGGTATCACTCGTTGGCGGTGCAGTTCAGGCATGGATCAGACGTCCAGGTTCCGTACGTATTTGGCGTTCTCTTCGATGAAGTTCCTGCGGGGTTCCACTGCGTCCCCCATGAGCAGGGTGAAGAGCCGGTTGGCTGCGTCCGCGTCCTCCAGCGTCACCTGGAGGAGGGTCCGTGTCTCCGGGTTCATGGTGGTCTCCCACAGCTGGTCCGGGTTCATCTCTCCCAGGCCCTTGTAGCGCTGCACGCTGGTGCCCTTCTTCCCCAGACGCTGCAGGGCGGTCTTCCGCTCGTCCTCGTTGTAGCAGTAGATCTCCTCCCTGCCGTTCTTCACCAGGTAGAGGGGGGGCTGGGCGATGTATACCATCCCCCGGGCCACCAGTTCCTTCATGTAGCGGAAGAAGAGGGTCAGCAGGAGGGTGCGGATGTGGGCGCCGTCCACATCCGCGTCCGTCATCAGGATGACCTTGCCGTAGCGGGCCGCTCCCAGGTCGAACTCCTCCGCGATACCGGTGCCCAGGGCGGTGATGATGGTCCGCACCTCGTTGTTCGCCAGGATCCGGTCCAGCCGGGCCTTCTCGACGTTCAGGATCTTGCCGCGCAGGGGGAGGATGGCCTGGAAACTGCGGTCCCGGCCCGACTTGGCGCTGCCTCCCGCGGAGTCCCCCTCCACCAGGTAGATCTCGGCGACCTCCGGGTCCTTGATCGAGCAGTCGGCCAGCTTGCCCGGGAGTGCGCTCGATTCCAGAACCGTCTTGCGCCGAACGAGCTCCCGGGCCTTGCGGGCGGCGTCCCGGGCCCGGGCCGCGGCATCCACCTTCTCCACGATCTTCTTGGCGTACGCAGGTGTCTCATCGAAGAACGTGGAGAGGGTTTCCCCCACGATCGACTCCACGATACCGCGGACCTCACTGTTCCCCAGCTTGGTCTTCGTCTGCCCCTCGAACTGGGGATCGGGGACCTGCACCGAGATGATGGCGGTAAGCCCCTCCCTGCAGTCCTCGCCCCCGAGGGAGTACTTCGCCCCGTTCTTGATGAGGTTGTTGTTCTGGGCGTAGTTGTTGACGGTCCGGGTGAGGGCCGCACGGAACCCGGTGAGGTGGGTACCCCCCTCCACCGTGTTGATGGTGTTCACGAAGCTGTGGATGTCCTCCTGGTAGCCGTCGTGGTACTGGAGGGCCACATCCACCTTCACCCCTTCCCGGTCGTCGCTGATGACGATGGGCCTGGGGTGGAGCGTGTTCCGGTTCTCGTTCAGGAACTTGATGAAGTCGGCCAGACCTCCCCGGTACCGGAAGGAGGTCGTTCGCTCCTTCCCCTCCCGCTCGTCGATGAGGTCGATACGCAGACCGGCGTTCAGGAAGGCCAGCTCCCTCATCCGCTGGGCCAGGATGTCGTAGTGGTACTCGGTCTCGGTGAAGATCTCCCGGTCCGGGCGGAAGGTGATCGTGGTCCCCGTCTTCCCCGTCTTCCCGATGACCTCCAGGTCCCCCGCCGGGATCCCCCGTTCATACCGCTGACGGTAGCGTTCGCCGTCCCGGTCCACCACCACCTCGAGCCACTCGGAGAGACCGTTCACCACACTGACCCCCACCCCGTGGAGGCCTCCCGAGACCTGGTAGGTCTTGTTGTCGAACTTCCCGCCGGCGTGGAGCGTGGTCATGATGACCTCTACCGCGGGACGCCTCACCTCGTCGTGCTGGTCCACGGGGATACCCCGCCCATCGTCGGAGACCTGGACGGAGTCCCCCCCCTGGATCACCACCGTGATGTGTTCGCAGTACCCCGCCAGGGCCTCATCGATGGAGTTGTCCACCACCTCGTAGACCAGGTGATGGAGCCCGCGGTCCGCGGTACTCCCGATATACATCGCGGGGCGTTTCCGTACCCCCTCCAGGCCCTTGAGGACCTGGATACTCTTGGCGTCGTACGCCTCTGCTCCGACCTTCTCCACGTTCACGCTCTGCTTCCTCCTCCACGCCGCCCAACGAATCGGATGGAACGTACGTGTGGTAACTCCGGGTGCTTTTGTATCTGTTCCAGGAGCTGGCCCTGCATCAGGGAAAGTTCATTACGCCAAGCAGGGTCTTCCACTTCTACAAACAACTCTTCACCCCTGACATCGATCGGCCGCGAAACCGCGCCGATACGCGGTCCGACGAGTTCCTCCCACCGGTTGTAGAGGCGACCTTTCGCAAGCCCCTCCTCCATGCCCGCCGCCTTGAGCCAGGCCTCCAGTATCCGCTTGAGCGGCGTCGGGGTCCCGCTCATGCGACCGTCCCCTCGAAGACCTCGATGATGCGGTCCGCCCGCTCCGCCACCGGACCCAGGTCCTCCAGTCCGGGACTGGTCACGAAGACCTGGGAGGAACCGCGGGCCAGCAGGCGGATCAGATTGTCCGCACGGCTCCGGTCGAGGACCGCCGCTGCCTCGTCCATGACCAGCAGCGGCTGCCGGTCGTAGCTCTCGGCATAGTAGCCCACCTCGGCCAGCTTCAGGGCGGCCAGGGCGGTCCGCGCCTGCCCATGGGACCCGTACGTCTTCAGCGGCCTGCCCCCGACCTCCAGGTGGAGGTCGTCCCGGTGGGGTCCGGTTCCCGTATAGCCCTGGTCGAGGTCTCGATCCAGCGTCTCCGCGAGGACCCCGGCGAGAGTCTCTTCGTACTCCTCCCGCTCCCGGTTCGGGTGGGGCCTGTACGCTATCCCCAGTTCCTCCCCATCCCCGCTCACCTGACGATATGTCTCGGAGGCCCGCCTGCCCAGGAAGCGTGCCAGGCACTCCCGCTGACCCTGGATGAAGGCCCCTGCGCGGGCGAGCTCCGGCTCGTAGACCCGGGCCAGCTCCTCTCTCCCCTCTCTGAGGCTGGCGTTCCGCTGCGAGAGCGCCCGGCGATACCGCTTCAGCGCTTCCAGGTAATGCCGGTCGGTCTGGGAGAGAAGGATGTCCATGAATCTGCGTCTTCCATCCGGTCCGCCCTGGGCGATCTCCCCGTCCTCCGGGGTCAGGCTCACCACGGGGAGCTGCCCGAGCAGCTCGCTGAGCCGTTCCAGCCGGGCCCCGTCCACCTCCGCCTGTTTCGTCCCCCCCCGCTCCCACGTGAGTTCGACCCTGTGTTCCCGTCCCGTCCACCGGGCCGCACCGGCGAGCCGGGCCGCCGGGTCCCCGAACCGGATGAGCCGGCTGTCGCGATGCTCGCGGAAGGAACGCCCGAGACAGAGCACGTATACGGCCTCGACCAGGTTGGTCTTCCCGTGACCGTTGGGTCCGACGATCAGGGTCAGCCCCGGGTCCAGCTCGAGGTCCAGGACAGCGTAGTTCCGGAAGGCCCGCAGGGAGAGTCGGCGCAGCCAGGCCTCTGACTGACCGTCATTCCCCCGATCCTCAGTCATTCAGCCGCAGCGGCATCAGCAGGAAGGTGAGGTCCTCTTCCTCTTCCTGTTCCTTCGGACAGACCAGCCCCGCACTCACCGGGGTCTTGAGGGAGATGTCGACTACCCCGCCCTGCAGATGCCGGAGGATCTCCAGGAGATAATTGGCATTGTAGGCGACGGCCATCGGCCCGCCGTCGTAGGTGAGTTCCACCTGTTCCCTCGCCTCCGCACCGAGGTCGGGACTCACCGCGCTGAGCAGGCCGCCCCCTTCGTCAAGGTCGAACTTGACCTGATGGGTCTGGGTGTTGCTCAAGATGGCGACACGACGGACGGCGGCCTCCAGGACCTCGGCCTCCACCAGGATGTGTTTGTCGTTGTCCTTCGGCATGACCAGTTCATAGTTCGGGTAGGGTCCCTCGATCATGCGGCTGAAGAGCCGGGTCTCCCCCGCCGTCACCTGGAGATACTTCTCCCCCACCGTGATCTCTTCTATCTGCTTCCCCTCGCTGATGAGGCGGGTGACCTGGTTCAGCGCCTTGGGCGGGATGATCATCTCTCCTTCGAACCCGCCCTCTCCACCCACCGCTCCCCGGAGTTCGATCTTGGCCAGACGGTGCCCGTCGGTCGATACCATGAGGGTGTCCTCTCCCTGGATCTTCCAGAGCACGCCCCCAAGGGCCGGCCGGGTCTCATCGGTGGAGACGGCGAAGGAGGTGCTGTTCACCATCCTCTTCAGCCTCTCCCCGTCCACGACCACCCGGGAACCCTCGACCTGATCCTGTATCTTCGGGAACTCTTCCCAGTCCATCCCGGTGAGTTTGAACTGCCCCTTCCCGCAGGTCAGGGTTATCCGGTCCTCCCGCTCGTCCAGTTGGAAGACCTCCTCGGGGAACTCCCTTACGATCTCCCCGAACTTCCGGGCCGGGACGGTCGTATTCCCCTCCTCCACCACATCCGCATCGACCGAGGTGGTGATGCTCATATCCAGGTCGGTGGCTGCCAGGTGGAGTCGCCCTTCTTCTGCTCGCACCAGCAGGTTGGAGAGGATGGGGAGCGTCGTCTTCGGGGGCACGACCTGCTGCAGACTGGTCAGGGCCTCTGCCACCTCGTCCCGGGTCAACCGAACCTTCATCCATCCGCTCCTTTTCAGAGGGCATGCATCTTAGTGTAACCTGCTGTCTGGCAATAAGTTAAGAGGCGGACAACAGACCCTGAATATACGTTCCGGGACACCCCTTCAGCAAGGTGTAAACAGACAGCACCGTTTTCTTTTCCATCGCGGTTGCTGTTTGGAGTAGAAGAAGAAGAACAGCAACAGCAGTAATAGGGACTGTGCATATGGGGAAAAGAGAGCAAGTGTATAGGCAACTCGTTGTGTGACAACAGGTTAAAGGAAAATCGACTCGTGGAGGGCGCGCCGGCAGCGTGTGGATAAGCGGGATGGTCATCCACATAATCCACAGGGGGGAGGGAAAAGGGCGGAGGGAGCCGATTTGTCCACACCCCGTACGCACGCAACGAACACTCTTTCCACCGGGTCCGGTGGATACGTGAGGAGAGGCAGGGAGGGATCACGAGATCTGGTCCAGGCGCCCGGGGTCCAGGTCGAGTGTCTCGAGGATGTGGTTGACGTCCTGCTTCATGTCGATGTTCTGCTGGATCTTCTCCTGGATGGTCTGGTAGGCGTGGATCACCGTACTGTGGTCACGCCCCCCGAAGTGGAGGCCGATGGTCTTCAGGCTGCTGTCGGTGAAATGCTTGCACAGGTACATGGCCAGCTGGCGGGGGACGACGATCTCCTTCTTCCGGGTCCGAGCCCGCAGCTGGTCGGAGGAGATACCGAAATGGGAAGCCACGGTCTCCTGGATCGATTCGATGGTGATGGAGCGTCGCGGGGTCTGTATGAGGTCCTTGAGGACTTCCTCCGCCATCTCGGTGGAGATCTCCTGGCCGGTGAGGCTGGAGTAGGCCAGCAGTTTGATCAGACAGCTCTCCAGTTCCCGGATGTTGCTCTTTATGTGCTGGGCGATATAGAGGAGCACGTCGTTGGGGACCATCATCCCGTCGTTGTCCGCTTTCTTCTGGAGGATGGCCACCCGGGTCTCGAGGTCGGGGGGCTGCATGTCGGTAACCAGACCCCAGAGGAAGCGTGAGATGAGACGCTCTTCCAGGCCGCGGATATCCCGGGGCAGGCGGTCGCAGGTCAGCACGATCTGCTTGCCCCGCTGGTGCAGGGTGTTGAAGGTGTGGAAGAACTCCTCCTGGGTACGCTACTTGTTGGTGAAGAACTGGATGTCGTCGACCAGGAGCAGGTCGACACCCCGATAGAGGGAACTGAACTCGGAGGTCCTGTTGTTCTGGATCGAGGAGATGAAGTCGCTGATGAAGCGCTCGCTGGATACGTACATGACGCTGCGGGCGGTGCCGTGGGCCACGGCATAGCTGGCGATGGCCTGGAGGAGGTGAGTCTTCCCCAGCCCCACACCTCCGTAGATGACGAGGGGGTTGAAGGCCGTCTTGCCCGGGGCCTCGGCCACCGCGTTGGAAGCGGCATAGGCGAACTGGTTGCTGTTGCCCACGACGAAGGTGTCGAAAGAGAACCGGGGGTTCAGGGCGATGGACTCGGCCATCTGGGGGGAGGGACCATCCTGTCGCTCCTGCT
>JAWOFN010000067.1:0-3762 GCA_046497505.1 bacterium | reverse complement strand
CATCACGATGAGGTCGGTGGCCGACTCCCGGGCGTAGGACACGATCTCCTGAGCGCTGCGTCCCTCTCTTACGACGAACTCGTGCTCCACCTCTTCCTGGTATTCTTCGGGAAGCAGTTCAGCGAGGCGCTCACGGGCCATGGAGAGGACATCGTCGTTGAGATCGAAGATGCTGGTCACACCCGCAGCATAATAAGGCGGCGGGACGTCCTGCTCCACGCAGTGGAAGAGGGCCAGGCTGGCGCCGGTCTTCTGTGCCAGCTCGACCGCCACGGGCGCCGCCTGGGAGGCGGCGGTGGAGAAATCGGAGGGGAGCATGATCCGGTGGATCTCCTCCGCGGGCGGCATCCCCTCCTCCTCCCGGGGTCTCAGCAGGAGGACCGGGCATTCTGCGTGTTCCACGACCTTCTCTGCCGTGCTCCCCAGAAAGACCTTCTCCAGCCCCTTCCGGCCCCGGGTCGCCATGACGATGAGGTCGGCGGACTGTTCCTCTGCCGCATCCATGATCTCATGCCAGGAGGAGAAGCCGGTGCGGATCTCCTGCGTGATGGCGGGACCGGGACCCCTTCCCGCCTCCTCCGCCAGTTCTTCCAGGTGCTCTTCGGCCGTCTCCCTCAGGGTCTCGTCCAGAGCGACCTCAGGGAAGCCCAGGTCGGGGTTGAAGGGGTCGTAGCTGTGCATGGTGACCACGTGCAGCATGTGGACGCTGGCTCCGAACCGATTCGCCCAGGCCACCGCGTGCTCCATGGCGCTGTTGCTGTAGGTGGAGAAGTCGGTGGGGAAGAGGATCTTCGATATGGCCGGCATGGGATTCACCTCCAGGGTGTGCTCAGAGTTCTTCTGCAGCCTTCGCCATCTTCAGGTCCTTCTCCGTGAGGCCGGCCTCACGGTGGGTGCTGAAGTGCACCGCCGGGTCCTCTTTGATGGGAACGTCGATGGGGGACACGCTTCGCACGCTGTCGTGTAACATAGGGCAGCCGGCGCCCGGGGGCCACCACGCAGCACATCCTTCCCGTCCCTCGCCCTGTGTCCTTCGGTGTTGAAACGCGGCTCCCAGCCGGTTTCTTTGCGGGTACGAACGAGAGCAACCCGTACAGGGAGAGAACCCCTTGAAAGTATCCATCACCTACTGCGCGATATGAGACTACGAACCGCAAGCCGTCAGTCTGACGGAACATCTCGCGACCCGGTTCAAGCAGAAGATCGACGCCCTGACCCTCATACCCTCCTCCGGGGGCCGCTTCGAGGTCGAGGTGGACGGTGAGATGGTGTACTCGAAGCTGGAGACCGGCTCGTTCCCCCGGCCCGCTGAGATCGAAGCATTCCTCGAGGAGCGGTTGTAGAGGGAATGTCCTGACCGAACGGAAGACACCATGACCGATGATCGCATGAAGGACCTCTCCGACCTCGAGGGACTCCTCCCCGACGACTGGGAGGGGAGTGAGGAGCAGGAGGCCCACAGGCGGCGGGAACGACGTCGCAGGCTCCCCAGACTGCACCTGCGGCTGGAGAAGAAGGGACGCAGGGGGAAGACGGTGACGGTCATCTCCGGCTTCAAGACCGGGGAGGAAGAGCTCGAGACGTATGCCAGTGAGCTGAAGAGCCGCTGCGGGACCGGCGGGACGGTCAAGGAGGGGACCATCGAACTCCAGGGGGACCACCGGGAGCGCGCGGGGACCTACTTCCGGGAGGAGGGTTACGAGGTCACCGGCATCCCCGGCGGCTGAGCACCCCCCGCGGTCCTGCCCTCACCCCCCTTTTCCCGATCTGCCCCTGATGCACTCTCCCGCGGGCGATAAGCCATTTCTTCCGCACCCCCCTCTTCCTTCCGGTCCTCCTGGCACGCCCCTTGCCCTCTTCACCGAGTGCAGGGGGGACGGCACGCCGCCGATCTCATCCTACCCCTGTGACGGGCGCCGCTGCTGCGGCGCCCTTCCTGTATCCACCCCTCTCGTCCCTCATCGGGCACTCTGCCAGATCCGCTGTCCCAGTCCCCTCACCACCTTCGTGTAGTCCGCCGGAAGCTTGCGGAAACGCTCCTCCAGGCGGTTCTGAAGGTCTTCGGCCGAGTCGCACAGGCAGGCCATCTCCTCCAGGGACTCCAGGAAGAGCACCATCTTCTTCCGTACTTCGTCTTCCAGGGCCCCTTCTCCCGCTATCTCCCGGGCCGCCCGGGCCAGGTCACCCTCCGACTCCAGCCAGGCCCGGATCATCTCCCCCCGGAAGTAGTACCCCAGGGTAGAGCGGTCCCTCACCGGAAGGGATTCCGCCAGCGGGTCGGATCCGCTCTCCAGGGCACGGGAGGCCGCCTGGATGTTGAAGTCGTGGCGCCGCAGGACCTCGAGCACCAGTTCTCCCCGCTCGGTTCCCGGCGGGGCAGTCGGAGAGGTCGCGGACCGGGCGGCGACCGGATCCAGCATGCCCTCCAGGTCCCCGGCCCTCACCGGGGCCCCTGCTCCGGCATCCAGGAGCAGCCGCTCCATGAGGTGCTGCAGTTCCCGGATGTTCCCGGGGAAGGGATACTCCCGCAGGAGTTCGAAGAGTTCGGGATCCGCCTGAGGATCGGGCCAGCCCAGGCCGCGGGCCGCCTCCGCCAGGAAGTGACGGGCCAGTACCGGGATGTCCTCCTCCCGTTCACGGAGGGGGACCAGGCGGATGGGATAGACGTACAGGCGGTAGAAGAGGTCCTCGCGGAAGGCCCCGGCGCGTACCGCCGCTGCCAGGTCCGTCGCTGTGGCCGTGATGAGCCGGAAATCCGCGTTCAGGGTCTGCTCGCCCCCCACCGGCCGGACCCGGCGCTCCTGGAGCACCCGGAGTATGCGCTGCTGGGTCTCCAGCGGGACGTTCCCCACCTCGTCCAGGAGGAGGGTCCCTCCCCGCGCCTGTTCGAAGCAGCCGGCATGGTCCCGCACCGCTCCGGTGAACGCGCCGCGGACGTGCCCGAAGAGTTCGCTCTCCTCGGTGCCCCGGGGGAGGGCCCCGCAGTCCACGGCCACGAAGGGGCCCTGCTTCCGGCCGCTCATCTCGTGCAGGGCCCTGGCCGCCAGTTCCTTCCCCGTCCCCGTCTCTCCTTCCAGGAGGACGGTACAGTCGGTGTCTGCGGCCCGGGCCAGCCGGGAACACAGTTCACGTACCGCCGTACTGCTGCCCAGGATACGGCGAAGGGGAGGACAGCGTTCCCTCAGCACCTCCAGGTCCTCGGGGAGGGGGCCGGAGGTCGTGCGCTCCCGGGAGAGCCTGCGGAACCTGCTCCATGCCAGTCCGATGAGGTCGGCCACCGAGGCGAGCAGGTCCTCCCGCACCGTCCCCCGGGGGGTGCCCAGCCGGTTCGGTCCCAGGAGGATCATCCCGTGGAGACGGTGCCCCTCGCTGAGGGGGAGCAGGAGTTCGGCACCCGAACGCCGGATCCAGTGGGGGAGTTCCAGAGGTCCTTCGGGCCGGATGGGAGCGGGGAGGTCGGCCAGGGCGGTGCGGACGGCATCGGTGCAGGGCAGGGGGGCCCGGGCCCACTCGCGCTGTCCGCAGCAGCGTACCGGGGTGAGGCCGGCCGGTCCGGCGGCGAAGAGACATCCCCAGCGGGCCCCGGTGAGCCCCATGACCGCGGTCAGGATGTCGAAGGCCATGCCGTTGGCCGAGTCGGACCCCAGGAGGGTGCGGCTGACCTCGTAGAGCGTCGTGAGTTCGAAGATCCTCGGGTCGGGGACTCCGGCGGGGGTTACGGTTTCTTCAGCCACAGTCCTGCGAGCGTGACAGAGGCCGCTT
>JAWOFN010000133.1:0-4955 GCA_046497505.1 bacterium | reverse complement strand
CCTCATCTTACAGTTCCTCCCTGGTCACGAAGGAGGTCTTGATCGGCAGCTTGTGGGATGCCAGACGGAACGCCTCCTTGGCGATCTCCTCGTCCACACCCTCGATCTCGAACATCACCCGTCCGGGCTTGACCACGGCCACCCAGTGCTCCGGGCTGCCCTTGCCCTTACCCATGCGGGTCTCGGCGGGTTTCACGGTCAGCGGCTTGTCGGGGAAGATCCGGATCCAGATCTTCCCGCCCCGGCGGACGTGCCGGGTCATGGCCACACGGGCCGCCTCGATCTGGCGGTTGGTGATCCACCCCGCCTCCAGGGCCCTCAGTCCGAAGGTACCGAAGTCGACGGAGGTGCCGCCCTTGGCCTTGCCGCGGCGCTTCCCCCGCTGCTGCTTCCGGTACTTGACTCGCTTCGGCATCAACATGACGTCTTGTTCCTTCTAGTGTCGTGTCTCGCCACAGGGCACCTGCCTACTTCTTCTTGCGCCCTGAGCTCTTCGGTGCACCGCTCTTGTCCGAGGACTCCCCGGACTGCTCTTCGGTGCCGAACACCTCGCCGTGGAAGATCCACACCTTCACACCGATGGTCCCGTAGGTCGTGAACGATGTCTCGCGGGCGAAGTCGATGTCGGCACGGAGCGTGTGCAGCGGCACGCGCCCCTCGTGGTAGGTCTCGGTACGGCCCATCTCCGCCCCGCCGAGGCGGCCGGAGCAGGTGATCTTGATCCCCTCCGCACCCATACGCATGGCACTGGCGATCGACTTCTTCATGGCCCGGCGGAAGGAGACCCGGTTCTCCAGCTGACGGGCGATGCTCTCCGCCACCAGCTGAGCGTCGATCTCGGGACGCTTCACTTCCTGGATGTTGATGTAGATGTCCTTACCGGTGAGGTGCTGCAGCTCTTCCTTGAGCTTGTCCACCTCGCTCCCCTTGCGGCCGATCACCACGCCGGGACGCGCCGTGTAGATCGTCACCGTGACCCGTTTCGGGGCCCGTTCGATCACGATGCGGCTCACCGCGGCCCGGGCGAGGCGCTGCCAGAGGTACTTGCGTACCGTCAGGTCCTCTTCCAGGAGGTCCGCGTAGCTGCCCCGCTCGGCATACCACTTGGAGTCCCAGTCCTTGATGATCCCGAGACGAAAACCGGTCGGATGTGTCTTCTGACCCAAGACGACTTCTCCTCTTACGCTTCCACGGCTTCGGTACGGCCGTCGGAGACCTTGATCGTGATGTGGCTCGTCCGCTTCATGATGGGTGTGGCCCGTCCCATGGCCCGGGGCATCCACCGCTTCATGGTGGGCCCCTCGTCCACCCGCACCTCGATGATGACGAACTGTTCGGGGGGCACCATCTCATCCCCCTCGTACTTGTACATCAGGTTGGCCACCGCGCTCCGCAGGGTCTTCTCGATGGGCGTCGAGGCACCCTTCTTGCTGAAGTGGAGGGTGTTCAGCGCGTCCTCCACCCGCTCGCCGCGGATCATGTCCACGACCAGGCGTGCCTTGCGGGCCGAGACCCTCACGTGCTTCGCTACAGCTTTCGCTTCCATATCCGGGCCTCTCCTACTTGACCTTTACGACCTTCTCGGTCCTGCGACCTCCGTGCTCCCGGAAGGTACGTGTCGGGGCGAACTCCCCGAGCTTGTGGCCGACCATGTTCTCGGTGATATAGACGGGGACGAATTTGTTCCCGTTATGCACCGCGAAGGTGTGGCCGACGAACTCGGGCGGGACGGTGGACCGGCGGGCCCAGGTCTTGATGACCTTCTTCTCGCCCGAGCGGTTCATCTCCTCGACCTTCTTCATCAGGTAGGGCTCGATCCACGGGCCCTTCTTCAGTGAGCGCGACATAGGATCCCTTCCCTACTTCTTCTCGTTGCGGCGGCGGATGATCAGCCGGCTTGACGGCTTCTTCCGCTTGCGTGTCTTGTATCCCTTGGTGGGCTTACCCCACGGGGTCACCGGATGCCGGCCACCGCTGGTCTTCCCCTCACCACCGCCGTGGGGGTGGTCGATGGGGTTCATGGACACACCCCGGGTGGCCGGACGGCGTCCCCGGTGCCGGCTGGCGCCGGCCTTGCCCATGACCTGGTTCTCGTGGTCGGTGTTCCCGACCTGACCCACCGTGGCATAGCAGGAAACGGGTACCATCCGGGTCTCCTTGGAGGGGAGCCGCAGGATGGCGTATCCCCGCTCCCTGGCCATGAGCTGGGCCGCCGTACCGGCACCTCGCACCATCTGGCCCCCCTTGCCCGGCTTCAGTTCGACGTTGTGGACGAACGTCCCCAGGGGGACCCGCTGCAGGGGCAGTGCGTTCCCCGGCTTGATGTCCGCATCCTCGCCCGCCTTCACCTCGTCCCCCACCCGCAGCCCCAGCGGGGCCAGGATGTAGCGGCGCTCACCGTCTGCGTACTTCAGCAGCGCGATGTTGGCGGAGCGGTTCGGGTCGTACTCCAGCGTCTCCACCACGGCGGGGATGTCCCGCTTGTCCCGCTTGAAATCCACGATCCGGTAGCGGCGCTTGTGCCCTCCGCCCCGGTGCCTCGTGGTGATGCGGCCCCGGTTGTTCCGACCGCCCTTCCTGCGCAGTTCCTTGGTGAGCGGCTTGAACGGCTTGTCCGAGGTGATCTCCTGGAAATCACTGACGGACTTGAAGCGCGTACCCGGTGTGGTCGGTTTGTATTTCTTCAGACCCATGGTGCGCTACGCTCCCTCGAAGAAGTCGAGCGAGTCCCCTTCACCCAGCGTCACGATCGCCTTCTTCCACGAAGGCCGACGCCCGGAGCGGAGTCCCACCCGCTTCAGCTTGCCTTTCACATTCATCGTCCTGACCGAAGTCACCGTCACCCCGAAGAGGGATTCCACGGCGTCCTTGATCTCGAGCTTGTTCGCGTCCGGAGCCACCTGGAAGAAGATCTTGTTCTCCTCTTCCTGTGCGATGGCGGCCCGCTCGGTGATGAGGGGCCTTATGATCACGTCCTGTGGCCGCTTCATCGGGTCAGTATCTCCTGCAGTGGTGCGATCGCGTCCTTCTCGATGAGCACGACATCGCTGTTCAGGATGTCATAGACACTGGCATGGGTCGCCAGCAGCGTACGGCAGCCGGTCAGGTTCCGGGAGGCGAGCCGGAGGTTCTCGTCACTCTCGGCCACCAGCCAGAGGACCTTCTTCTCACCCAGTTCCATCTTCTCCAGCAGCTCGGCCATGATACGGGTCTTCGGCTCACCGGGCCGGACCGCTTCGGTGGCGAAGACCGCCTCTTCCCCGGTCTTGACCGAGAGGGCCGCGATGCGGGCCCGGCGGTGCGCCCTGGCCGGGAGCTTCTTGCGGTAGTCCCGCGGCCGCGGGCCGAAGGTGACGCCGCCGCCCTTCCAGAGAGGGGAACGGATGGAACCGGCTCGGGACCGCCCCGTACCCTTCTGGCGCCACGGCTTGCGGCCTCCGCCCCGGACCTCGGCACGCTCCTTCGTCTTGTGCGTGCCCTGACGACGGTTGGCCAGGTGGAAGGTGACCGCTTCGTAGAGGAGGTGCTCGCCCCCCTCGGCGGAGAAGACAGCGTCATCCACCTCCACCGTGGAACTGGTGAGGTCCCCTTTCGCGTCGTATACCTTGAGTTTCGCCATGGCCGCCTACTCGCTCTTCTCTTCGTCGTCATCAGCCGCTTCGGTCTGCTCTTCTTCGGACTCCTCGGCTTCCCCGGTCTCGGCCGTCTCTGCCGCGGCCTCTTCGACCTGGGGCTCTTCCCGGGGCTCTTCGGCCTCCTGGCGGGACGCCGGTGTGTACTCCCTGACCTCGGCATCCATGAGCTCGATGGTGACCAGCCCGTTCACCGGGCCGGGCACCGCGCCCTTGACCAGGAGCGTCTCGCTCTCCGGGTCGACCTGGACCACGGTCAGACCCCGGATCGAGACCTGCTGGTTGCCGTGCTGACCGGGGAGCTTCCGGCCCTTGGGCGTGCGGCTCGGGTCGGCGCTCATGCCCGCCGAGCCCACACCGCGGTGGCTGGGACCGCCGCCGTGACTCTTGCGGGTCCCCCCGGCGAAGCCGTGACGCTTCATGGCCCCGGTGAATCCGCGCCCCTTGGAGGTCCCGGCCACCTTCACCCGATCTCCCTCCTGGAAGAACTCCACGGTGATCCTGTCCCCCACCTGGAAGCGGGAGGCATCCGGCGTGCGGAACTCCCTGACCTTCACGGGTGCGGTCTCCAGCCCGGCCTTCTCGGCCCGGACGCGGTTCGCCTTCGAGGTCCGGTGGATCTTCTTCCCGCCGTATCCGACCTGGATGGCCTCGTAGCCGTCGGTCTCGGAGGTCTTGACCTGCAGGACCGTACTCGAGGAGACGTCCAGCACCGTCACGGGCACTGCCCGCCCGTCGGCGGCGTAGATCTGGGTCATCCCCAGCTTCTTTCCGATGACACCCTTCATCTCATCCTCTGGGGCTTCAGACCTTGATCTCCACGTCCACTCCGGCGGGCAGCTCCAGCTTCATGAGCGCGTCCACCGTCTGGGGCGTGGATTCGTAGATGTCGATCAGCCGCTTGTGTACCCGGGTCTCGAACTGCTCACGGGACTTCTTGTCCACGTGGGGACCCCGGAGCACGGTGTAGACCGTCCGCTTCGTCGGGAGCGGCACGGGGCCTGAGATCCGGGCCCCCGTACGCTTGGCGGTGCGGACGATCTCCTCGGCGGACCGGTCGAGCGTCGCGTGTTCGTACGCCTTGAGGCGTATCCTGATCTTCTGTCCTGCCACGGTCTTCTGTCCTCCGGATTCCGCTACTCGAGGATCTCGGTGACCACGCCGGCACCCACGGTGCGTCCACCCTCACGGATGGCGAACCGCAGCTCCTTCTCCAGCGCGATCGGGGTGATCAGCTCCACTTCCATGGTCACGCTGTCCCCGGGCATGACCATCTCGGTCCCCTCGGGGAGTTCCACCGCGCCCGTCACGTCCGTCGTACGG
>JAWOFN010000122.1:0-57526 GCA_046497505.1 bacterium | reverse complement strand
CTGCGGGCTCGGCGAAGTGCTGAGCAAGGACATCCGGGAACTCTCCAAGGGATACCGGCAGCGCGTGGGACTGGCCCAGGCCCTGATGCACGACCCCGATCTGGTTCGGGTCGAGACCCGCGGTGGGCTCGTCCAGGATGACCAGGTCGGGGTCGTGCATCAGGGCCTGGGCCAGTCCCACGCGCTGCCGGTATCCCTTGGAGAGTTCCCGGATGTCCTTGCTCAGCACTTCGCCGAGCCCGCAGACCTCCACCATCTCCTTGATGCGCCGGTGCCGGCGGTCCCCGGCCAGCGCGCGCATGTCGGCCACGAAGTCGAGGTAATCCACCACCGGCATGAAATCGTAGAGGGGGGTGTGCTCGGGCAGGTAGCCGAGCCGGCGGCGTATGGTCAGGGACTGCTCGGTCACCGACTGACCGTCGATGACCACGTCCCCCCCGGTGGGGGGCATATAGCAGGTGATGATCTTCATGGTGGTGGTCTTACCCGCCCCGTTGGGGCCCAGGAAACCGAGGATCTCCCCCTGCTGGACCTGGAACGAGATATCGTCCACCGCCACGGTGCCGTCATAGCGTTTCGTGAGGTGCTCGACGCTGATCAACCCCGTTACTCCTTTCTGGTTAGGTCGGACCGAAAGCGCCTCACAGCATGTCCACCAGCATATACCACCAGTCGTAGACACGCTGCACGCCCTCGGCGATCTCCTCCTGCCTGCGGGCGGCCTCCTCACCCCGCCACTGGATGACCACCGAGAGGTTGTCCACCGCCCGGCTGAAGAGACGCTGGTTCGACTCCCACTTCTGCTTCTGGAGGGTGAGGTGCTTCGGGGCCCCGACCCGCGCCACCTGCTGCTTCAGGCGGTTGATCTCCCGGATGTTCTCCCGGATCGGGGTCCAGTTGCTGTCCTCCATCGCCTCCTGATAGAGAGGGACGTAGAGGGATCCGAACTCGTACAGCTCGGGCACCTTCCTGCTCTTCTCGAGCAGTTCCTCGGGAGGCGGCTCGCCGCAGGCCCCGAGAGCGAGCAGCAGCAGGAAGGCCGCCGCCGCTGTCATCGGCTTCTTGATCATCTTCATCGACTCCTCAATGCTTTCCATGTTCCCTGCCTACCAGATCTCCCGGCCCTCGAGGCTCCGGAGCCCGGCCTCCATGGGCACGAGGAAGAAGAGCAGGCTGAGGACCACGACGAGGACCCCGCTCATCCCCGCCCCGACGAGCTGGTCGGTGCTCGGGTCCCGGCCCCGGATGATGGTGAGCATGATGCTGTACATCGGTCCCCACTCCACCACCAGGACCGCACCGATGAAGATCAGGGAGAGGACCATGAAGAGGATCCCCCCGAAGCTCGCCGGGATCTTGCTCACGTTCTCCCACTTGAACTGAGGGTAAGC
The DNA here is from genome assembly GCA_046497505.1 of bacterium. Classification (GTDB taxonomy): domain Bacteria; phylum Blakebacterota; class Blakebacteria; order Blakebacterales; family JAWOFN01; genus JAWOFN01. The sequence continues at coordinate 56,135 of JAWOFN010000122.1, read as the reverse complement.
GGCCCCGACCCCGATACCCAACCCCGTTATGCCCAGGGTGAGGAGGAAGATGCTCACCGCCCCCACCCACGCCACCTCCGGCCGGGCCTCCAGCATCCAGCTCGTGAGCAGGAAGATGACCTCCCCCAGGATGAGCAGCGGGAAGAAGGAGATCCAGAACTTGCTCCAGAGGAACCCCTTCAGCCCGAGGGGGCTGGAGCGGACGAGCCAGAACGCCTGACCCTCCAGGCTCACCGCCGGGAAGACGAACCGGGCCGCCACGGCGCTCACCACGAACCCCGAGAGGCCGAGGTTGAAGAAAGCCACCAAGTTGGTGAGGTAGACGGTGGGCAGATAGGAGTTCCGGGCCAGGGGGAGCACCCGGAAGTTGTAGACGTAGATCACGACCAGGGCCGCCAGCAGGAAGAGCTGGGACCACTGGGTGATGTCCCGGATGAAGGTCTTCACGTCCTTGCTGATGATCTGCTTCAGCTGCCGCGGGAAGATGAAGGCGTAGAGCCCGATGAGGCGGTCGATGAACCAGCTCCGGGTGAAGCGGCTCCGCCGGGCCTCCTGGGTCTTGGTGAACCCGTAGTCGTGGCTCGCCCGGGCCAGCCACATGCCCATCACCGCCGCAGCAGCAGCCGAGATGATCGTCATGCCCAGCCAGAAGGGGTCGTAGGTCAGGGTGCCGATCAGGAAGGTGGAGATGCTCTCCGCCGCCCACTGGCTCGGAAGCAGGGGGGAGAGGGGCGCCCGCATGGCGTTCAGGAAGTCCACCATGCTGGTGAAGGAATCGGGGTCCAGCAGGCGTTCCGGCTTCAGGACCCGGAAGATGAAGATGAGCCCGGCGAAGAAGATCAGGCTCACCAGCATGAGCACGTCCTTGGCGCGCTGGGCCGGGAAGATGTTCACCAGGAGCATGGTCAGACCCGCGCCGAGCACGGCGGGGATCACCACGAACGCCAGGTTCACCGCCGCCACGATGACGTAGTAGAGCCAGCCCCCCTCGAAGACCACCCCGTACGCTATGAAGATGGGCAGCCCGAAGAGGAGCACCATCCAGGAGGCATCGATGATGGTCTCGATGAGCCGGGCCAGGTAGAGGGCCTCCTCGGAGACCGGAGCGCTCTTGATGAGCTGCAGGTCCTCACTGAGGAAGAAGACCCCGAAGCTGGTGAGCAGGCTCGACCACATCAGGATGCCGAAGAAGAAAAGGAAGATCATGGCCAGCAGCTGGCCCGGGAGGATCTCCCCGAACTCCTCCACGATCTTGAACTGGAAGAGGAAGCTGCTGAAGATGTAGTAGATCCCCAGCCAGAAGGCCGCCACCACGGCAGCCAGGATCAGGGTCCGTCCCAGCTCCCCCTCCTCCCGGAAGCGGAAACGGTTCCAGACCGAGAGCCACTTCGGCCTGAGGAGTACCCGGACCTCCGAGGTGAGGGTCGAGTTCACGGCATCCATGCTCCTCAGACCTTGAGGACCTTGATGAGTTCTTCCATGTCCTCGTCGGCGGTGAGCTTCAGGAAGACCGCCTCCAGACGGGCGCCCTTGTCCCCGCCCATGCCCGCCACGGTCCTGAGCTCCTCCAGGGTGCCCTCGGCGATGATCTCACCGTCGTTGATGATGGCGATCCGGTCGCACAGCTCCTCGGCCACCGCCAGTGTGTGGGTGGACATGAAGATCGCGCCCCCCTCGGCCACCTTCTGCTGGAAGAGGTCCTTCAGCAGGCGGGCCCCCTTCGGATCCAGGCCCACCAGCGGCTCGTCCACGATGATGATCTCCGGGTCGTGCAGCAGGGCGGAGGCCATCACCAGCCGCTGCTTCATGCCGTGGCTGTACGACTCGACCAGCTCGTCCCTCCACTCCTCGAGCTGGAAGAAGAGGAGCAGGTCGGCGATCCGCTCCCCCAGTTCCTCCTCCTCTCCGGGGTAGACGCCGTAGAGACCGGCGATGAAGCGGAGGAACTCCTCCCCGGTGAGCTTCTCGTAGATATAGGGCCGATCGGGGATGAACCCCACGATGCCCTTGGCGGCTACCGGGTCCTCGTGCAGGCCGTAGCCTCCCAGCACCACCTCTCCCCCGGTGGGCCTCAGCAGTCCCACCAGCGTGCGGATCGTGGTGGTCTTGCCCGCGCCGTTCGGTCCCAGGAAACCGTAGATCTCCCCCCGCTCCACCCGAAGGGAGATCCTCTTCACCGCCTCCACGGTGGTGTAGTGTTTGCTGAGTTCCCTGATCTCCAGGGCGGGGGCGCCGGGGTTCTGGATGGTGAACCTGCTCATGGGGCCTCCCCCCCTCCCGGCCCGGGGTGGTAGGAGACCACGTCGATGCGCACCCTGCCGATCACTTTGAGCAGTTCCATCTGCCGGTCCAGGTCCCCCCTCAGGAAACTGATGTGCGTGGCGTCCGCCGGGAACTGGTCGAAGGTGGGGTCCACCGCCACCCACTGCCCCACCCAGACCGTGGGCCAGGCATGGTAGTAGAAGCTCCCGTCCAGATACACCACCCCCACGTTCATCTGGGTCGGCACCCCGGCGGCGCGGGCCAGGGCGGTGAAGAGCACGGTGTGCTCGTTGCAGTCCCCCGCCCGTCGGGAGAGGACCTCCACCGCGTTGGGCAGTCCGGCACTCGGCTGCTTCTCCAGGTAGCCGTAGACCCACCCCACCAGCCGCTCCACGTATTCGCGGGCGCTGGTCGTGTTCCCGCGGATGATGCGCATCCGGCGTTCGATGCGGCGGTCGTCCGACTGGACGAAGGGGGAGGGCTCCAGCCAGCGTCTCAGGACCCGTTCCCGGCTGGGCATCTCGTAATCGGCGAGCAGCCGGGTGTCCTCGACCCTGACCTCCACCAGTTCCTCGATGAGTTCCTGCCGGCCGAAGGTGAACTCGAAGTCGCCGTGCTCGATCCCTTCGAGGCGTACGGTCATCGAATCCACCTGCCGGGCTCCCTCGATCTTCATCACCCCCGCGGGCACGGCGGCCAGGTTGACCAGGTCGAGGGCGCGGTCGTCGTCCCATCCCTGCTCGAGCGCCACCTCCCGCGGTTCGGTGTCGATTCGGATGCCCAGGGGGGCGGTGGCCCGGACCTCGTTCCCCTCCGAATCCACCCAGCTCGTGAGGGTGAGCCCCATGAACTCGGATTCCAGGCGCCATGCCGGGACCTCATCCCCCCCTATCCGGAGGGTGTCCCGCCCCGCCACCCGGATCTGTGTGGAGCTCACCCGCATGCTTACGGGGTCGAAGGTCGGTACCGTGATGGTGCGGCCCTCCCGCAGCCCTTCGCCGGCGAGGAGCATCCGAGGCCCCACGTCCATATAGACCGGACCGTCGATGGGGATGGTCTGTTCCCGTCCCTCCCGCTCCCCCCCCTGCCGGGTCACCAGGCGGATCTTGCTGCCGTCCACCCCCCCCTGGGCCTCGAAGGAGGTCGCCGCCTCCCCCCTCCGCCGAACCGGAGCGGTGAGGGAGCTCAGGGCATCGTCGGTGGACATGGACACGAGGAAGGAGCGGAGGCTGAAGTCACGGTTGAGGGTGGCCTCGCTCCGGGTGCTGATGACCTGGGAGCGTCCCAGGGCGGTGATCCGCATCACCTGATCGGTGGTGACCCGCCAGAGGCTGTCCCCCAGGCTGCTGCGGCGGGTGTAGCCGTAGCCGATCTTGCGCCCCTGCAGGTAGATCCCGTTCCACTGTTCGGTGGCGGTGGTGTCTCCCCGGACCGCGCCGGGACGGTATGCCGGTTCGGCGGTGAGGTACTCCCGCTTGACCAGGAGCCCCACCATGACCAGCCAGGCCGCCATGATGGTGAGGGGTACGATTCGTAGGCGCATAATCACGGAATGTAGGGAGACAGCAGGATGCCTGGCAAGCCCACCCCGTTGACCCGGCTTCCGCGGGGCTGGTAGCTTCAACGCATCCGGGGACATCCGGTCCCAGCGGCCTGCCCGACACCTGAGATGTCGGATGAACCGACCCGAAGCCACTGGAAGGAGCATGGAGACCATGCGACGAGGAACCCCGCTCTCCGTCACAGGCATCGCAGCCGCCGCGACGGCCGCCCTGATCCTGGCCCTCCCCATCGAGGCCGCCGCCCAGGGGTCCACACCGGCGGATCTGCGGCTGGGATCCTTCGATGCCCGCATGCAGAAGGAGGCCTCCTCGCTGGTGGGAGACCTCACCTTCACCAACATCGGACCCATCGAGATGAACGGGCGGCTGGTGGACGTGGAGTTCCCCGACCCGGACGAGCCGTACACCTTCCTCATCGCCTACGCCTCCGGCGGACTCTGGAAGACCGCCAACAACGGCATCACCTTCGAACCCCTCTTCGACGACCAGGCCTCCATCATCATGGGGGACGTGGCGGTGGACCCGAACGACCCCGACCACCTCTGGGTCGGGACGGGTGAGAAGAACGCCAGCCGCTCCACCTACAGCGGGACCGGCCTCTACCGCAGCACCGACGGGGGGGCGAGCTGGACCCACGCGGGGCTGGCCGAGACCCACCGCATCGGGAAGATCCACATCTCCCCCGCCGATCGGGACCGCATCGTGGTGGCGGCCCAGGGTCCCCTCTATACCGACAGCCCCCACCGGGGGGTCTATCTCAGCACCGACGGGGGTCGGAGCTGGGAGAAGACCCTCTACGTGGACGAGGTCACGGGCGCCACCGACATGGCCGCCCACCCCACCGACCCGGACGTGCTCTACGTCGCGATGTGGACGAAGGAGCGGAAGGGGTGGGACTTCCGGGAGGGAGGTCCGGGGAGCGGGGTCTGGCGCAGTGACGACGGGGGTGCCACCTGGACCCGCCTCGAGGGAGGCCTGCCCCGCGGCGACCACGTGGGACGGATCGGGCTGGCCACCACCCCCGACGAGCCGGACGTGGTCTACGCGAGCGTGGACAACCAGTCCCCCAAGCCCCAGGGGGACCAGCCGGAGCCGAGCGAGGACGAGCTGGCGCCCGAGAAGCTCCGGACCATGACCGATGAGGAGTTCCTGGCCCTCGAGGACGAGACGATCCGGGACTTCCTCCGGCGCTTCCATCCCGACGACACGGTGGAGCAGGTCCGCGAGCTCTTCGCCGAGGGAGAACTCTCAACCTCCGACCTGCTCGACCGGCTGCTGGAGGCGGACCCCGGACTGTTCGATGAGGAGATCATCGGCGCCCAGGTGTGGCGCTCCGGGGACCGGGGGGCGAGCTGGGAGCTGCGGAACAGCGACTACGTGGACGGCCTCTACAGCACCTACGGCTACTACTTCGGGGACATCCGGGTGAGCCCGCAGGACGCGGACGTCCTCTACCTGCTGGGCGTGCCCCTCATCAAGTCCACCGACGGGGGGGTGACCTGGGAGGACGCCGGGGGCCGCGGGGTCCACGCGGACCACCAGAGCTTCTGGATCGACCCCCACCACCCCGAGCACCTGGTGGACGGGAACGACGGCGGTCTGAACGTCTCCTGGGACGGCGGGGAGAGCTGGCTCGACATCACCAACGTGCCGGCCGGGCAGTTCTACGCCATCACGGTGGACGACGCGGACCCCTACCGGGTCTACGGCGGCCTGCAGGACAACGGGACCTGGTTCGGCCGCCATGACCGGGACCACGAGGACAACACGTGGGAGCGCCTCGGAGGCGGCGACGGGATGCGCGTGCAGGTGGATACCCGGACCAACGAGCTGGTCTACTTCGGGAGCCAGTTCGGCAACTACCGTGCCGCCGACCGAGCGGAGGGGGAGAGCTGGAGCGTGAAGCCGCGCAGCCACATCTGGGAGGAGTACGACCGCTACAACTGGCAGTCGCCCCTGCTCCTCTCCCCCCACACGCCCGAGATCGTCTACTTCGGAACCCAGCGCCTCTACCGCAGCTTCGACCAGGGACGCTCCTTCGACTCCATCAGCGGCGACCTCACGACCGACCGCGAGCCGGGGGATGTGCCCTACAGCACCATCGTCACCCTCAGCGAGTCCCCCCTCCGCTTCGGACTCATCTATACGGGTACCGACGACGGGAAGGTGCACGTGACCCGGGACGGCGGGGTGAGCTGGTCCGAGATCACCCGCGGGCTGGCCCGAGACCGGTACGTGAGCCGGGTGGCGGCCTCCCGGCACGAGGAGGAGCGGGTATACGCGGCCCAGACCGGCTACCGGAACGACGACTGGAGGACCTACCTCTACCGCAGCGACGACTCCGGCCGCCGGTGGACCTCCATCCGGGGGGACATGCCCCACGAGCCGGTGAACGTGGTCCGGGAGGATCCAGTGCACCCGGAGATCCTGTATGCGGGCACCGACCTGGGGGCGTGGGTCACCCTGGACGGCGGGGAGCACTGGGAGCCCTTCACCGGGGATCTCCCCCACGTGCCGGTCCACGACATCGCCGTGCACGAGCGGGAGAAGGACGTGATCCTCGGGACCCACGGCCGGAGCATCTACGTGCGGGACATCGAGCCGATCCAGCACCTCCTGGACGAGGTGGAGGCGGTCTCCGGAGAGGACACCGCCATGGTGCAGGTCCGCTCGAAACCGCTGCACCTGTTCGAGGTGGGAGACTTCCGTCAGGAGCGGGGATGGCCCCGCGACCAGCAGCGGGAGCGTCCCAGCTGGGCGGACCCCCCGGAGCTGGACACCCGGGAGCTCGTCTACTGGACGCGGGAGCCGGGTGAAGCGGAGCTTCGCCTTCTGGATGAGGAGGCCAACCCGGTCCGGACCTTCCGCGATGAGGCGGGACGGGGTCTGAACGTGGTGGCGTGGGACCACACCCTGGACCCGGAGCTGGCAGGGGCCGCCGAGGAGGCCCGGGGCGAGGAGCCGGAGGAGGCGTTCGAGGAGTGGATGACCTGGTTCATCACCCCCGGCACCTGGACCCTCGAGGTCGAGATGGGCGGGCGCACCGAGAGCGTCACCTTCGAGGTGCAGGCCCGGCAGGAGGAGCGCGGACGGGGACGCTGAGCCGGATCTGCCCGGTCCCCGGAAGATCCTGGAAGGGCCGCTCCCTCCCGGCGCCTCGCCGGATCCCGACGGGATGAGGGAGACGATCCGATCCGCCTGGGGGGGGGGGCCGGGCCGGGAAGAGGACCTCGTAGTAGGGCGCGATGTGCTCGAAGCGCTTCACGGTCTCACGATCACCCCCGCGTAGATCGTCCGGCCCCTGCTCCCGTATCCCCATACCCACTCCGGCTCGGTATCGGTCAGGTTCTCGCCCCGCAGGCGCACATCCACCGAGGGGGTGAGGGGCAGCAGGACCTCCCCCTCCAGCAGGGTGACCGCGTCCAGGACGACCGGGACCGCCGGGTAGACACTGAAATCCAGGTCCCTGCGCTCCCCCACATGGTGGAGACGCAGCGCCGCGGAGCGTCCGGCGGTGTCCCGGTAGCGGAATCCGGCGGCCCCGCTCCCCTCCGGACGCCTCAGGAGCGGTACACCCTCGCCGTCACCGGTCCGGAGCAGGGTGAGGGAGGTCTCCAGACCGAGACGGCCCGTCAGGGCGAGGTGGAGGGACCCCTCCCACCCCATCAGGTCCACCCGTCCCCGGTTCCGATAGACGGAGGTAGAGGTCGCGGGATCGTAGACGAAGTCGATGAGGTCGCGGATCTCCTGCCGGAACCATCCGATCCGCGCCCGTCCGCGGTCGGAGATCGGTGCGGAGAGGCCCGCCTCATACCCCACGGTCCGCTCCGCCCCCAGTTCGGGATTTCCGTAGAGACCGGAGGACCGCTGGTAGAGGGAGGGAGCTTTGAACCCGGTGGCGGCAGCGGCGCGCAGTCGGAGGGGACCGGCGGGCATCGTGACGGCCGCCCGAAAGGTGGGACGGGTACCGTAGTCGGTGAAGTGGTCCGCCCTCAGCCCGGCGGTGATATCGGCGCTGCCCAGGCGCACCTGGTCCTGGAGATAGAGGGCCCGGGACCACTGCTCCTGCTCACCCAGTTCTTCTTCGTAGAGGAGGCCGCCGCTGGAGGAGCAGTACCAGCTGCTGCCGCTCTCCCGCTCAGCAGCCGCCCCCCCTGTGAGCAGGTGGTTCCCCCGCTCCAGGGTGTGCTGCCACTCCAGGGAGTGGATCCGCCCCCGGTAATCCGCTCGGATGTCCTCGTCCGGAGCGCGGGGGTCCGGGCCGTCCCGGTTCCACCGGTGGGTCCGGCTCCCCGCCAGGGTCAGGCGATGTTCCCCCCCCTCGCCGAGCGGGGCCCGCCACCGGAGGGTCCCGGCCAGGTCCGCCTTCCAGCCCAGGCTGTTGGGATCGTCCCCGCCCGGCCCCCCGAAGTCGTCCAGGTCGGTGCGGGACCGGGCCCCCCGCAGGGTGGCGGAGAGAGAGCCCTCCCCCACCTCGCGGGAGAGGGAGAGCACCCCGGCCCACAATCCCCAGGCATCCGCCTCCTCGTTCCCGTAACCGCTCCCCGCGGTACTGATCCCGCCCATCTGGCTCCGGCTGAGTTCCAGCCGGCAGCCGATACCGGCGAGCCGGCCGGAGAGACCGGCCCGGGCGTTCAGGGTCTCATACCCCCCCGCCTCCAGTGCGATATGGCTCTCGGGAGAGACGGCCGGGGCCCGGGTGATGATGTTGACGACCCCTGCCATGGCATCGGATCCGTAGAGGGTGCTCTGGGGTCCCTTCACCACCTCCACGCGCTCCACCGCGTCGGTGGTCAGGGAGGTCCAGTCGAAGGAGCCGGCCGGGCTCAAAGGGTCGTTCACCTCCGCCCCGTCCACCAGGACGAGGAGGTGCTCGGCCTTGGCGCCCCTCAGGTAGACGGAACCGGTCCCCCCGGCCGCCCCCGCCCGTACCGTGACGAGCCCGGGAAGACCCTGGAGGGCCTCGAAGACGGTGGCAGCACCCCGGGCCTGGAGTTCGGCACCGGTGATGACCTCCACACCGGCCCCGGTGCGGCTGGCCGGGGTGGGTGTCCGGGTGGCGGTGACCACCACCGGGTCCATGATGTATTCGGGCAGGGGGGGCTGCTGGGCCGAAGCGGTCTTCCCTCCCCACGCGAGGAGACCGGCTGAGAGGAGGAGGAGCGTGCGCGGCATGGTTCCCTTCCCGGCGGGACGGAGGTCTGCCCGCCCTCTGCACGTGAACGAAGAACGCCCGCCGTCCCGGCGGGGAGGGCGGGCTGCGCAGGCGGGTGATGCCGACACAACGCCCCCCCGGTCCCCCGCGGGTCAGCGCGGACGGGTTCGTCGGCAGGTCTCCTGGCTCCCGGATCATCCTCCCGCCGCGCCTTCCCGACACCCGCTGCGGGCATCAGTGGCATCCTCCCGACCGCGGAGGGGCGGCGATCGTCCCCGGTCACAGTGGCGGGGGCCGCGCCGGATTCTCACCGGCTTCCCTCGGGGACCCTCCCACATCTGGGGGAGGATCACCGACTCACCATCGATATGTTGTGGCCTTACCCAGGCTAGCCCGCTTCCACCGGACCGGCAACCCCAATCCGCCCCGGCGGCGCGGCCAGGAGGTCCCCGGAACTCCTCCCGCCCTGCCCGGGGTACTCTTTCGACACCCGGGGCCCCTCCCAGGAACCCCTACACGGCATGCACTTACAGGCGTCCTAATTGGGAAGGTATGCCGGTTGACTATCCCGGACCCCCTAACTAATATTCGGCCCGAACATCCACTGGAGGGCTACAGCGCATGGCCAGATACTGGAAGGCCAAGACGTTCGAAGGATTCTACGTCGAGGGCCGGCAACAGGAGCACCGCCTGGCGGAGCAGTTCATGGAAGCTCTGGGCGGGGTGAAGATCGACGAGGTGATGGGGGCCGGGGTATATGTCTGGCTGGAAGAGGGGGACGATCCCTCTCTGCGTGTGAAGGACATCGGGGACCGGACGCTGGTCGAGGTCCTGGTCATCGACCGATCCGTCATCCTTCCGCGCACCCCGAGGCCCGCCGAGCCCCTCGAGGGCGAAGAAGCCGAAGAGGCGGCCCCGGAAGTGGAGGCACCCGCTGTCGGGGGCGACGTCGAGGACCTCCTCACCCGGATCGACGGGATCCTGGGCGAGCGGTTCGAGCGCGCAGATGAGACCCCCTCCGAGTTCAAGACCAAGCTCGACCTCAAGCTGGAGAAGTGGGAACGTCCCCAGCCCATGGCCATCGCAAGCGGCCTCCCCACCGGGGAAGACGCCCAGCCCGGTGCGGTCGCCGGCCGCACCCGGGGCGGCGGCGGGACCGGGATAGGGGGCATCCTCGCCATGCTCCTGGCCGTCGTGGTCCTCGGCGGCGCAGCCTACTACATGCTGACAAGTGCCGCCGACGACCCCTACGTGGTCTTCCGGCCCGGCACACAGTACGAGCAGATCGAGGACGCGCTGGGCTTCCAGAACAGCGAGGGGGACCTGGTGATCATCTCAGCCCCCGCCCGCCTGGACACCCTCTGGGGCGCCTCCCCCCGTTTCGTGCGGGCCGAGGATGACACGGTGGAGACCGACACCTTCGAGGCGACCGCCATGGAGGAACTCCGTGTCGACGGGGAACGCATGTCCAGCGTGATCGTGGAGCCGGCCCCCGAGGAGGCCGAGACCACCGCCAGCGTCCTGGACGTGGCCTCCCTCACCTGGAACCAGGCCGAGGAGTGGGAGCGCTGGTTCGAGACGGAGATCAACCGGGGTATCCTGGAGGGCACGCTGGTCAGGCAGGACGACGCCCTCTGGCTCACCGCCGGTGACAACCTGGTCGAGCTGACCCCGAGCGACCTCCTCGATCCCGCCGACCGGATCCGGCTCAGGTTCGCCGAGCGTGAGGACCGGCCGGTGCGGGTGGTGGTACGCTACCAGGAGACCCTGCCCTACCGGCAGGTCCGGACGCAGGCGAGCAGGAAGCTCTTCCGGGTCGAGGTCCGGGACGTCATGATCATGGACTGACCCTCCGTACAGAGCACCCGAGCACCACCGAAGACGCCCCGGCGGCCCGCAGCCTCCGGGGCGTTCTCTTCTTCCGGCCGGGAGGTCAGTAGACCCTGCTGTCGACGATGTTCCGCATGAAGGGGATGTAGAACCGCCAGAACGCCTGTTCACCCGTGGATACCTGGGCGTCCAGCAGGGGGGCGATCCGGCCGCGGATCTCGGGGGCCCACTTCATGCGTCCGGGACCCAGCCAGCCGGGTACCTCCCCCAGGTCCGCCGCCACGTAGTAGGTGTTCCGATCCACCCACCGGGCCACCACCAGGGGGAAGCTGGCGGGGATGCCGTGTTCCTGCATCAGGTTCTGTCCCGTCGCGGTGAGCTGGATGCGAACCGAGGCATGGACCATGCTGGGATCGGGGGCCTCCACCACCTCGAACCATCCCGCCAGGGGTATGTTCGACTCCACTCCGGTACCCAGGGCCCGTTCCCGGCGGTTGATGGCGATCTCGGGGCGGGGACTGCGCAGTTCGATCCCCGGGGTGAGGACCACGAACTCCGCTTCGGAGGGGTTGATGAAGATCACGCCGGGGCCCCGATAGGGCCACTGCTGGCCGTGGTTCCGCTCGTACATGCCCCGGACCCAGAAGGGGACCTCGTAGATGTTGTTCAGGTCCTTGAACCAGCCCCCTATCCATCCCGTCCACACCACGCCCAGCGCCTCCTCGAGCTCGCGCCGCATCTCCCCGCCGGCGGGGTGCCGGGCGAAGAAGAGGAAGGCCTCGGCCACCAGGTGTCCCCCTTCCTGGATGTAGGTCAGGAGGGCACGCATCTCCTGGTAGGTGAAGCCGCTGTGGATCCACTCGTCACGGTCCCGGTCCCGCATCATCTCGAACTGTTCCAGCCCGCTGCGCCATGTCCCGAAAGCGTCCGCCAGGTAGACCAGGTCCGCGTCGTCCAGGTCCTCCTGGGTGAACCGGACCGCCCTCTCCGCCGCCGCGGGATAGTATCCGAAATAGTCGCTCGGGAGGTAGGCCGCCCCGCCGGGGGCACGGACCCTCATGTGTTCCAGGAGCCAATGGAACCCGGCATGTTCCTCGAATCCCCGCCCCTGGACGGATTCGTCCACCACCACGACCTGCAGGGTCCTGTCCTCCTCCAGGCGCCATGCCGCGGGGGGCGCGGCGACGAGTACCACCAGGAGGAACAAGAACAGCTTCTTCAAGGTCCTGCGCTCCCTTCGGGCCCGCGTATATCAGGGCGCACCGCGGGCGGTGACGAACGCATCACCACCGATCGGTCCTCCCCGGATCCTTCAGGGCGGCGGGGGTGATCCCCGCTCCCGATAGTTGTCCACCCACGTTCGGTCCGGGTCGATCCCGGTCAAAGACCTGGCCGCCTCCCGTGCCTCGGAGAGGGCGGGATACCTGCCCACCCGGACCCGGTACCAGGTCCCTTCCTCCCCCAGGTCGGCCTGCTGGACATATGCCTCCAGGCCGATCCGGTGATACCGTTCCGCCTCCGACTCCGCCTTGGAGCGGCTCTGCCAGGAGGACATCTGGATGGTATAGAAACCGAAGGGGGAGTCCTCCGATTCCCTGACCACGGCGGGCTGCTCCGGGACCTCTCCGGTGTCGGGTGCTGCCCGTGAGCTCTCCGCGGCCTGGGAAGCCTCAGCGGCCTGTTCCTGCTCCTGCCCCTCCTCATCGCTCCCGCCGCCTCCGCAGGCGCCGGCGAGGAGGAGCAGGGCCGCGAGAACGGCCCCGCGCCGTCTGAGCATGTGTCACCCCCTGTTCCGAGACGTTCCGAATACAAGATAAGCGTACCCACGACCCTCGCCGCGGTCAACAGAAGCGGGGGGAGGGGTCGTCCTTGACACCCTTCGCGGCCGATGCGGATAATGCCACCCGACCTGCCGTCCACCCGGCACGTTCGACGCAGATCCCTACGAAGAGAGAGTCCACAATGGCTGAATCGGAATTCGAGAAGACCACGGCGCCTCTGGAGTTCGAGCCGTACGTCTCGGCCGACACCCACATGGCCGAATTCACGGCCAAGGCCCTGATCCTCGGTATCATCATGGCCGTCGTGCTGGGTGCCGCCAACGCGTACCTGGGGCTTCGGGCCGGGATGACGGTCGCCGCCACCTTCCCCGCTGCCGTGGTGGCCATGGCGGTCCTGCGTGTGTTCAAGGGAACCATCCTCGAGGAGAACGTGGCCCGTACCACCGCCAGCGTGGGTGAGGCCCTGGTGGCAGGGGCCATCTTCACGATCCCGGCCTTCCTCATCTCGGGTGTCTGGGAGACCCTCAACTACTGGGAGAGCACCGGCCTCATGCTGGTGGGCGGTGTGCTCGGTGTGCTCTTCGTCATCGTCCTCCGCCGCTCCCTCGTGGAGGAGGCGGGGCTCCCCTTCCCCGAGTCCGTAGCGGCCGCCGAGATCGTCAAGGCGGGCCAGGGGGGGGCCACAGGCGCCAAGTACGTCTTCGGCGCCATGGGCCTGGCCGCCCTGCTGGAGTTCCTGAAGAACGCCCGGGGCCTGCAGCTCTTCACCGAGACCAAGACCTGGTTCATCGAGTTCGCCCAGTCGAAGATCAGCCTGCTGGGTGTCGAACAGACCTACCAGGGGGGGATGCAGATCGAGACCCCGGCGGCCTCTCCCGCCCTCATGGGGGTGGGCTACATCATCGGACCCCGGCTCGCCTCGCTGACCTTCAGCGGCGGTGTGTTCGCCTGGCTGCTCCTCATACCCGCCATCCTCTTCTTCAACAACGACCTCTCCGCCCTGCTGGCCGCCGGCCACGGCTGGGAGGAGATCGCGGCGGACGTCTGGTACTACCAGGTGCGTCCCCTGGCCGTGGGCGCCATGCTGGTGGGCGCCTTCTACACCCTCTTCCGCCTGCGCAGGCCGCTGACCAGCGGGATCAGCAAGGCGATGGAGGACATGAAGAAACTGAAGTCGGGGACCGAGAAGCCGAGCCGGCTGGAGATCGACCTGGACTTCAAGTGGATCTTCACCGCGATCGGCGTGCTCATGATCCCCATGGCCGCCCTCTACACCTACTTCTCCGGCAGCCTCTTCAGCGGGATCGTGGCCACACTGGTCATGGCCGCCGCCGGCTTCTTCTTCGCCGCGGTCGCGGGCTACCTGGTGGGCCTCATCGGCTCCTCCTCCAACCCCATATCCGGCCTGACCCTCTCCACCCTCCTCATCGCCGCCCTCCTCATGGTGGCCCTGGGGACCACGGGCACCGAGGGCATCATCGCCGTGCTGGCCGTGGCGACGGTGGTCTGCTGTGCCGCGGGCGTGGCCGGCGACATGATGCAGGACCTGAAGGTGGGTCAGATCCTGGGCGGGACGCCCTGGCGGATGGAGTGGGCGGAGCTCATCGGCGTGGCCGCCGCCAGCCTGGTGCTGATATGGCCCCTGATCATCCTGAACCAGGGTACCCCGGGGGGCATCGGCGGGGAGATCCTCCCGGCGCCCCAGGCGGGGCTGATGGCCCTGATGACCCAGGGCATAGTGGGCGGCGACATGGCCTGGCCCCTGGTCATCATCGGCATGCTCTTCGCCTTCGGCCTGATCCTGGTGAACACCCCGAGTCCCATGATCATCGCCGTGGGCATGTACCTCCCCTTCCCCACCACCTTCGCCATCTTCGCCGGCGGCATGATCGCCTGGATCCTGCAGTGGCGGCTGGAGAAGCGCGACGTGGAAGAGGAGGAGCGGGAGGCCGCCATCAACATCGGGACCCTGCTGGCGTCCGGGCTGGTGGCGGGTGAGGCCCTCACGGGCGTGCTCCTCGCCGGCCTCTACATGCTGGCCGTGGAACTGCCGGTCATCAGCCAGAGCCCCTACATCGGGTTCCTGGTGTTCCCCCTGCTGGGGTGGGTGCTGATACGCTATCCCCTCCAGAGTCTCATGGGCCGCCAGATCCCGCCGACCGTGTAGGGTGAACCTGTTCGACCTGGTACCCGTCCGGACCGCCGGATGGGAGGAAGATGATGCGGGGCGCGTGGTCATCCACGCGCCCCGCGGCCGTTTACTGACCTTCTTCGCGAAGCTCTTCGGCAGAGGAGAACGCGTCCGGATCCAGCTGGACGAGCCGGGCTCCTTCGTCTGGAGGCGGTGCGAGGGGGATCGCACGGTGGCCGATATCGTGGAAGAGGCGAGGCGTGAGCGGGGGGAGGACCCCGAGATCTTCGCCCACCGGACCGCCTCCTTCCTCCGGGACCTGAAGAAGAACCGACTCATCCGCTTCGAGGAGGCACCATGAAGATCTCCCGCCGGGTCTCACTCCCGCTCTTCCTGGGATCCCTGCTCATCCTGGCCTCCGCGCCCCCGTCCGCCTCCCAGCAGCTCCCCTCCGGGGTGGCCGTCGAAGAACCCTCCTTCCGCCCCACCGCCTCCTACCGCATGGACGTGACGCTGGACCCCTCCACCCATACCGTATCGGGATGGGAGGTCCTCACCTTCCGGAACAGCACGTCCCGACCCGTGCGTACCCTCCGGTTCCACGCCTACTACAACGCCTGGAAGACCGATGCCAGCACCTGGATGCGGCGTTCCGGCCGCACCCTGCCCGAAGAGGTCGGGAAGGACCGCCTGGCGTGGATCCAGGTCACCGGGGCCCGGGTGGAACCGAACATGTTCTTTCCCGGAGAGGACGTCCTTGAGAGCTTCACCTACATCCAGCCCGACGACGGCAACCCCTGGGACCAGACCCTCTTCGAAGTGGAACTGCCCCGCCCCCTGCCCGCCGGGGGGGAGGTGGTGATACGCCTGGACTTCACCAGCAAGGTCCCCCGGACCTTCGCCCGGACCGGATACATAGGGGATCACTACTTCCTGGCCCAGTGGTTCCCCAAGGTGGGGGTCCTCACCGAACAGGGGTGGGAGGCGCACCAGTATTTCCCGGTCGAGTACTTCGCCGACTACGGCACCTACGACGTGAGCATCACCGTGCCGAGCGAGTACGTGGTGGGGGCCACCGGTGAGCGGGCCGCCCGCCGGGACACGCATGCCGACGGCACCACCACCCACCGCTTCCGACAGGAGATGGTGCACGACTTCGCCTGGACCGCCTGGCCCGAGTACCTGGTGTACGTCGAGGACTACGAGTTCCTCCCCGGACACAGCACCGAGATCACCCTCCTGCTGACCCCCGAACACAGGGGCCTGAAAGAGCGCTACCTGCAGGCCACCCGCTATGCCCTGCACTACTTCAGCGACTGGTTCGGTCCCTATCCCTACACCACCTGCACGGTGGTGGACCCCCCTTACAACTCCGGGGCAGGCGGGATGGAGTACCCCACCTTCTTCACCGGCGGCGCCCCCCTCTTCCCCGCCCGAGGGGTGATGCGTCCCGAGGGGGTCACGATCCACGAATTCGGCCACCAGTTCTGGTACGGTCTGGTGGGGAACAACGAGACGGTGGACGCCTGGATGGACGAGGGCTTCACCTCCTACTCCGAGTCCCGGGTGCAGAAGGTGGCTTACGGCCCCGCGTCCAACCACGAGGAGGTACGCGTCTTCGGACTCCCCGTCACCCTCTGGGAAGCGGCTGTCCCCTTCGAATGGGCCGCCGCCCCGCGCTACCGGGCCCACGCCCGGTCGAAGGCCATGGACGTGCCCTCCTACCTCCAGGGGGCTCCCTACGGGGCCCTGGCCTACAGCAAGCCGGAGCTGATGCACTGGACGCTGGAGGGCTATCTCGGCTGGGAGACCTGGCGGGAGGTCCTCGCCGTCTACCACATGCGCTACCGCTACCGGCATCCCTTTCCCCAGGACTTCTTCCGCACCGCCGAGGAGGTGGCCGGCCGGGACCTGGACTGGTTCTTCGACCAGGTCTACCGCACCGCCGGGGTCCTGGACTACGCTGTGGACCCGGTGGAGGATCGGCGGCTCCGCGCTCCCCGCGGCAGCCTGGGACCGCCCCCTTATGCGCCGGA
Organism: bacterium; assembly: GCA_046497505.1. GTDB lineage: Bacteria > Blakebacterota > Blakebacteria > Blakebacterales > JAWOFN01 > JAWOFN01. The sequence goes on along the minus strand of JAWOFN010000122.1, from coordinate 39,378 downwards.
AGGGGGTCCGCCATGGACACCCGCGGAGGCACCCCGGCCGGAGGGGGACCTCTGGGAGTCGGAGGTCACGGTCCGCCGGCTGGGGGAGGTCCACATCCCGGTAGAGGTGCTGGTGGTCTTCGAGGACGGGGAGGAGGTCATCGAACGCTGGGACGGGACCGACCGCTCCCGCCTCTTCACCTACCGCCGGCCGGCCCGTGTGGCCCGGGTGGTCGCGGATCCCGAGGAGAAGCTGGTCCTGGATGTGGAACGGATGAACAACTCCTGGCAGCGTGAGGCGGACCGGCGGGGGCTGTGGAAGCTCCTGATCCGGCTCCTGACCTGGATCCAGACCATTCTCGAGTTCTTCGCCTTCACCGCGTAGGAGGCCCCCATGGTGTTCGGAGCGTTCTTCAAGGGTATCCGCGAGGCCTGTCGGCACTGGAGGGGACTGCTCCTCTTCTGGCTGGCGGGTCTGCTCCTCGCCGGCGGCGCAGCCCTCTCCGCCGGGGAGGCGCTGGAGAGCACCCTCCCCCGGACCGAGTCGGCCGCCGAGATGGCCGAGGGGTGGGACTGGCTGTGGCACCGGGAGTTCAGCGAGCAGGTCGACCCCGCCTCCCCCGCCGCGAGCATCGCGCCGTGGCAGGTGGGGGCGCTGCAGTTCATGCGCACCTTCGAGTCGTATGCCACTGGCGGTCTGCGCACCGATGTCCCCATCTGGCTCTTCTGGCTGGGGATCGCCTACATGCTGACCTCCACCTTCCTGACCGGCGGGATGCTGGGGCTCTTCTCCGAGGAGGAGAGCCGCTTCACCCTCCGCTTCTTCTTCGACCGGGCCGGACGCTACTTCCCCGCCCTGCTGGGCATCCTGGTGGCGGCCCAGCTCCTCTACTGGATCCTCTGGGGCCCCGTCGGGGGGCTGCTGGAGGGGTGGTATGGCGCGGTACGGGGAGACGCGACCACCGAGTGGACCCCCACCCTCGTGATGTGGGCCGGCGCCCTGCTGCTCACCGCGGGCGGCTTCTTCGTCCACATGTGGAGCGACTACGCCCGGGCGGCGGCGGCCGCCTGGGACCGCATGGGCCTGGTCCCCACCCTCTTCGGTTCCTTCGGCTTCGTGCGGCGGAACCTGGGCGGGGTCCTGGGACTCTTCTACATCACCGTGCTCCTCGGAGCGGCAGTGGTCTTCCTCTACGGTCTCATCTACGGGTGGGTGGAATCGACATCCGGCCCCGGGCTCTTCCTCACCTTCGCCCTCTCCCAGCTCTTCATCCTCACCCTGGTCTGGCTGCGGATGGTCTTCCTGGCGGGACAGACCGCCTTCTACCGGAGCGTGATGGGCATGCCGGCCCTCGCCTCTCCTCCGGGTCCCGTACCCCCGGAGTCCGAGCGCCCCCTCTCCGAGGAGGCCGACCTGGCCGAGTGAGGGGGAGACCGGCGCCGGATCGATCCCGTTGAAGGATCGATCCCGGGAATGGTATTTCCCTCGTGAGGCGGGGTATGAGGTGACCGGTGGACTCCCACGATCTCCAGCAAAGGATCCTCCCCATGCGCGCACGTTCCCCGTTCCCAGCGCTGCTGGCCGCGGCAGCGTCCCTCCTGATCCTCCAGCAGGCCCTGCCGGCAGGCGCCCAGGAAGGGGAGAGGGATCCCATCATCGGTTCGTACGAATGGCGCCAGATCGGCCCCGCCAACATGTCCGGCCGGGTCTCCGACCTCGAAGGTGTCCCGGGGACGGGGACCTTCTACGTGGCGGCAGCCGCGGGCGGTCTCTGGAAGACCGTCAACGCCGGTACCACCTTCGAACTGGTCTTCGAAGGGGGTGCGACGGCCGCGGTGGGGGAGATCGCCCTGGCCCCCTCCGACCCCGACCGGGTCTACGTCGGCATGGGGGAGCCCCACAACCGGAACTCGGTGAGCTGGGGGGACGGGGTCTACCGATCCGACGACGGCGGGGAGACCTGGGAGCACATGGGGCTGGAGGACATCGGATCGGTGGGACGGATCGCCGTGCATCCCGACGACCCCGACATCGTGTACGTGGCGGCCCAGGGGCTGCAGTGGGACCTCGACTACGGCCGCCGCGGCCTGTTCAAGTCCACCAACGGCGGTGAGGACTGGACCCTGGTGAAGGGGTTCGACGACGGGACCGGCTTCTACGATGTGCAGATCGACCCCTCCGATCCCGACGTGGTCTACGCCACCTCCTGGTGGCGGATCCGCAAGCCGTGGGTCTTCACGAGCGGGGGCGGGGACCACAACGCCGGGATCTGGAAGTCCACCGACGCCGGGACCACCTGGCGGCGGCTGGAGGGGGGCGGACTCCCCCCCATCGAGGGATGGGGCAAGAGCAGCATCGTGATCTTCCCGGGCGACACGGACATCCTCTACGCCCGGATCGAATCCTTCACCGACGACCCGGACGCCCCCCGGCCGGAGGAGGAAGAGGGACAGCAGCGACGCCGGGGCGGCGGGGTACCGAACCTGGGGGGCACCTACCGCAGCACCGACGCCGGTGCCACCTGGGAGATGGTGGACTGGCGGAACGGACGTCCCTTCTACTACTGCCAGCTCCGCGTGGACCCCGTGGACCCCGACCGGGTCTACCTGGTGGACGGTTCCCTCTACCGGATCGACGACGTGGATGCCCAGCGTGAGGTGGTGGACGACTACGAAGACCGCCGCGAGAACGACACGGTGGAGAACATCACCGGGAACCACCACGTGGACTTCCACGCACTCTGGATCGATCCGACCTTCCCCGACCACATCATCACCGGTTCCGACGGCGGCGTGGGGGTCTCCTGGGATGCCGGGGAGACCTGGGATTCCCTGAAGAACCTCCCCATCGGGCAGTTCTATGCCCTGGGCTACGACATGCAGGTCCCCTACCACGTCTACGGCGGGCTCCAGGACAACGGCACCTGGGGAGGGCCGCACCTGGTGACCGACCCCGGAGGCATCCAGAACGAGCACTGGTCATTCTACAACGGCGGCGACGGCTTCCACGCCCAGGTGGACCCGGTGGACCCCGATATCGTCCTCTACGCCGAGAGCCAGCGGGGACGGGTCAACCGGCACAACCTCGCCACAGGGGAGTCCTCCTCCATCACCCCGCGCCCCCCCCGGGAGGAGGACCCGAACCTCTCCGAGGAGCAGCGGGAGTTCCTGCGGCGCCGCGGCGGGTCCCGTTCCAACATCCTGAACGCCGAGCCGGGCGAGCTGGCCGACCTCCGCTTCAACTGGAGTACCCCCTTCATCCTCTCCCCCCACAACCCCCGCACCCTCTACCTGGGTGCCCAGTACCTCTTCAAGAGCACCGACCGTGGGGAGAGCTGGACGGTCATAAGCGGCGACCTCACCTACGACGACCCGGTCAAGTACGAGGCCCGGAACCGGGGGGACATGCAGACCGGGGCGGAGAACCACTGCTCCATCATCACCATCGGCGAGTCCCCGATGCTCCCGGGCCTGGTCTGGGTGGGCACCGACGACGGACGGATCCATTACACCCGGGACGGCGGGAACTCGTGGACCGAGGTGACCTTGAACTTCACCGGCGTGCCGGACAGCACCTGGGTGAGCAGGGTGCGCCCCAGCGCTCACGAACCGGGCCGGGCCTACGTGACCTTCGACGGGCACCGGACCGGTGATCTGGCCACCTACGTCTTCCGTACCGACGACTTCGGGGCCAACTGGACCGAGATCACCGGCGGCCTCCCCGCCGAGGACCCGGCATACGTGATCACCGAGGACCCGGTGAACCCCGACCTCCTCTACCTGGGCACCGAGAGCGGCGTGTACGTGAGCCGTGACCGGGGGGACCGGTGGCAGCGCTTCAACAACAACCTGCCCGTGGCGCCGGTCCACGACCTGGCCGTACACCCCCGGGAGAACGACCTCATCATCGCCACCCACGGGCTGGCTTTCTGGGTGATGGACGACATCACCGGGCTGCAGGCCCTGGACGCCGAGGCCATGGAGGAGCCCTTCCAGCTCTTCCCCACCGACCCCGTCTACGCCTGGAGCAGCAGCGGCCAGACCTGGTTCCCCGGCGACAAGTACTACGCCGCCGAGAACCCCCCCTTCGCCGTGCGCGTGGAGTACTGGGTGGGCGAGGAGGTGGACGAGGTGACCCTCGAGATCACCGATATCGAGGGGGACGTGCTCCGTGAGGAGACCGCCCCGGGCACCCGCGGGCTCCACTTCGTGGACATCAGCCTCCGCCCCGATTACCGGGGCGGCTCCGGCGGCGGCCGCCAGGCGAACCGTGGTCGCCCCATCGAGCCGGGACGTCACATGTTGAAGGTGACCGTAGGCGATGAGGAGATCACCCGGGTGATCCGGGTGCTCCCCATGCCCGGACCGAGCGGCGGCTGATCCGACCGACCGTTCATCGCAAGATCACCAGAGAGGGCCGCTCCCCATACGGGGTGCGGCCCTTCTTCCTGCACATAACCTCCGGGAATCCCCCTCCGGCCTCGAGCCGGACCTTCTCGACGAGGAGGTGGGACCCGCGCCCTCAGGCCGTCTGGTCCGCCAGGCGCCACCAGAGGAAGGTGGCGGCGAGACCGGCCAGGCTCACGCCGGCCACGACGAGGTAGCTCGCCGTCGTGGTCAGGGAGTCCCCGCGGGGCCCGATCATACCGCTGTGCAGCGCGGGGACGGTCCAGGGGAAGTAGGGTCCCCATCCGGTGGCCCCGAGGATCTGGGCGATGACCAGGAAGAGGATGGCGGCTCCGATAGGCGCCAGGTAGCCCCGACCCGCCGAGGCGATGAGGGCGATGGGGGCGATGAGGGGGACCGTGATGAGCGCGGTGGTCCCCAGGACGGTGAGCCCCGAGGCCAGGACCTCTGCGGACCATCCGGGCAGGCCGATGAGTCCCCCCACGGCCAGGCCGAGGAGAAGCACGTAGAGGGTCAGACCCGTGGACCAGAGGAGCAAGACCGCGAACTTCGCGGTCACGATGGATCCCCGGGGGGTGGGCAGGGCCAGCAGGTCGGTCACCGAGCCGTCCGACCATTCCCTCCCGAAGACCCAGCTCGCCCCGATGCTGTAGACGATGATCCCCCCCACCCCCACGGACTGGCCCAGCAGGCCCAGGTAGGTGGACCAGTCCGCGGTCCCCGCCATGACCTGGGCCTTGGTCCCCAGCAGTCCCAGGCTCTCGGCGGCCTGCGGGTCCTTCAGGATGATCATGAAGAGCCCGCCGAAGAGGGGGGCCAGGCCGAAGGCCGCCGCGGTGATCCAGGGCACCTTCGAGCGCCGGACCTTCAGCCACTCCACTGCGAAGGCGCCTCTCAGAGCCCTCATCGTTCCTCCCTCCCCACCAGGCGGAGGAAGTAGGATTCCAGGCCCTCCTCCTCCACGCTCAGGCGGGCCGGAGGATGACCCGCTTCCACCAGCAGGCGGGCGATCTCCTCCGGGGCTTCCACCGCCCGGGGCCCGTCCAGTTCCAGCAACCCCTCTCCGGTCCGCGTGACTTCAAGGCCCCTGGCGGCAAGGGCCTCCGCGGCACCCTCCCGGTCCCGGGCGTCCACCACGAGCCGGCTCCGCTGGTGCCGCTGCAGGACCTCGCTGTCCAGTTCCTCCACCAGCCGTCCGTGATGGATGATTCCCACGCGGGTGGCCAGGCGGGCCACCTCCCCAAGGATGTGGGAGGAGAGGAAGATCGTGGTCCCCTGTTCGGTGGCGAGATCGAGGAGCAGTTCCCGTACCTCCACCACTCCTGCCGGATCCAGACCGTTGGCCGGTTCGTCCAGGATCAGCAGTTCCGGACGGTGGATGAGCGCCCGGGCCAGACCGAGGCGCTGGCGGTTCCCCTGGGAGAGGGTGGACGCCCGTACGTCCGCATAGGGGGCCAGTCCCATCTCCTCGAGGGTGCGGTCCACCGACGCCGGGTCTTCGAGGCGGTAGAGCCGGCGCCACGCCCCCAGGTTCTCCCGTACGGTGAGTTCGGGCCAGGGACGGGGACTCTCCACCAGGTAGCCCACCCGAGCCCAGAGATCCCCGTCCCCCCGCCCAGCCCGGCCGCCGAAGAGGAACGCGCTGCCCGAGGTGGGGCGGATCATCCCAAGGAGCATCCGGATCGTGGTGGTCTTCCCCGCCCCGTTCAGGCCCAGAAAGGCGTAGATGTCGCCGGCCCCCACCTCCAGGTCGAGCTCCTCCACGGCACGGACGGTGCCGAAGCTGCGGCTCAGAGCGCGGGTGCGGAGGACGGGATCCAGGGGGGCCTCAGAAGCCGATGAAGAGCCCTACTCGGAAGCCCATGCCGGAGAGGTCCAGTTCGGGGGAGCCGGGGATGGCCACGCCGTTCTGCTCCAGCTTCCCGCCGCCGATGCTCCCCAGGTGGTAGTGGGCGGAGAGTTCCACCGCCACCAGGGGGACCAGCCAGTAGCGGACGTCCACGAAGGGCTCGACGGCGAACCAGTTCCCGGTCAGACGGGTAGAGAGCCGGAGGTCGCCGGGGTCCACGGGTCCGGGAGGACTCCCCGCTTCGTACTCCTCCCACAGGTCGGCCCACGAGGCGGGTGCCTCGGGTGTCCGGCGGAGGGTGAGTTCCATGCTCCCGATCCCCAGCAGGGTCCCCAGGGTGAGCTTCAGGCTGCCGGCGGCCTTGACGTAGCCCAGGGTGAGTCCCCCGTAGCCCAGGTCGAGACGGGCGGAGCGGAGGGTCTCCCCGCTGACCACCGTCTGTTCGGTGCTCCCGCCGTAACCTGCTCCTCCGATCTGCCAGTGCCCGCGCTGGAGGCTCCCGCCTCCCCCGTAGAGCATGAGCCACTCCTCCAGCCCCTCCAATCCCATGGCCCGGAGGCGGGCATCGATCTCCGGCAGGCTGACCTGGAGCATCCCCGCATGGGCTCCCCCCCCCGCCCCGACCTGCTGCGGGGGATGGAACCCCCGTCCGCCCGATTGAGCGCGGGAGACCGCCGGGAGCGCCAGGAGGACCGAGAGGACCGCTATGGGGAGGATCGAGATCGAACTGGGGCGCATGGGGGTCGCACTCCTTTGTCTTGCCCGTCCGCCGGGCAGATACCATGTTCCAGACCGCGTTGAATGATACCGTTCACCCACAAGCGCGAGAACCGAAATGCCTGCGAAAGCCTTTGTGCTGATCAACGTCGAACCCGGCGCCGTGAGCGATATCGTGGCCCAGCTGCGCAACGCCGAACACGTCACCGCAGCGTACACCGTAACCGGACCGTATGACGCCATCGCCGAGCTGGAGGCGGAGGATTACGGCCGCATCGCCGAGCTGGTGGAGAGCGAGGTCCGGAAGATGGAGGGTGTGGAGAAGACCATGACGCTGGTGGTCTTCTGAGCCGACGCACGGCGGGATCCTTGACCCGACAGGCGGGAGGGACGTAGACTCGCCCGGTGCGGGGAGCAGGGGCTCCCGCACTTCCGCTATCACAAGCAGGAGGCAGAGGGTAGATGTCCGTACCGAAGAAGATGATCGACGATGTCGCGGTGCTGCAGCCCGGAGGCAAGCTGATGGGCGGGCCCGAGACCACGGCCATCCACGATGAAGTGAAGGAGCTCGTGGATGAGGGTGTCAAAAAGGTCGTGCTCGATATGAGCAAGGTGAAGTGGCTCAACTCGGTGGGCCTGGGCACCATCATGGCGGCCCGGACGACCCTCTCCAACGCCGATGGCGAACTCAAGCTCTCCGGCCTCCAGGACAAGGCCCGGGGGCTCTTCGCCATCAGCAAGCTGGACACCCTCTTCAAGAACTACAGTACCGCCGAGCGGGCCGCGGCCGACTTCTAGCGCGCGGCCGCACGACCCGTACACCATCCAGCGACGAGAAGGGGCCGCTCACGGCGGCCCCTTTCTGCTTCCCCTCTCTTGGGCCTCAGACCACCTCGTCCGCCTTCGGTGTCTCCTCCGTCAGGGTCTCGGGGATGTGGAGCTCCCCTTCGGTGTGGGCCACCCAGATGGCGCAGGCCGAGTCCCCGGTGACGTTGATCGCGGTCCGGGTCATATCCAGGATCCGTTCCACACCCAGGATCATCGCCAGTCCCTCCAGCGGGATCCCCAGGGCCTCCAGCACGATGGTGAGGGTGATGAAGCCGATGCCCGGTACCCCCGCGGCCCCGATGCTGGCCAGGGTGGCGGTGATCACGACCGTCGCCAGGGCCGCGATGCCCAGGTCGATGCCGTAGACCTGGGCGATGAAGATGGTGCTCACCCCCTGGTAGATGGCGGTCCCGTTCATGTTCACGGTGGCGCCCAGCGGGAGCACGAAGGAGGCCACGTCCCGGCTCACCCCCAGGTCCTCCTCGGAGACCCGGAGGTTGATGGGCAGCGCCGCGTTGCTGCTGGAGGTGGAGAAGGCGAAGACCATCACCTCGTAGAACCGCTTGAAGAAGAGGATCGGGCTCATCCCCGAGAGGCGCAGGGTGAAGGGGTAGAAGGTGATCGTGTAGAGCACCATGGCACCGATGGTCACCAGGACATACTTGAGCAGGCTCAGGAGCACCGCGTACCCGAAACGTCCGGCCACCGCGGCGATGAGGATGAAGACGCCGTAGGGGGCGATCTTCATGATCATCTCCACGATGACCACCATGGCATCGTTGATGCCCTCCAGCACGTCGATCACCGGTTTCCTGCGGTCGGGGGCCAGGACGGTGAGGGCGATGCCGAAGAAGAGACTGAAGAAGATGATCTGGAGCATGTCCATGTTGGCCATGGACGCGATGGGGTTCCGGGGGATGATGTTGAAGAGGATGTCCTGGAGCCCCGGTTTCTCGGTGAGATCCCCCATGCGCTCCTGGCTCACCCCGCCGTAGTCCTCCAGCATCTGCTCCTGCACCTCGGGGTCCAGGTTGGACCCGGGGGTGAAGATGCCCCCGGCCACGAGTCCCAGGCTCACCGCCAGGGCGGTGGCCACCAGGTAGTAGCCGATCGTCTTGATCCCGATCCGCCCCAGCTTGCGCAGGTCGCCCAGGCTGGCGGTCCCGATGATCAGCGAGGCCATGACCAGCGGGATGACGATCATGATCAGCAGCCGGATGAACGCCTGGCCGAACGGCTCCAGCGCGACGGCCCACTCGCCCATCAGGGGACCCAACAGCGCCCCGAGGATGAGTCCGATGAGGATCTTGGTATGGAGTTTCACAGGGGGAGTCCTATCTCGCGTTGAGGTCACCCTTTGCCGGTATCCGGACGGGGACTAAACTGGTCCCGTTCCCGCCGCGTGACAATGACGTTCCTCGGGGGAATGCCCTTGAACGGCGGGGACCGCCCGCCCATCCTTCCACTCGACAGCACCCGGCCCCGGGCCGGGACGCTCCGTATCTCCTGATGACTCTACCGGCACGAGCCCCCTTCCCTTCGGAGGGACGAAGATGATCCAGACGATCGGCATCCTCACCGGCGGCGGCGACGCACCCGGTCTCAACGCGGTGATCCGCGCCGTCACCAAGAGCGCGGTCCTGGGACCCGGGTGGCGGGTGGTGGGCATCGAAGAGGGCTACGAGGGACTCATGGACCCGGTCCGGACCCGGCCGCTGCGCCCGGACAACGTGCAGGGGATCCTCCCCAAGGGGGGGACGATCCTCAAGACGAGCAGCCGGGGGAACCCCTACGAGTGGCCCGAGAGGGACCGGGAGGGGAACCGGATCTACGTGGACCGTCACCAGGAGATCCTCACCAACGCCGAACGCCTGGGACTGGACGCGCTGGTCTGCATCGGGGGGGACGGCACGCTGGCCACCGCCAAGAACCTGGGCGACGAGGGACTCCGGGTCATCGGCATACCCAAGACCATCGACAACGACCTCCCCGAGACCGATTTCACCTTCGGATTCAACACCGCCCTGACCACCGCCACCGAGGCCCTGGACAAGCTCCACACCACGGCCGAGTCCCACAACCGGGTCATGGTGGTGGAGATGATGGGACGGTACGCCGGGTGGATCGCCCTGGAGTCGGCCATCGCCGGGGGGGCCGACGTGGCCCTGATCCCCGAGATCCCCTTCGAACTGGATGTGGTGGCGGAGAAGATCCGGGACCGGAGGGCCACCGGCAGCCTCTTCAGCCTGGTGGTGGTGGGTGAGGGTGCTTTGCCCGAGGGGGGGGACCGGGTGGTGCAGGAGTCCGCTGACGAGACGGGAGGTCAGGAGCGCCTGGGCGGTATCGGGGAGTGGATGGCAGGGCGCCTGGAGGAGATGACCGGCATGAGCACCCGCTGCGTGGTGCTGGGGCATCTCCAGAGGGGCGGATCCCCCACCGCCTTCGACCGGGTGCTGGCCACACGGCTGGGGGTGATGGCCGTCACCGCCCTGCGGAACGGCGAGGAGAAGCACATGGTCCGGATCCGGGGGAACGATATCGGTACCATCCCCCTCTCCGAGTGTGTGGGGCGCATCAAGACCGTCCCTCCCCGCGGCCACATCACCGAGACCGCGGAGAAGCTGGGCATCAGCCTGGGACGGCCCTTCAGCGAGGAGTGATGCCCTCGCAGGCCAGGGGATGCCAGAACCCCCGGGACCCCTCCCGGGCCCGGGCCTCGGCCGCTGCCAGCCGCGGGGCGAACCCTCCCTCTCCCGCTCCTTCATACAGGCGGGCGCATCCTTCCCGGAGCATCTCCTCGTTCAGCAGCCGCCCCCCCTCGTCCCATACCCAGGCCAGGGTGCGTCCCCACACGTCCCGTGGAGGCGAGCCCCCCTCCAGCCGGACCCGCCCTCCGCTGCGGTCGATCAGCTCCTCCAGCATCCGGGCCGCCTCCTCCGCGTAGCATTCCGGGTCGCCCCCTTCCCCCCTCAGCTCGGGGGCGTCGATCCCCAGCAGGCGCACCCGGTCCCCGCCCGCCATCAGCAGCGTGTCGCCGTCCACCACCCGCTCCACCGCGAGCCGATCCCAGGCCGGGGGTCCGGTGCAGGCAGGGGTCCCGACCAGGAGGAAGGTGATGAGGGGCAGCAGGGGGGCTGCGGTCGCGCGCGTCTTCAGTCGTCCCATGTCCGCTCCACGGTCAGCATCCATTCCCGGGGGGCGGAGAGGTTGCGTTCGATGACGGTGTACACGTACCGGGTCAGGTTTCGGGACTGGAGGGTCCAGCGCATCCCGGCGGCATCCGCGGAGAGCCTGCCGTCCACCCTCCAGAGGTCGTTCCGGCGTTCGAAGGGGTAGACGGTGACCGACTCCATCCGGCGCCCCCAGCGCACGTCGAGGCCGGCACGCAGGGGGCCCCGATCCCTTTCCAGCGTCAGGGCGGCCTGGAAGGGCCGGCGATAGGCCAGGGGCTCTCCGCTCCCCCTCTCGCGTGCCCGGAGCCACAGCAGACTCAGCCCCGCCCCGGTCCCGACCAGGGGGAGGACGCCCCGAAGGGAGAGTTCGGCACCCCGTATCCCCGCATCCCGGATGTTGCGGAACTGGATGTCCCCCCCCTCCGTCAGACCCGGCTCGATCATCTCCCCGTATCGGGAATCGAAGAGGGAGACCTCCGCATGGAGGACCTCCGGGACCCGCCAGGCAGCCCCCCCCTCCCAGGTCCAGGCCGTCTCCGGTACCAGATCCGGGTTGGGGATAACCTGGAAGCCCCCGGTGGATGTGGAGGCGAAGAGTTCCGCCACGCTGGGTGCCCGGAAACCCCTCCCCCCGTTGACCCGGAGCGTAAGGGACTCCGCGGCCTGCCACACCACAGCGGCCCGGGGACTCCACACGCTCCGCCAGGGGGTGGCGTCCGTGCCGTGGAGGTCCCTGCGCAGACCCGCGCTCAGCCGCAGCCGGGGGCCCAGGTCCGCCTCGTTCTGGAGGAAGAGTGCCCCCTCCCTCACCCGTGAGACCTCGTAGATGCCGGACGCCACACCCGTGATGCCCCCGCTCAGCCCGGCGGTGACCGTACCCCACGGTCCGGCGGTGACCACCTGGGCCTCCAGGCCGCCCCTCATCGTACCCGACGAGGCATCGGAATCGTGGAAGTGATGCTCCCAGGTCACCCGCTGGAGGTGGGGTGTCACCCGGAACCAGGTCCCCCGACCGGCGATCTGTTCCCAGGTGAAGGCCGCGGCCTGTTCGTCGAAGCGCAGCCAGTCCCCCGCGTCCTCGTCCGATACCCGGTACGGGTCGTCGGGGCCCGCCCACTCCAGGAAATGGCCCGCGTCGCTCCGGGAGGCCAGGGCCAGGAATCCCCAGGTACCGCGGCGGTCCCGGGGACCCTCTGCCTTCAGCAGGAGGTGACCCTGCTCCCGCCATCCGTTCTGCCGGTAGCCCCCTGTGTCTTCCCATCCGCCCGAGAGGAGCAGTCCCCCCCTCCCCGACGAGAGGGAACGGATGAAGGAGATCCCGGCCGTGGTCCCCCCTGGGACGTCACGGCGGTATTCCTCGTAGTAGGGCTCCTCCCACCATCCGCCGTGGAGTCGTACCCAGGTGCCCGGCTCGTCCACGGGGGACCGGGTGAGCACGTTCACCACGCCCCCCATGGCAGAGGAACCGTAGAGGGAGCTGCTGGCCCCCCGTACCACCTCCACCCGCTCCACCATCTGCGGGGGGAGCATCTCCCACCGCACGTTCCCCGTGTCCCCTCCCAGGAGGGGGATGCCGTCCAGGAGTACCAGGGCCCGGCTGCCGGCCCCCCGGCTGTAGCCGGTGGATCCCCGGATGCCGACCTGGTTGTCCACCATGGTCACACCCGGCACCAGGGGGAGCACCGCGTCCAGCCGGGGCACCGCACGGGAGCGGATCCCCTCCCCGGGGAGGACCGTCACCGCGGCCGACGCCTCCTCGGTGCGCTGCTGCTGTCTGCCGGCGGTCACCACGACGTCCGGCATCACCAGGGAGACCGCCTCCAGGGCGGCGTCCGCCCGGACCGTACCCCCCTCCGGGACCCGGATGCGGCGCCGGAGGGCCCGGTAGCCCATCATGCTGAAGACCAGGATGCGGGGACCCGGCTCCACGTCCGGGATCACATACGCCCCATCGGCACCCGCGATCCCTCCCCGCACCGTCCCTTCCACCATGATGTGTGCGCCGGGCAGGGGCGCCCCCTCCCCGGCCGAGGTCACCCGACCCCGCACGGTACCCCCCTCCTGACCCACGACGGGACCGGGGAGCATGAACGGGAGTGCGGCGGCCCACAGCAGGAGTACCCCCCTCACCCACCCTCTCATCGCCCGCCCCCGCTGCCAGGGGTCCCCCCGGGCACACGCGAGAAGTCTCCGACGAGGTCGATGCGCCGGACCACCCCGGGGGTTATGAGCACCGGCTCTTCATGGACGGCGAGTTCCACCCACGATTCCAGGTCGAAGAGGCCCACCCCCTTCTCGAGCCACGCCACCACCAGGTAGTCGTAGCTCCCGGCACGCACGTCGCCGAACCGGTAGTCGAAGGAGTCGAGGGTGGTGTCGCTGACGCTGGTGAAGGCCGCGGGGAGGACGAGGTCACCGGGCATGGGAGGGCGGGCGAAGAGGGCCACCCCCACGAGCTGGGTATCGGGGGGCCACGACCCGACCAGGGTGACCGTGCCCTCCAGGCCGGTGGTGCCGGGCTCCACCGGGCCCAGACCGTGGCCGCATCCCGCCGTCGTCAGCAGGAGCAGCAGGAGGGGCATGTGCCGGGGGCGGGAGTGGATGCGGCGCGTGGCAGCCCCCCTATTCGATGGCCAGGTAGAACCCCAGGATGAACTGGCTCATGAGGATGTCGCGGTCGGAGACGTTCCCACCCAGGAAGGCCGCCTCGTACCGCACTTCCCCCATGAGGACGATGTTCTCCTTCAGCCGGGTCAGCGCGCGGGCGAAGTGGATCTGGCCGCCGATCCCCAGGTGCATGAAGGGATCCCGGTGGTAGATCGAACCGTCCGACTGCATGGCGCTGGTGATCTCCGGGTCGTGCCGGATCAGGTGGTAGCCGATACCCCCGCCAACCAGGGTCCTGCGCTCATCGAAGCCCCGCAGGACGTTGAGGAGGACGCTGAAGCCCTGCTGGGTGATCGTCGGGACCTCATAGGGACCCGCTCCGGCGGGACCGTAGAGGGGGGGCACGTTGTAGACCCCCTCGGTGCCGGCCGTGTGCACCTCGATCTCCGGCATCAGGAAGAGGGTCTCCTCCTTGATGGGGATGGCCACCCCGAAACGGAGGTTGAGGACCGGGACCGGCGTCTCCAGCTCGGGCCAGTGCTCGCTGGTGTAGTCCCCCATGTTCACCACCGTGGTGCCCAGTCCCACGTGCCACTGGGCCTTCGGGCCCTGCTCCTCGGTACTGAAACGCGGTGTGAACTGGGCTGTGGCCTCGGAAGCTCCCAGGAACAGGAGCAGCCCGGAGAGGGCGGCGGCAGCGGTGAGACGGCGGACGTACATGCAGACTCCTTCCCATGGTCTTGTCATGCCGGTGCTCCGGTCCGGGGGACCGGGGGTCATCCCCCTTCGTCGGGGGGGAGGCCCGTGCTGCGTTCGATCTCCGCCAGCTGCTGGTGTTCGAACCGAAGCAGGACCGCCCCGTAGTTTCGGGTCGCCGTGTAGTACCACGACTCCCTCAGCTCCCCTTCTCCCCATACGGAGTCAGGGGCCCCAAGGGTCGCCCGGACCACTCCCCGGGACATCCCCTCGGCGAGCAGTTCCTCCTCCATGAGGCGGGCCATCTGCTCCTCATACTCACGACGTTGCTCGGCGGCCTTCTGTTCAGCAAAAAGCTGGTATCGGCTCCAGACGGCCAGTCCGGCCCCGCCCAGCGCGACCACGGCCAGGAAGACCGCGACCGCACGGAGCACCTTCCGCTCGATGGGCTCAAGCCGCACCCCGATCCCCCCTCCCTCTCCCGGGACGCTCCCCGGCCGGCGGAGGCCGCCGGTCGGGGGGGCGCCTGGGAGGCTCGACCCGCTTCTTCTGCCGGTTGGATATGGACCTGCTCATACCTCACCCTCCTGCACGGCGCCGCCCGGTCCGGGACCGGTCCCCGGCGGACCCATTGTACGTCATCACTGATTGGACGTCGAGGATGAGGCGAACCATGCGCCCCATACCCGGCTTTGCCGACCTGCCGGAGGAGGGGGACCTCAGGCAAGCAGGGAGAGACGCCCCAGGGGGGGGAACCGTCCGGTGACCGAGAGACCCAGGTCCGCGTACAGTCCGCGGGGCAATCCGATGTCGGCGAGGATGAGGCGGCCGACCACCTTCCGTGCCTCCTGGACGAGCAGTCCCGTCTTGGGGAGGGCGAGGGCCATGGTCGTGTGGGCCTGCACGCAGGGACCGTCCCGTTCACCGGTCGTGGGGTCCAGGCCGGAGGGTACGTCGAGGCTCAGGATCGGGGCCCCCGCGCCGTTCATCCACTTCACCGGGCGGGCTGCCTTCCCCTCCAGCGGGCCGGTGAGCCCGGAACCGACGAGGGCGTCGATGATCAGGGCCGGGTGGTCCTCCCCTTCGAGTCCGGGGCCCTCCCCCTCGGGGTCGATCTCGGTGATCCGGATCCCCATCTGCCGCAGGGTGTGCAGGCGGCGGAGCGTCTCCTCCCCCAGTTTCTCCATCTCACACGCGCAGACCACACGCGGTTCCAGCCCGCGGTTGGAGAGCAGGCGGGATGCCACCAGGCCGGCGGACCCGTTGTCCCCCGGACCGATCATGAGGAGGATGGGGGCCGGCGTACCGTGATGGTCGGGCAGGCCGAGGATCTCGGCGGCCAGGGAGGCCAGCCGGTCCCCGGCCATCTCCATCATCTGGCCGTGGGATATGCCGTACTTCTCGACAGCGAGGCGGTCGACATCCCTGATCTCCTCCGCGGTGACGGCCGGAAAACCCAGGAGCTCCTTGCGTTCCTGACTCACATTCGCTTCCCCGTCTGGGGGTTCAGCTGCGGCAGACCCCGCCCGCTTCGCCGGTTCACACGGCGGTTGTAGCAGCTCCGGGAGCATGCCATGTTTGTCCCGAATCTGCACAGCCCCACCGACGGGCGTCAAGCCAAACCACCGGGAGAAGCACCCGATGCGGACCCTATTCGCCTCCCTCCTCCTCCTCGGCGGTACAATCCTCCCTCCTCCTCCCGCAGCGGCGCAGGATGCCCTCCCCCTGGCGACCTCCCGGGTCCCCCGCGGGCAGTGGCGATACCGGATCCAGGTGCGGGGCAGGGAGGTGGCCTCCCTGGAGAGCCTCATCCGGGAGGAGGCGGGAACGTTGATCTCCATCAGCCGGGTGGAGGGAGCGGACCGGCAGCACACCGAGGCTGCGGCGGACGCCTCCGACCTGCGCCCGCTGCGCTCGTCGACCGACAACCGGGGGATGGAGGGAAGCCGCCTGGAGGCGGACCTCAGCTATACGCCGGCGGGTGATTCCCTGGTGGTTGTGCGGCGGGTGAGTGCGGACACGGGGCCCGAGGGGGACCGGTTCCCCCCCCGGAGCGTCTGGAGCGTCCCCGCCCGCGGGACCTTCGACCTCTACGCCCTCGACATGGTCCTTGCCGCGCTCCCCCTCGAGGAGCCGGAGGGTTCCTGGACCTTCCGCCTGGTCGACCCCACCTCCCGCGAGCCGGTGACCGTGCAGGCCCGGGCTCTCCCGCCGGGAGAGGTCCTCACCCCCGCCGGACGATTCGAGGTGTGGAGGGTGCGGGTGGAGGGCCAGGCCATACCGGTGGAATACGCCTTCCGGCGCGGTGACCGGGTGCTGGTCGCCCAGCGGCTCCCCACCCAGGGGGTGGAGATCCTGCTGACCGGCTCAGGCGGTGGTCCCTGTGACCGCACCCAGTTCCTTGAGGTTCTCCGGCCGTCCCATGGTGATGAGGGTGTCCCCCGCCTTCAGTTCCGTGTCCGAGACGGGGTTGAAGACCATGCGGCCGTCCCCCCGCTTGATGGCGATGACGATGAGACCGTAGCGCCTCCGGATCGGGGATTCCTTCAGGGTCATCCCGCAGATGGGTGAGTCCCCCTGGAGCGTGAGTTCCTCCATCTGCAGTTCCAGGCTCTCCCGGTGGGTGGCGAGTTCCATGAACTCGAGCACCGTGGGCCGCAGGATCGCATGGGCCATCCGGGCCGCCCCGATCTGGGTGGGAGCCACCACCCGGTCCGCCCCGGCCCTGCGGAGCTTGTGTTCGCTCCGGTCATCGAAGGCCCGGGCCAGTATGAAGAGGTTCGGGTTCATCTCACGGGCCGTGAGGGTGATGAAGAGGTTCTCGGCGTCGGAGGCCACCGTGGTGACCAGCCCCCTGGCGCTCCCCACGTTGGCGGCCTTGAGGGACTCCTCGGTGGTGGCGTCCCCGCGTACGTAGAGGTGGCCCTCCTCCTCGGCCCCCTGGAGCTTCTCCTCGTCGGTCTCGATGACCACGACCGCCCGCCCGGCCTCCTCCAGCATCCGGGCCAGGGTCCGCCCCATACGGCCGAAGCCGCACACCACGTAGTGATCTTCCAGCCTGCGGATCTGCCGTTCCAAGTGTCGCCTCCCCATCACTCGCCGGATCTCGCCTTCCACGACCATCTGTCCCAGGGAGGATACGGCCAGTCCGACCATCGCCACCCCCAGGAAGATGAGGAAGATGGTGAACACCTCGCCGGCGGGAGTGAGATCATGGACCTCCCCGAAGCCCACCGTGGCCATCGTGATGACCGTCATGTACAGGCTGTCCAGGAAGGGCCAGCCTTCCACCAGCATATACCCCAGGGTCCCCGCCCCCAGCAGGAGGACCAGGATGATGAGCAGGGTCCTGACGGGATGGGAACTCCTCAGCAGCGAAGCGGGATCCCACCCGCTGTCACGATCCCGATCCATGCCCCTCCGCGTCCCGTCCGGGCTCGTCCTTCCCCTCCTCATCCCCATCATCCCCATCGCTCCCCCTCCGGGTATCGAGCCAGGCGGCCAGGGGCAGCAGGATGGCCGCCCCGAAGACCCCCCAGATGATGTTGTAGAGGGCCTGCCGCCACATGGAGTCCTGGAGGAAGGTGAGGAGCTTCATCCGTTCCATCTGTTCCAGGCTGCTCCTGTTCTCACGGCGCAGGGTCTCCCCGATCTCGGTCCGGAAACCCACCGCGTCCATGGTGTCCAGCAGGGCCCGGATCCTCCGCAGCGATTCCAGTTCCTGGTCCAGCCACGCATACGTATCCGAGGTGGGTCCCATCTCCTCGGCTCCCCCGGCCACCTCCCCGACGATCTGCTGCTGGCTGATCTCGGTGTGTACGTAGGTGATGCACACGAAACCGGACAGGATGATGCCCAGGGCGATCCAGCGGTAGCGCATGTGTCGATCCTCCTCCCCCTTGCCTGCTCGGGGCACTGACTCAATCGATGCGGCCGGCCGTGATGTCCTCGATCAGCCGGGCGTCTGCCGGCGGGAACCGGTAGGCGGCCAGGTCTTCGGGCCGGACCCAGGCCACCTCGGCACACCCGATGGGTTCCGCCCGTCCTTCCACGGGCCTGCAGCGGAAGAAGTGGAGGTGCACCGACTTCCCGGGATAGTGATGAACCACCTCCGCCGCCTTCTCCTCCACCCGTATCATCAGACCCGTCTCCTCCTCCACCTCACGGACCACGCACGCCTCCAGCGTCTCCCCCGGGTCCAGCTTCCCGCCGGGGAACTCCCAGTGGCCCTCCAGGTGGGTCCCTTCCGGGCGGAGGGTGATGAGATAACGTCCATCCCGTCTGACCAGGGCCGCCGTGACCTGGATCGGGTCCCTCTCCTCAGACCCCGGTACGGTCATCCCGCTCCCTGAGCAGCCGTACCACCTCGGCCCGCACCGTCCGATAGGCCGGCTCCTCGGTCCAGGTCATGCGGCTGGCCGTGATCCCTTCGGGACGGTACTCCAGGAGTGCCCACCCTCCCTCCTCCAGCCGTTCCAGTACGAGACGCGTGGTCTCATACCCGTCCTCCAGGACGAGGAACTCGTACCGGCGGTCTCCCTGCCGGGAGTCGTCCAGGCGGAAGACCCGCACTTCGTACTCCCCCTGCTCGAACTGCTCCACCCGCATGTCGCTGCCCACCGCCCACGGGTGGTCGGATGAGAGGCCGGGGGCCTCGTGCACCCTGCGGACGCATCCGGTGAGGAGCAGCGGGAGGACAAGGAGGGCGACGATGGCCGCCGGTGGGTGAGGCGGATGGATGCTGCGCATGAGACCTCCATGGGCGAACGGACACGGATACCGTGAAGTCTCATCCGGGGCCCCCGCCCTGTCAAGGTCCCACCCCGGCTCCCCGCCCCGAGCATTGACACCCGTCCGCCCCCGTCACTAGCTTGTTCGCATCCGAGAACGCTCGGGTGCCGCAAGGTTGCGCCCCGCCCCCCTGCGCGCGCCCGGAAACTGGAGGTAAGCTATCCATGCAACGCGGTATCGCTGTTAGGACCGCTCTCCGGCCCCTGACCCGGAGCCGCACCGTCGAGATCCTCTTCTGGACACTGGCCTTCACGGCGGCCACCGCCCTGAGCGCCCAGGTCCGCATCCCCCTCCCCTTCACCTCGGTCCCCCTGACCCTGCAGACCTTCTTCGTCCTGCTGGCGGGCGTCACGCTGGGATCGGCCTGGGGAGCGGCCAGCATGGGGCTCTACCTGGCGCTGGGTGCCATCGGGCTCCCCCTCTTCACCGGCAGCGGTGTGGGCCTCGCCCACCTGGGCGGCCCTACCGGGGGCTACCTGCTGGCCTTCCCCCTGGCGGCCTACCTGGCGGGCTGGATCGCCTCCGGCCGACCCGGGACCCTCCGGATCCTGGGTGCCCTGGCTGCGGGGGAGGTCCTGGTCCTGGGTGCCGGCACGCTCTGGCTCTCCCTGCTCGCCGGCATCTCGCCGGCCCGGGCGGCGGTCCTGGGGCTGCTCCCCTTCCTGGCGGGTGATGCGGTCAAGCTCACCGCCGCCGCGGTGCTGGCACGACGCACCGGCCGGCTGATCTGACGGCGAGGGCGGCGCCGTGACCCGCAGGCTCATCCTCCTGGTCTGTGCCCTCACCGCGCTGCCCGCCAGCGCCTCCTCCCAGACCCCCGGTGCGCGACGCGACGCGGAGGGGCGCCCTCACGTGAGTCCCCAGCGCCTGGAGCGGACACTCCAGACCCTCGGGACCATCGGACGGGACCCCGAGACCGGCGGCATCACCCGACTCCCCTTCTCCCCTGCGGACCTCGAGGCACGCAGCTGGTTCGCCGATCAGCTCCGCGCCGCCGGCCTCGAGGTCCGTACCGACCCCGCCGGCAACCTCATCGGGAGACTCCCCGGCACCGGCCCCGCCCTGCCCCCCATCGTGCTCGGCTCCCACCTCGACACCGTGCCCCAGGGGGGGCGCTTCGACGGGGCCCTGGGCCTGGTCGCCGCCCTGGAGGCGGTCAGGAGCCTGGCCGACCTGGATATCCGCCTCCGTCATCCCGTCGAGGTCGTGGATTTCATCGACGAGGAGGGGGGGCTGGTGGGGAGCCGCGCCTGGATCGGCACACTGACCGGGGAGGACATGGAGAGACCGTACGGCGACCGCACCTATGCCGAGGCCCTCCGCGAGCTGGGCCTCGACCCGGAGCGGGTCGGGGAGGCCCGGAGGACCCCCGACGAGGTGGCGGC
The DNA here is from genome assembly GCA_046497505.1 of bacterium. GTDB lineage: Bacteria > Blakebacterota > Blakebacteria > Blakebacterales > JAWOFN01 > JAWOFN01. The sequence continues at coordinate 18,946 of JAWOFN010000122.1, read as the reverse complement.
CTACGTGGAGCTGCACCCCGAACAGGGACGCCGCCTGGAACGGGGAGGGAAGACCATCGGTGTGGTCGAGGGGATCGTGGCCCTCGACGAGTACGAGGTGGAAGTGGTGGGGGAGGCGAACCACGCGGGGACCACCCGGATGGTGGACCGACGCGACCCCCTCACCGCCGCCGCCCGCATGGTGACGGAGCTCCGTGAGGAGATCCTCTCCCAGGGGGGGGACCTCGTGGCCACGGTGGGTCTCCTCGAGGCCCTGCCGGGCACCCCGAACGTGATCCCGGGCAGGGTACGCTTCACCGTCGACATACGCGACCCCAGCCCGCTGGTACTCGACCGCGCCCTCTCCGGACTGCGGCAGCGCTTCCGACGGATCGCCCGGGAAGAGGGGGTGGAGGTCTCCTGGAGCCCCATCGTGACCCTTCCCCCCGCCCCGGCGGACCCCATGGTCCGGGAGGCGATCCGGGAGGCCGCGGAGATGTACGGCTACCCCTTCGAGGTCATGCCCTCCGGGGCGGGGCATGACGCCCAGTCGGTGGCGGGGATCGCCCCCATGGGGATGATCTTCGTCCCCAGCGTGGGCGGCTTCAGCCACAGTCCCTCCGAGTTCACCACCCCGGCGGACGCGGCGGCCGGCGCCGACGTGCTCCTCCAGACCGTCCTCCTGCTGGACGGACGGATCCGATGAGCAGGGAGGCAGCACTCGTCCTCTCCGGCGGCGCCGCCTACGGCTCCGCCCACCTGGGCGTGCTGGAGGTCCTGGAGGAGAAGGACTTCCGGGTGGCCGGCATCGCAGGGGCCAGCGTGGGGGCGCTGGTGGGGGTGCTCTACGCCTTCGGCGAGGACCTGGGTGCCCTGCAGGAGACGGCCCGTGATCTGAGCTGGCCCGAGATAACCAGCCTGACCCGCCCCGACATGGGCCTGCTCTCGACCACCAAGCTCATGTCGTGGGTGCGCAAGCGGATCGGGGAGGTGGACCTGGCCGACGCCCCCATCCCGGTGGCGGTGGTGGCCACCGACCTGACCCGGGGCACCCCGGTGGTGTTCACCGAGGGGGACGCGGCCCTGGCGGTGGCAGCGAGCTGTGCCGTCCCGGGGCTCTTCAAGCCGATCCGTCACGAGGGGCTCCTGCTGGTGGACGGCGGCCTGGTGAACAACCTTCCCGTCCGCCTCGCCCGGGAGATGGACGTGGGGCCGGTGGTGGCCTCCGACCTGCTGGCCCCCGCCGAGCACCCCACACCCGAGAACATCTTCGACGTGGTACTCCGCGCGGTGAACCTGATGGTGGGTATGGCCCCCTCCTCGGAGCGGGACGAGGCGGACCTGCTCATCACACCGGACACCGGGCCCTACTCCAGCGCCGACCTCTCCAGGGCGGAGGAACTCATGGCCGCGGGGCGGAAGGCCGCCCGCCGCGCCCTGAAGGAGATAGGCTGGTCCGACTGAGCGGGCAGCAGGTACCTCAGCGCCCTCCCCCTCCCTCCGGCGGCAGCAGCTCCACCCTCCGGGTGAGGTCCGCCTCCGCCTCGCCCCAGGTGGTGGGGGCCGGCCGCAGGGTGCCCTCCAGCCATTCCTCGATCTGGTCGTCATAACCCGGGGCGAGGAAATGGCCGGTGTTCCCGGTGGGGAGGATCTGCCACGCCCCGCCATCCCGACCGAAGTCCACCACGTGCCGCCAGCTGCTCCCCACCGTGGTCCCGTAGGGGTCCCCCAGGAGCCAGTGGCTGTTGTAGAGGGTCTCGTTGTCCCCCTCCATGGGGAAGGGACCGCGGTTCATGAGGGCCGTGAGGGGCCAGAAGCGGGCCGCCGGGTGGCGGAAGACCACCCGGTGCATCCGTCCCCACTCCCAGCGGGAGGGATCGGGACCGAATCGCCCCTCCACCTCCTCCAGCGCCTCCTCCCACGCCCGCTCCACGACCTCGGCCGCCCCCTCCACCGCATCCGCGGTCTGCCGGTCGTCCCACCAGGAGGCATCCGGGTCGGCCAGCAGACGGCGCAGGACCGGGTAGCGGCCGTCGTAGAAGGACTGCATCGCCAGCCAGTCCTCGTAGAGGGCCTCCCCGAGGTCGTCCCGGAGGACCAGGGGGAAGATGCGGGCCAGGAACGCCTCGTAGAGGGCGGACGGTCCGTATCGGGTCACCGACCCGTCCCATCCCTCAAGGGACCGGAGGGCCCTCCGGCCCGAGGGCCCGGTGGGGCCCAGCCGCCTGAGGTCGCCCAGGATCTCCCCCGCCCCCACGCTCACCACGTCCCGCTGCATCGATGTGAAGCTCTCGACATCGTGGTCTCCCCGGGCCTCCAGGAGCGTCTCGATGCGCCGCGCTCGGTGGGGGGGCATGAACCAGCGGGCCAGCAGGGGCCCCTCTCCCGCAGGGAGGGGGCGGTTGTTGGCGCTGGCCAGGTATCCCCGGTCCGGGTCGGTGAGGGCGGGGAGCTCCTCGTAGGGGATCCACCCCTCCCATTCGTGCTCCCCGTCCCACCCCGGGACCGGCCGGGAGCCGTCCCACCCCTCCCGGACCGGCAGGACCCCGGTGAACTGGTAGGCGATCCGCCCCTCCTCGTCGGCATAGAGCACGTTCTGACCCGGGCTGCCGAAATGGCGGAAGGCGGCGCGCAGGTCCTCCAGACCCCGGGCCTCCAGCAGCAGGGCCAGGGCCGTCAGCTCGTTCCCCGCCTCCCTCCCGGCCCAGCGCAGGCTCACCGGGGGAGCTCCTTCCGCCCATCCCGCCGCCCCTTCGGCGGGACCTCCCCCGGCCAGGCTCTCACCCGAGGCCGCCTCCTCCTTGAACCCCGCCGCGGCGTCCACGATGTGGTTGATGACCGGACCGTGGACGGTGCTCCGCAGGGTGAGGACCTCCTCTTCACCCCAGCGCACCTCCAGCGTCTCCTGCCGGGTCGCGAAGGGCAGCTCCCGCCCCTCGATCAGATAGTGGTCCGGCCGCTCGGGGGCCGGGCGTTCGATGTAGAGGTCCTGGTTGTCCCCCATGGTGTTGGTCAGGCCCCAGGCGAAGCGGGGAGTGCGTCCGATGACCACACCGGGCAGCCCCGGGAGGCTCACCCCCACCAGGTGACGGCCCGGCGGGTGCAGTCCCACGCTCGACCAGAGGCTGGGGACCTGTATCCCCAGGTGGGGATCGTTGGCCAGCATCGCTCCGCCGCTCCGGGTCCTCGCCGGCCCGGCGACCCAGGCGTCCGAACCCTGGCCGGGCCCGGACGCGCCGACCAGGGCCAGCGCCTCCCTGCCCGCCCGTGCGAGTCGGGTCCAGAAACGCGGATCCCCTCCCCCCCGCTCTCCCTCCCGGATCACCCAGGGGCCCTCCCGGTCATCCGGCAGCAGCAGCGCGACCTCCGCCGGGTCGAACTCCGCCTCGAGGGCCGCCCGTACCGCCTCCTGCACCCAGTTGGAGGAGAGGGTCACGCTCAGCAGCGAGACGAGGACGGCGGAGTCCTCCAGCGACCACGGCTCCGGCTCCCAGCCCAGCAGGACCAGTTCGGGGGCCCTGCGGGCCCCGGGGCCGGAGAGGGCCCGGTTCACCCCGTCCACGTAGGCCTGCAGCCGCCCGCGTATCTCCGGGTCGAGCCGCTCCACCTCGCCGCGTGCCGCCCCGGCCAGGTCGAGGGTGCGCATGAGGCGGTCCGCCGGGAGGGCCGAGGACCCCGCCAGCTCCGCCAGGCGGCCCCGGCCCGCCAGCCGGCCCGCCTCCATCTGCCACATCCGGTCCCTGGCGTGCAGCCATCCCTGCACGAAGAGCACGTCGTGCCAGTCCTCCCCCCGGATGTGCCAGGTCCCCGTACCGTCCTGGAGCAGCTCCACCGGCTCCCGGAGCCCCGGGAGCTCGAGCCGGGAGGGGATGGGTCTGTACTGTATGCAGGCGGAGAGCCAGAGGGCGGCCGCCGCCGCGGCCAGCCCCGCGATCCCCCCCGCATAGAAGAAGGTCCCGATACGCCGGGCCTTCCGCCCGGGACCGCTCCTCTTCCGCCCGCTCTTCTCCCGACCCATGGGAATCGTCCTCTCCCTGGTGACCGTCGAACCGTCGGGGAGGGACCGCCCGGCATGACGTCTTGTCCTGCCGCCTCCCCCCTGCATATTGTGCAGGATAGAGGACCGGGGTGTAAATGCTCCGTACTTCCCGGACGTCACACCACCGACCCGGGAAGGACCGGACCGTGCGGCCCCTCACCCTAACCCGCCCCCGACGGTGATCATGAGAGAAGATCGGACGAGACACCTTCCCCGCTCCATACTCTTAGGGGCCCTGACGTTCCTGCTGACGGCGGCTCCCGGCGGGGAGGGGGCCCTGGCCCAGAACGGGGGACCGGGGAGCCCCACCGGCTTGAGCCTGGAGGTACAGCCTCCTCCCCGGTACATGGGTGACCGCTGGCCCCTTATGTTCACCTGGAACCGGAACAAGGTGAACTGGTGGAACCTGGAGTGGCGGGCCGCCCAGCTCCCCAGGAGCACCCTCTACTACTACCACCGGGCCGAGCCGGCCGCACGGCTGGCCTACCGGATGGCACGGGAGAGCGACGAGGTGCTGCAGGCCGACTACGACTACGACCTGCAGACCTACACCGAGGACAAGCGCATCCCGAAGATCATCTACACCTCCCACCACACCTTCCAGCAGACCCACACCATCGCCCAGGACATCCCGGAGGGCCTGGGGGGTTTCACCGAGTTCATCAAGGGACGGGTGGTCTTCCCCTACACGGGGAGCAACCGTGACTTCCGGCACGTACTGGAGCACGAGAACGCCCACGCCCACATGATCCACAAGCTCAAGCACACCTTCAAAGCCCACAACATCCACGACACCTCGAAGATCATGCCCACCCTCTGGTTCAGCGAGGGGCTGGCGGAGTTCGAGTCGGCGGGCAGGGACCCGGCCACCGGGGAGCACAGGCTCGACCGGGAGACGGAGATGTACATCCGGGACGCCATCATCCACGAGGAGCTCCCCACCACCCGGGAGATGCGCCTCTACGCCGGCTACGTGAGGGTCTACAAGTTCGGACACGCCCTGCTGCAGTACATGGGGGCCCGGTGGGGCGCAGACCACGTCCACGGGATGCTCTCGAACTGGCATCATCTCTTCCCGAACCGCAACAGCTTCAACTTCCTCCGCAAGCGGGACATGGAGACCTACGATCCCCTGAACCCGGGTGTGGGCTACTTCGACCCCCCCTTCGTCTACGTGGGGGGCACCGAGTACGAGGTGGTGGAGACCGACCGCGGCTGGCGGGCCCGTACCTCCTCCGGGCTGGCGGACAGCCTGGGGGGGGAGTCGGTCTCCGAGCTGGTCGCATCGGCGGAGAACATCCGCCTGGATGAGAAGTGGTACCGGATCGTGGAGGCCGACCACCGGCTGGGCGTCTACCGTCCGGAGGAGGGGGTCTCCACCACTATCGACGGGACCAGCGTGGAGAAGGTCGTCCGACGCCAGAAGGAGGAGTACGAGAAGCGGGCCTACCGGCTGCTCAGCTTCGAGAACCTCACCGAGTGGTGGTACGGCCTGGAGATGAAGGAGCTCAGCGACCAGTGGCACACCGACCTGCGGGCCCACTACACCCCCTGGCTGGAGGGGCGCACCCGCATGGAGGAGCTGGTACCGGTGGGGGAAGGCGCCACCGAGCTGTGGCCCACCGTCTCCTCCGACGGGCGTCTCGCCCTCTACAAGGCGTACCGGGGCAACTTCGTCTACGAACTCATGGCCCTGGACCTGGAGACGGGACACCGGCTCCAGCTGGTCACCGACAACACCGCCGAGGTGGAGAGCCTCCACCTGCTCAGCGAGGGGGGGGACATCCGGTACCTGGGCGGCGAGCGTTACCGGGCGGCCTTCACCGCCAAGAAGCGGAGCCGGGACGTGGTCTACCTGCAGGACATCCGCCGCCGCGGTGACGGGACGCTGGTCCGGGAGGGGAGGCTCCGCATCGCCTTCGACCCCTCCCCCGGGGATTTGGTGAGCATCTCCGGGGTGAAGTTCGCCGGGAGCGAGGACCGCATCGTCTTCTCCGGCCTGGGGCTGGACGGCATGCAGGACATCTACCTGGCCCGCCTGGAGGAGAGTGCTCCCCCCGAACGGCTCACCCACGACCTGGCAAGCGACCAGACCCCGACCTGGGCGGAGGGGCGGATCTACTTCGCCAGCGACCGGGCCTCATCCCCCGACGACTTCCGCTATCACCTCTTCGTACTGGATACCTCCAGCGGGGAGCTCACCCAGCTCACCGACGGGGTCGGAAGCGAGCGGAACCCCGCCTTCTCGCTGGACGGGCGGACCCTCTTCTTCCAGTCCGACGCCTCGGGTGCCAGCAACATCTACTGCTGGAGTGAGGATCGGGGGATCCGTCAGGTCACGGATGTAGCCACCGGGGTCTTCGCCCCCGCCATGGTGAACCCGGACACCCTGCTGGTCTCCGGGTTCGACCAGGAGGAGTTCAAGCTCTTCAAGGTACCGGTCACCCTGCAGGAACCGCGTATCGGCCCGTCCGCCGCTGACTCGGTGGCCATCGGGGTCGGGCTCCCGGCGGCTGCGGGTCCGGGATGGGTGGAGCGTGCGTGGGGTGCCGACGAGGTCCCCACCGCCGACGCGTTCGCCGACGTGGAGATGCCCAGCCGCCCCTACACCCCCCGCTTCAGCCTGGACGACTTCTGGGCCAGCAGCGAGTTCGGCGGCTACAGGGCCTATAACGCGGCGGTGTTCGGTACCGAGGTACGCTTCAGCGACCTGCTGGGAGAGCACATCCTGGGGGCGGCGGTATGGAACGGACCGCGGGAGGGACTGGACGACCTCTCCTGGGTCGCCACCTACTGGAACCAGAAGCAGCGGGTGAAGTGGGGAGGTTCGGTCTACCGTACCAGCGGGGTCTACTTCAACTACGCCCGCGCCGACTTCTACCTCCGGGAGCGGGCCGGACTGAACACCCACTTCAACCTCCCCTTCAGCCAGTTCACCGACATGGACTTGGTGCTGGGCGCTGCCACCGAGCGGCGCAGCCTGGGCACCGTGGACGGTACCGTCTCCTTCCGGGAGGTGGAGGTGGGGGTGGCCTACACCCGGGACGTGAGCACCTGGAGTCCCCAGGGCCCCCGTCGGGGATGGGTGTTCAGTGCCTTCTACGACCACATCTTCAACGTATCCGACGGCTTCAGCACCTTCACCCGCTACCTGGTGGGAGACGTCCGCGGGTACCTGCCCCTCCACCGGCACGCGGTCCTGGCGGGACGTGCCGCCGGCGGGTACAGCACGGGTACCGAGCCGGAGTTCTTCTTCCTGGGGGGAGGCCTCTTCCTGAGGGGCTACTGGGACCTCTACAGCCTGTACGGCTCGTCGTACGTGCTGGGGAACACCGAGCTGCGGCTCCAGCCCCTCGAGATCATGGGGATCCCCCCCCTCCGCATGTTCGAGCAGTCGGGATGGCCCCTGCAGCTCGCATTCTACGCCGAGGCGGCGGAGACCGGCTGGAGAGGGGGTCGACTGGGCCCCCTGGGTTCGGCGGGCATGAGCCTGCGCCTGACCCTGGCGCTCCCCTTCGTCGTGGAGTACGCCTGGTACCGGCAGCGCTTCTGGGAGGACGGTCCCGGGGGGCAGGGCCTGCTCCTCACCCTCCTCTTCTGAGGCACCTCACCCCAGCAGCCACACGAGATAGAGCAGATACCCGGCTGCCAGCACCCCTCCCTCCCACCGGTCCAGCCTCTTCCGGGTATGGAGCATCGGCAGGGCGAGCAGGCCGAAGGCGGTCATGACGAGGATGTCGGGCACCACCACGGCGTACTCGGTCAGGACGGGACGCACCATCGAAGTGAGGCCCAGGATGGCCAGGATGTTGAAGATGGAGGAGCCGATCAGGTTCCCCAGGACGATGTCCGCCTCCTGCTTGACCGCCGCCACCATGGCGCTGGCAAGTTCCGGCAGGCTCGTCCCGAAGGCCACCAGCGTCAGCCCGATGACCCGTTCCGAGACGCCCACGGTCCGGGCCAGGTTCACCCCCCCCTCCACCAGCCACCGGGCCCCCACCACCAGGAGTACGGCCCCTGCCGCGACGGCCGCCAGCGCGAACAGGACCCCCCGGCCACCCGGGGCGTACTCCTCCACGAACTCGGCGGCCTCCTCGGGCATCCTGCTCTCGCGGTAGAGGAGCAGCAGGTAGACGGCCAGGAGCAGGACCAGGATCAGCCCCTCCAGCCTCCCGATCACCCCGTCCCGGGCCACCAGCAGGGGGAGGAGCCCCACCGCCACCATCACCGGGACCTCCCTGCGGACGACGGTGAGACGGGCCGAGAGGGGATAGACCAGGGCGGTGAGGCCCAGGACCAGGCCGATGTTCATGATGTTGGAACCCACCACGTTCCCCAGCACGACCTCGTGCGCCCCGGTGAGGGCTGCGGTGACCGAAGCGGCCAGCTCGGGACTGGAGGTGCCGAAGGCCACCACGGTGAGGCCGATGATCAGGGGTCGGACGCCCAGCACGCCCGCGAGGCGCACCGCCCCCCGTACCAGGGCCTCCCCCCCTGCATAGAGGGCCACTACACCGCCGAACACGAGGATCAGGTCCATGGGTCTCCGCTGCGCCGAGGATACCGCGGGGTCTGTCTATTACTTACTACTCGTAGCGCAGCGCGTCCACCGGGTCCAGCCGGGAGGCACGGACGGCCGGGTAGACGCCGAAGAAGACGCCGATCATCCCGGAGAACACCACCGCCCCGATGGCCGCCGCGGGGCTGATCACCGCGGGGAAGGCCTGTCCCGAGAGGTTGGAGATGACCGCTGCGAGCCCGGAGCCCAGCAGCCACCCCCCGGCGATCCCCAGCGCGCCCCCCACCATGGCCAGGACCATCGACTCGAGCAGGAACTGCACCAGGATGTGGCCCGACTTCGCTCCCACCGCCTTGCGGATCCCCACCTCCTTGGTCCGCTCGGTGACCGAGACCAGCATGATGTTCATGATACCGATGCCCCCCACCAGCAGGGAGATGCCGGCGATACCGCCCCCGACCAGCTTCATGATGAGGATGATGCTGTTCATCTCCTCGATCTGCGCCCCGGCGGACTCCACCTGGAAGTCCTCCCCCTTGCGGTGGTAGCGCTCCAGGGTCCGCCGGATGTCCGCCACCACCCTCTCCGGGTCGGCGTCCAGGGCCGCCCGCACCTGGATGGCCCCCAGCCGGTCCTGGCCGGTGAGCCGGCGCTGCAGGGTGGTGATGGGCATGACCGCCTGCTCCCCGAAGTCCTGCTCGAAGACCCGTTTCTCCTCCATGACCCCGATGACGTCGAAGCGCTCCCCGTTCAGTTTCACCTCCCGTCCCACCGGGTCGGCGGCCCCGAAGAGGTCCTCCGCCAGGGTCTTCCCCAGCACGATGACCGGGCGCGTTTTGTCCAGGTCGGTCCGGCTGATGAAGCGCCCCTCCTCGACGTGCCAGTCCATGGCCTCCTGGAAGCCCATCATGGTCCCGGTGACCGAGCCGTTCGTGAAGGCCTTCCCCCGGGTGAAGCGCCCGCTCGTGCCGCCCTGGGGGAGCGCCGAACGGATCCCCTCCACCTCGGCCAGGATGCGGTCCACGTCGTCCAGCACCAGGTGCTCGTCGTGCGTGGTGCGCACCCACCGCCCGTCGTCGTCCCGGTACCAGGCGCGGGGATTGCTGACCATGATGAGGCTGGCGCCCCCCATCTGGTCCAGCTCCTCGGTGATCCGGGTACGCAGCCCCTCGGCCAGGCTCACGATGCCCGTCACGCTCGCCACGCCGATGAGCAGACCCAGCAGGGTGAGGAAGGATCGGAGCTTGTTGGAGCGGAGCTGGTCCAGCCCCACCATGATCGGTTCGAGGATGTTCACGGCTCAGCGTCCCCGGCGGGACCGGGGGCCGGCGGAAGCGGCTTCCGCGCGGTCCTCGAGACGGGTCTGGGCCTCCGGGTGCACCTCGGTGCCCTCTTCCAGGCCGGAGAGGACCTGGATGCGTGAGTTGCTCTGCAGGCCGGTCTCCACCGTCCGCTCCGTCCACCCCTCCCCTTCCCGGACGAAGACCACCCTGCGCTCCACCTCCTCGGTGGGACTCCCCTCGGCGTCCCGGGCGAAGACCTCGCCCACCGCCTCCACCGGGAGCCAGAGCGCGTCCTGCCTGCGGCCGATGATGATATCCACGTCGGCGGTCATGCCCGAACGCAGGCGGCGGTCCGCCTCGAGGATCTCGACCTCCGCGTCGAAGGTGACCACGCTGGAGCCCGACTTGATGCTGCCGGTGGGTACCACCTGGCGGAGCCGCCCCATGAACGTCTTCCCCGGGAGCGCCTCCACCTGGACCTCGGCGGGCATCCCCACCGCCGCCTCGCCGACGTCCACCTCGGAGATCTGGACCTTCACGATGAGGCGGGAGGGGTCCCCCACGGTGAAGAGGCCCGCGCCCTGGTTCATGGAGACCGCGGAGGTGACCAGCTCTCCCTCCTCCACCGGTCTCACGGTCACGATGCCCCCCATGGGGGCGTAGATCTCGTAATCCTCGAAGAGGAGACTCTCCTCGGTGGCGCCCACCGCCTCGACCTGGGCCCGCACCTCGCGCTCCAGGATCTGCAGCTCCAGGCGCTGCTGCTCCAGGCCGATCTCGGCCAGCCGGAACTGGTACTCGGCCTTCTCCAGCTCCTCCCGGCTCACGATGCCGTCGGCGTGGTTCTGGCGTTTCTGCTCCAGGAGCCGGCGCTGCTCCGCCAGGTCCATCTCGGCCCGGGTCACCGCGGCCCGCTTCCCCGAGAGCTGCAGCGCCTTGTCCGGGTCCGGCTCGATGACCGCCAGGAGCTCTCCCGCCCGTACCGTGTCTCCCACGTCCGCGTGGAGCACCCGGATCCGCCCCGCCACCTGGCTCTTCACCTCCACCGTGCGGTCCATCTCCACCGTGCCGGTCTCCGCCAGGCGTCTCACCACGGCGCCCCGCTCCACCCGCACCGGCTCGACGCTCGCCGCCGACTCGGGCCCCCCCGACACCAGGCTGAACGCGATGACCGCGGCCAGGGCGAGCAGCCCCAGCAGGATCCATCGTCCGCGCTTACGCTTCTTGGGCATGCATGCTCTCCGTCATGAGGACCACCATCTCGGCCGGTACATGATACGGGGGCCGGGCCCTCAGTGTTCCCTGTCCGCGGGAGGGGCGCCGAAGGCTTCCGGGGAATCCAGCAGTTCGAGCACCTGACCCAATCGGGTGATCCTGGGACAGTCCACCGTCTCGTAGCTTCGGATGGGGTCGTAGAGGACACCCCGGACCCCCGCGTTCCGGGCCCCCTCCACATCCACGCTGTAGTAATCTCCCACGTGGAGGAGTTCTTCCGCCTCGATCCCCAGTCCCTCCAGCGCGGCCCGGAAGATGCCCGGGTCCGGCTTGGAGACCCCCACGTCCTCGCTGTCCACCAGCAGGTCGAAACGGTCCTCCCACCCCTGGTACTCCACCATCCGGCGCAGGCGCCCGTCGTTGTTGGAGATGGAGATCACCTTCAGCCCCCGCTCCCGCACCCCCTCCAGGGCCTCTTCGGCCTCCGGAGCCGGCTCGATCCACAGACCCACCCCCTCCACGTGCCGGTCCCGGAGTTCCAGGAGTACCTCGCGCATCTTCTCTTCCGGGACGTCCAGCCCGGCGAAGAAGCGTTTGTAGTACTCGGTCCAGATCCCCTCCCGGAGGCCCTCCTGCCGGACCACGTCGTCGAACCAGCCCCGCAGGCGGCCCTCCATGGCCTCCATCGCCTCCCGGTCCGCCCCGGCACCGGCGATCCCCAGCAGTTCCTGATAGACCTCGTACCGGGGGAAGACGAGGGTGTGGCCCATGTCGAAGGAGACGGCGCGGTATCCCATGATGTCCTCTCGAACGGCCGGGTCGGGACGGATCAGACCTCTGCGGCCAGCAGGTAGTGGGAACGGGGACGGGCCCCCGACTCGCTCGGGGGTCGTACAAGGTCGACGAAACGATAGCCGGCCTCAAGTGCGGATCGGAACGCCTCCCGGGTGCGGCTCCGCCAGAGGGCTGCGGCATCCGGGGCCTCCCGGATCAGGTCCAGGAACCGCTCGGGGATGGGTGCCAGCAGGAAGGGGACCTCCCGCGGGTCGGGGAGCTCCGCTTCTCCCGGGACCGCCACACCCCCCGGGTGTCCCTCCAGCGGGTAGAGCCCGGGCAGGCGGGGAGCCAGCGGGTCGAGGAAGGGGACCTCCTCCCCCCGGGCCAGTGCCCGCACCCGCTCCGATCCCAGGTCCCAGTCCGCCAGGAAGCGGTCGGTGGGGAGCCCGCCGTGGAGGGGGCTCTCGGAGATACCGTAGAAATCCACGAAGTAGCGGATACCCGCCGCGCCCAGGTAGCGCAGGTTGAACCGGGCGTTCGGGGCCATGAGGGGGTCGAAGGTCCACCGGATCCGGCGGTAGCCCTTCTCCAGGGCCCAGGTTCGCTGGAACCGCTTCAGCCTGCTCCCGATCCCCTCTCCCCGGACCTCGGGACGTACCGCGGTCATCTGGGAGTAGAGGAGTACCTCCCCTTCCATGAAGCCGGGGAAGGCGTAGGAGAAGCCCAGCAGCCGGTCGTCCCGGAAGGCCCCGTGCACCAGCCCTCCGGCCGTACCGGTGGCGATGAGGGTGGGGACCGGGACGATATCCCCCTCCTCGTATCCCCATGTGGCCCCCATCACCTCCTGGACCGCCTCGTACTCCGCCTTCGGCCCCAGGGGCCTGACGATCACGTCTTCCCTGGCTGCATCCTCTCGGGAGCCGGGCACACCGTCTTCTTGCATCCGCCGCTCCTTCGAACCACCTTGGATGTATGATGGCACCTTCAGAACTCCTAGATGCCGCCGTCGAGGCCGCCAGGGCCTGCGGCGCCTATCTCCTGGACAACTATCGCCAACCGAAGAGCGGGTATGAAGAGAAATCGCCCGGCGACCTGGTGAGCGAGGTGGACCGCACCAGCCAGTCGATGGCCCGTGAGATCCTCCTGACCCGCACCCCCGACGCACACTACATGGCCGAGGAGGGGGAGGCCGCGAGCGGCGGGCAGGCAGCCGGCGAGGAACTGGTCTGGATCGTGGACCCCCTCGACGGGACCGCCAACTTCCTGCACCGCTTCCCCGCCTTCAGCATCTCCATCGCGGCGGCCCGGGGCCGGGAACTGCTGGCAGGTGCGGTCTTCAACCCGGTCACCGACGAGCTCTTCACCGCGGCCCGGGGAGAGGGTGCCGCCCTCGGGGGGGAGCCGATCCGGGTCTCGGAGGAGGAGGACCTGGCCAGGGGCCTGCTGGCCACCGGCTGGCCCTTCCGACGGCTGGAACTCATGGATGACTACCTGGATGTCTTCAAGCGGGTCTTCCGGCGCTGTCAGGGGATGCGGCGCCCCGGGGCGGCCAGTCTCGACCTGGCCTACACCGCCGCCGGGAGGCTGGAAGGCTACTGGGAGTTCGGCCTGAAGATCTGGGACCTGGCCGCCGGGGCCCTCATCGTGGAGGAGGCCGGCGGGCGGGTGAGCGGCTTTGCGGGCGGAGGGGAATGGTGGGAGTCCGGGGACATCGTGGCCACCAACCGTCACGTGCACGAGGCTCTGCTGGAGGCCGCGGACATCCCGGGCGGCCTGGAGGAACTGGAGAAGCGGGCGGGGGCCTCCCCGACGCTATGAACCCTGCTGCCCGGCGTCCTCCTCTTCCTCCTCCTCCGCCTCCTCTTCCTGGAGCTCCTGGAGCCCCTTCTTGAACTCTTTGACGCCGAGGCCCATACCCCGGGCCAGCTCCGGGATCTTCTTGGCCCCGAAGAGGAAGACCAGGATGGCCATGAGGATGAGGATCTCCTGAAAACCGATACGCCCGAACACGTGTTCTCCTTCCCCGCTGTGCGGGAGCGGCCCGGGAGGTTCCCGGACATCGTTCCAGAAGGCACACTATCCGCGGCCCCTGCACCTGTCAACAGGAGGTGACCGAGAGGATGCCGCCGCTTCCGCCGGGGAAGCCTCCCTTCGGGACCGACCCGGCGAAGAACTTGTCTTGTCCCCCGGTTCTCCGTAACTTAGGGAGATGCCGCCCGGGAGAGCCGGAGGGCGCGAGGCATGGTTCCCCGCGAGAGCCGGCCAGGTATCGGACCCTATGTCCAGGACGCTCAAGATCGGCCCGAACGACGCGGACCAGCGCGTCGATTCCTTCCTGAAGAAGCTGCTTCCGGATGCCCCCCACGGCCTGATCCACAAGCTCCTCAGGACGAAGGGCGTGACGGTGGACGAGCGACGGGCGAAGCCCTCCGACCGCCTGATGCGGGGCTCCACCGTCGAGGTGCACGACGAACGAGCTGAAGATTCCATACGGTCCTTCAAGGAGCAAGAGATGCTGACACCCATCCGGCCCGTTTCCGACGAGCTGGAGATCCTCTACGAGGACGACAACCTCCTGGCCATCAACAAGCCGGTGGGGCTCCCCTCCCACGGCGGCAGCGGCGCCAAGGGCGACTCGGCCCTCTCCCGGGCCTGGAGCCATCTGGGCACGCTGGGCCGGGGCCACACCTTCCGTCCCGCCCTTCCGCACCGCCTGGATATCGGCACCTCCGGCGTTCTCCTGGTGGCCAAGACCGCGGACGCTCTCAGGGACCTCACAGCGCAGTTCCGGAACCGGGACGTGGACAAGCACTACCTGGCCCTGACCAGCGGCGTGATCCAGGCCAAGTCGGGCATCATCCGCCATCCCCTCCGCCGGGTCTCCGCTCAGGGGAGCGATTCCCCCCGGGTGGTGGTGGCCAAGCGGCGGGGCCAGTCGGCCGAGAGCGAGTACGAGGTGAAGGAGACCTTCGAGATGGCCAGTCTGCTGGCCATCGTGCTCCATACGGGCCGCACCCACCAGATCCGGGCCCATTTCAGCGCCATCGGTCATCCCCTCATCGGGGACGAGAGGTACGGCTTCAAGAGCGTGAACCGGGTCTTCAAGGAGAAGTTCGACCTGGAGTACCCCTTCCTCCACGCGGAGCGGCTCATCATCAAGGATCCCTCGAACAGGAAGAAGAAGCTGTCGTTCGAGGCACCGATGCCCGCCGTGCGGGAGGAGATCCTCGATACCCTGCGGGAAGGATGGCGTCCGCCCCGCAGACGTCTGCCCCGCGGCTGAGGGGTCCCTGGCCCCTCCCCCGGCGCAGGCCGGTCCCCGAACACCTGTTCGATCCCACCCGGATAATCTGGACATGTGACTCCGATATATTCAGATTGCCTAGCACGGTTTGATTCGAAGCCCGAACAGGTGAGTTCGCATCATGAGTGTGCTGGATTCCAGCCGGTCGTCCACGGATTACCTGCCCGGGGGGCGCCTCAAGCGCCTCATCGGCAAGCCCCGCTCCTCCTGGTCCCCCGAGGACCTTGCCATGGTGGCACGGAACCAGGGGGTCAAGACCATCAGTCTGATGCACATCGGCGGCGACGGATGGCTGAAGACCCTGGATTTCTCCCCCCGGTCCGACGACCACTTCGCCGACATCCTGGACGGCGGTGAGCGGGCGGACGGCTCGAGCCTCTTCCCCCGTACCGGGATCGAGGCGGATGCCTCCGACGTGGTCCTCCGCCCGCGCCCCGCGACCGCCTTCCTCGACCCCTTCGCCCCCCACCCCACCCTGGCGGTGCTCTGCCACCACCTGGGGCGGGACACCCGGGCGCTCCCCCAGTCCCCGGACACCATCGTGCGCCGGGCATACGAGCGGCTCTACGAAGAGACCGGGGTGGAACTGTGGGGTCTGGGCGAGGTGGAGTACTTCCTGGGCAAGGGGGCGGACGAGCGGGACATCTACGGTGCCGACGACCGGGGCTACCACGCCACCGCCCCCTTCGTCTTCGGGGAGGATCTGCGCCGGGACGCGATGGCCGTGCTCGTGGACATGGGGGTGCCGGTGAAGTACGGCCACAGCGAGGTCGGTTACGTCGAAGCGGAGGAGACCGAGGGGATCATCTGGGAGCAGCACGAGATCGAACTCGACCTGGCCCCCCTCCCCGACGCGGCCGAGGGCGTGGTGCTCACCCAGTGGGTCCTGCGCAACCTGGCCCACCAGCGGGGGATGCGCCTCAGCCTGGCCCCCATCGTGCGCAGGGGACACGCCGGGAGCGGCCTGCACTTCCATCTCAGCCCCCTGCGGGATGGACGTCACCTGGGCGGGGAGGACGAGGAGGGGACCCTCGGCCCCGAGGCCCGCTGGCTCATCGGGGGGCTCGTGCGCACCGGAGGGGCCTTGATGGCCTTCGGCAACCGGGAGGCGGGTTCCTTCGTGCGGCTGCTGCAGGGCAAGGAGGCCCCCAACACGGTCACATGGGGTAAGTACAACCGCCACGCGCTCATACGGCTCCCCATCCAGGCCCGGACCGAGGACGGGCGGACCGTCACACCGCCGACCATCGAGTTCCGTCTTCCCGACGGCTCCTGCCATCCCCACCTGCTGCTGGCGGGCGTGGCGCAGGCCATGATGCTGGGCCGGGAGACCGAGGACCTGGAGGGGCTCCTGGCCTCCACCGAGGTGGGGAAGGGGGACGGCACCGAGGCGGTGCCCGTCCCCCACGACTTCCACCAGGCGGCCGAGGCCATGAAGAAGGTGCAGAGCTTCCTGGAGGAGGACGGGATCTTCCCCCCCGGCTTCATCGACCGTACCCTGGAGCGCCTGGAGGAGATGCCCTCCGAGACGGCGTGAGGCCCGCAGCCCCTTGCTAGGTCCCGGGCGGAGGAGGGGGCCCCGACGCGTCATGAGGTCCACCTCCGTGGAGGTACGGCGGGTGTGAAGGGCCGCGCCGGGCCGCGGGGATTCCACGGGAAGAGACGCCGGAGCCCCCCGCCCGTTTAGTCGCCCTCGGGGGGATCGAACCGGGGGCCGGGGCTCCGATGTGTTCAGGGGTAGATGCGGTATCCTTCGGAGCGGGCCGCCCAGGCGGCGGTCTCCTCTTCCCAGCGGGCGGCCAGTTCCCGGGGCTCCAGGCCCGCCTCGATCCCCTCCCGCAGCCAGCGCACGCCGGCCAGGCGGTCGAAATGCGCCTCCCGCCAGTAGAAGTCCTCGGGGTGCAGTCGCCGGAAGGCACTCACCACGGCCACACCGGTGAGGAAGGAGGGGAATACGTCCGGGTCGGTCACCACCACCTCGACGCCCGAACATACCCGTCCCTTCCACTTCACCTCCACGCTGGAGGAGGGGTCGCCGGGGGTGAAGGCGGCCGGACGGAAGACCACGCCGGGGAGTCCCAGACCCGCGAGCCGGGCCGCCACGGCTTCCCCGTCCGCCCAGGGGGCCCCTATGAGCTCGAAGGGCCGCTCGGTCCCCCTGCCCTCGCTCAGGGTGGTCCCCTCCACCAGGCAGGTGCCCGGGTAGACGAGGGCCGTGGCGGGGGTGGGCATGTTCGGGGAGGGAGGGACCCAGGGCACCCCGGTCTCGGGATAGAGCATGCGGCGGCGCCAACCCTGGAGGGGCACGATACGCAGGTCGAGGGCCTCGAAGCCCTCCAGCAGCCCCTCACCCCCCAGGTAGCGGACGTACTCCGCCGGGGTCAGGGCATAGCGGACCGGGATGGGATGGCGTCCCACGAAAGAGGCCAGCCCCTCCTCCAGTACCGGTCCCTCCACCCGGAGTCCTCCGATGGGGTCGGGGCGGTCCAGGATCACGTAGGGGATCCCCCGGGCGGCGGCGGTCTCCAGGGTGAGGGTGAGGGTGGAGGTGTAGGTGTAGAAGCGGGCGCCCACGTCCTGGATGTCGTAGACCAGGACACGGATGCCCTCGAGCATCTCCTCGGTGGGGCTCAGTCCCACCCCGTAGAGGCTGTGGATCGGCACGCCCCTGTAGCGCTCCCCCTCCGCGTACACCCGTGCTCCTTCCGGGACATCCCCGGTGAACCCGTGTTCGGGGCTGAAGACCGCCGCCACCCCCACGCCCTCGTCGAGCAGGGCGTCGACCAGGTGGGTGCCGTCGGAGAGGCGCCCGGTGTGGTTGGTGATCACACCCACCCCCTCCGCGGGGAGGCCCGTGGCCCCCTCCCACCCCACCCGGGCGAGACGGTCGGCGCCGGTCATGACCACCGCCTCGCCGCACCCGGAGAGCAGGAGCGTGAGGAGCAGGAGGGTCGGAAAACGGATGATGTGCGCATATCGGTCCACCTCGGTCCCCTTTGCTGCCGTCGCATCCCGTTTATACTCTGGAGGGTGCCCCTACCGCAAGCCGGGGCACCGACCGCCTGAGAAGGAGTCGCCCATGCGTCGTGTCCTGAACGTCCTCACCGTCCTGCTGCTCCTCCCCTGCCTGCCCGGGGGGACCGCCTCGGCCCAGGACGAGGCGCTCGCCCCTGCCGACCCCGCCGAGGTCGGTATGGACGCCGACCGTCTCGCCCGGGTGGACGATGTGATCGGTGAGGCCATCGAGGAGGGGATCACCCCCGGAGCGGTGCTGCTGGTGGCCCGGGGGGGGCGGATCGTCCGCCATCGGGCCTACGGCCGGAGGGCGGTGGTGCCCGCATCGGAGACGATGACCCTCGACACCATCTTCGACCTGGCCTCGCTCACCAAGCCGATGGCCACCGCCGCCAGCGTGATGAAGCTGGTGGAGCGGGGCAGGGTCCGTCTCCAGGACCGGGTGGGGGTCTACCTGCCGGAGTTCGCCGCCGAGGAGAAAGAGGGGATCCGTGTGGACCAGCTCCTCACCCACACCTCCGGACTCGCTCCCTACGCCCCGGTGGATTCCCTGGCGAGACGCTTCGGAGCCCCCTCCCGCGAGGGAGTGTGGACCTGGATCGTCGAGAACGAGCCGCTGGACGAGCCGGGGAGCCGCTTCCGCTACAGCGACCTGAACTACGCCACCCTGGCCCGCCTGGTGGAGCGGGTGGACGGCCGAGGCCTGGAGGTCTTCGCCGCCGAGGAGCTGTACGTCCCCCTCGGGATGACCGACACCGCGTTCTTCCCCCCCGATGGGGTCCGGGACCGGATCGCCCCCACCGAGGCCTCGGTCG
>JAWOFN010000112.1:0-90472 GCA_046497505.1 bacterium | reverse complement strand
CCGTAGGGGATGGTGGTCCCGGCACTCCGGGAGGTGGCGAAGGGGAGGATCGCACCGGCCTCGACCCCCGCCCGTCCCAGTTCGGCGAGGAGGACCTCTCCGACGGCTCCCGTGGCACCCGCGATGGCTATGGTCATGGGACCCAGGATAGGGAGGAGCCGTGACGTGTCAACGTTCCGGTATGGGGATTTCGGTTCATCTGGACCCTCCCGCGGCCGTACACTGCCCTCATCATGGACTTCGCGCTCACCGGGACACTGCTGGAGCGGTTCATCGCCGCCCTGCTCATCGGGGCCCTCGTGGGCCTGGAACGGGAGTTCGCCGGCTCCGAGGATCGGGAGAAGCACCTCTTCGCGGGGATCCGGACCTTCCCCATGATCAGCTTGCTGGGGTTCGCCTCCGCCTTGACGGCCGAGCACGTCCCCTGGATCTTCCCCGCCGCCCTCCTCTCCATGGGCGGCCTCTCTGCCGCCGCCTACATACAGCTCATGAAGCGGGGTGCGGGGGGCGGCATGACCACCGAGGTCAGCGCCCTCCTGGTCTTCCTCCTGGGCGCCCTCTGTTTCTGGAACGAACTGAGCATCGCGGCGGCGGCCGCGGTGATCGTCACCCTGCTCCTCTCCTACAAGCCGGCCCTCCACCGGTTCGTGGCGGTCATCGAAGAGGAGGACGTCCAGGCGGTCCTGAAGTTCGCCCTCATCACGATCGTGATCCTGCCGATCCTCCCCAACCAGGACATGGGTCCCGGGGGCATCTTCAACCCGAGGCTGGTCTGGCTCATGGTGGTGTTCATCTCCGGTGTCTCATTCGCGGGGTACGGTCTCACCAAGGTGCTCGGTGACCGCCTGGGCCTGCTGACCACAGGCGTGCTGGGTGGGTTCGCCTCGAGTACGGCGGTGACATTCTCCTTCACCCACCAGGCCCGGGACGTACCGGAGAGGGCCCCGGGCTATGCAACCGCGGTCGCTCTTGCCACCTCGACCCTCTATCCGCGGATCCTGCTCATCCTGCTGGTATGGTCGCCCTCCCTGCTGCCCATGGTGACCATCCCCTTCCTGATCCTCTTCCTGGCGGGTCTCGCGGGTTCGGTCTGGCTCTGGAGGTCCCCGCTGGAGGGGGGGCACCCCGGGGTGGATCTCTCCAACCCCTTCGAGCTGGGTCCGGCGTTCAAGTTCGGGGCCGTATTCGCCCTCATCCTGGTCCTCTCGAGGGGGTCCTACGAGGTGATGGGGACCGGAGGAGTCTACGTCACCTCGTTCCTGGCGGGGTTGGAGGGACTGGACGCGATCACCCTGAGCCTGGGACGCATGCTGACGGGGGAGCTGGCACTCGAGGCGGCGGCGAGGGGGCTGCTGCTGGCGGTGGTGGCCAACACGCTGGTGAAGGCGGGGATCATCGGTTACGGGAGGACCCCCGAGATGATCCGGAGGCTGCTCCCCTTCTTCGCGGTCCAGGCGGTCCTGGCCATGACCTTCTTCCTGCTGAGCTGAGGGGGACCGCGCGTGTCCTCCGACCGCCGGGACCCGGTGTTCATCCACTATGAGAAGGTGCGGGAGGACCTGCTGCCGTGGGTGAGGGGTCGGGGGATCCGGACCGTCTCACGGGGCGGGGTGATGGAAGACCGGGGGGGGATGAGGATAGAAGACGGGGAGGGATTGCTGCGATTGGTGGCCGAAGGGACCGCGGGCCTGATGGTCTCACCCCTGTCGGACGAGGGAGAAGTCTGGTGCTTCACCCGTCTCAGGGGGGTGGGTGTGCCTTTCGAGGCGGTGCGCCTCACCGCGCTGAAGCTCCGATTGGCACTGCGGGACAGTGGCCTGGACGCCATGGCGATCTATGACGGGGACGCCGGGCTCCTCATCGGATGGTCGTGGGGGGTCCCCGACCCGGACGAGGTGCCCGGGACCCTCACCGCCTGGCACGAGACGGTGGCAGGGGCCCTGCGGAGTGCCGCGGAGGAGCGGCTGACCGGGACCCCCGAGCGGGAACGGATCGGGCGGTGGCTGGGGTTCGAAGCTCCGGTGACCCTCCGGTCGCCGCAGGGTGCGGGGGTCCTCTTCGAGGCGCTGGGTCCGGGGGACCATCTGCGTGTACCCTTCAGCCTGCACCCGGGCACCGGGCGGGGGGTGGTCCCCCTGGCCCTGGAGGGATTGTACCGGTTCGAACCGGCCGCGGCGGCCCCCCGGCGTATCCAGCGCCTGCGGGGACGCCCGATGCCGCCCCTGAATTTCCTTCGCGCGGCACGCACCGCGTTCACCATGCACTGACCGAGGTCTCCCGGGAAGGAGCGAGGAACGACATGCCCAGATTCCTGATGCGCTGGTTCATCACAGGGCTCGCCATCGTGCTCACGAGCTACATCCTGCCCGGTGTGGTGGTCACGAGCACCACCGCCCTCATCATGGGGGCCCTCGTGCTGGGTCTGGTGAACGCGGTGGTCCGTCCCATCCTCATCGTCCTGACCCTCCCCATCACCATCGTGACCCTGGGGCT
This sequence comes from bacterium, assembly GCA_046497505.1. GTDB lineage: Bacteria > Blakebacterota > Blakebacteria > Blakebacterales > JAWOFN01 > JAWOFN01. The sequence goes on along the minus strand of JAWOFN010000112.1, from coordinate 87,979 downwards.
CTTCCTGCTGGTGGTGAACGGCATCAGCCTCTGGCTGGCCGCCGCCATCGTCCCGGGGTTCGAGATCGTGGGGACCTCCTACATCCTGGCCGCCCTGCTCATCACCATCTTCTCCTGGCTGCTCAACACCTTCATCCGGGGTGAGGAGCGGCGCATGTAGCAGGGGGGGAGCGCAGCCTTCAGAGGAGCAAAACACCCTCCAGCTTGAGCAGGCGTTCTTTGAGTCCCAGCCCGCCTCCGAAGCCCACGAGACCGCCGTGCTCTCCCACCACGCGGTGGCAGGGGACCACCAGGGGTACGGGGTTGGCTCCCACCGCCCCGCCCACGGCCCGTGCGGATCCCGGGCTCCGGTCCAGGCGACGGGCGATCTCCCCGTAGGTGCGTGTGGTGCCGTAGGGTATGCGGGTCAGTTCCTCCCAGACGGCCTCCTGGAAAGGGGTCCCCCGGAGGTCGAGAGGAGGATCCTCCTCCGGGATCCCGCCCGAGAGGTATACTTCCATCCATTCCCGGAGGTCGTCGAAGGCGGAAGGGCCCTCCACCATCCGGTGGTCCGGTTCGTTCTCGTCACGCCACCGGAAGAAGCGGATGATACGCTCCAGGTCGTCCTCTTCCGGGTCGGGCAGGGTCAGCCGGACCAGCCCCCGGGGGGAGCGCAGCACCCAGTGGGGGCCGATGGAGGATTCCAGCCGGGCGAAGTAGATCGGCAGCATGCTGGCATCATACACCGCCGCCGCTCCGCGTGCATCCGGCTACGGGGTCCGGATGGGCTCACGGGCCTTCTATCCCCCCGTTCTGTCTTTCCGGGCCCCGTTCTGATGCGTAATCTATAAGTACGTGTCTCGCCCAGGAGTCGATTATGCCCGAGACTTTCCATCGTCAGCCTTCCCGCCTCATCCCGGCTGCTTCGGTGTGGATCGCGGGGGCGTTCCTCGTCGGTTCGATGACGGGGATGGCCCGTCCCGAGGCGGGCACCCTGGACGTGGTCCCGGGGATGAGCAGCGGCGCATCCTACTACATGCCCTCCCGGAGTCCGGCGTCCCGGCAGGCCCAGGAAGAGCTGAGGGCAGAGCCGGATTACCGGGGCGAACCGTGGTACGGTGCGATCCGGGTGGGCACGGGAGAGGACCCGCTGGTGAGCTGGGTGCTGGACGAGCCGGAAGCGGAGGTCCCCCGCTTCTACCTGGATCGGAACAACAACGAGGACCTGACCGACGACGGTCCGGGGCTCTGGGACACGTACGGCGGGCAGGTCCTGCGTACCGACCGGGTGGTGGAGGTCACCTACCGGGAAGACGGCCGGAGCACGACGGTCCCGCTGCGGTTCTTCTTCTATCGATTCGCCGAGGAGGACCCCACGGTCCGGGGTGTCCTCTATGCCCGGGACTTCGCCCGGGTGGGTCACGCGCAGATCGGGGGTCGACGGGTGAAGGTGGGGATCACCGAGAACGACAACGACGGGGTCTTCCGCTTCCGCCTGTCTGAGAGCGGGGTCCCGGACCCGCAGGCGGTGAGCCTCACCGTGGACCTGAACGGGGACGGTGTACTGGAGACGGACATGGGTTCCGCGGAACACTACCGTGCCGGCGAACCGTTCAGCCTGGGGGGCACCTCGTACGTGCTGGGAGAGGTGAGCCCCATGGGGGACCGTGTATCCTTCGTACGCTCCGCCGTCGAGGTGGAGCCCAAGATCTACCTCGCAGCGGGATACAGGGCCCCCGGGTTCAGCCAGGAGGACCTCGACGGGGAGATGGTGAGGCTCGAGGACTTCGTAGCCCGTCATAAGGTGACCCTGCTGGATTTCTGGGCCACCTGGTGCGGGCCGTGCATCGAGGAACTGCCCAATGTGAAGGCGGTGTACCGCGAGTTCGCGGACAGGGGCTTCGGCGTACTGGGGATCAGCCTGGACGGCGACCCCGGGCACACGGCACGGGAGATGGCGGAGGTGCGGCGGGATGTCGCGGTCTTCATGGAGGAGCACGACGTGCCCTGGAGCACCACGTATGACGGCAGGGGATGGGAGAACGCGGTGGCCCAGCTCTACCGGGTGAACGCCATCCCGGCTACCTTTCTGCTGGATTCCCGCGGTATCATCCGGGGGATCGACCTGCGGGGAGAGGACCTGGAGCCGGCGGTGAGGGAACTCATCGAGACGGCCGAAGGAAGATAGGAGGACACAGGTGCTGACGATCCAGATCAGTCTCGTCGTCATCGCCCTCAGCACGCTGGTGCTGGCGGGCTTCATCCTGGCACTCCTTCTCGGCCTGCTCCAGGGGGTGCGCCAGGGAGTACGCCTGCTGCAGGAGTTCAGAGAGGAGTTCGGTCCCCTGGCCGAGGAGATGCGCATCACCCTCGGCCACGCCAACGAGGTGGCGGGTCGTGCGGCCGAGGAGGTCGAGGGGTTCACCGAGACGGTCTCGGGCGTGCGCAGGAGGACCGAACGCCTGGGCGCCCTGGTCGAGGTGCTGGAGGAGGACCTTGAGAAGGCCACGGTGAAGATGGTCTCCCTGGTGGGGGCCGTGGCGGGCCTGGCAGGCAGTGTGAAGAGGCGAAGAGATCGTAAGAAGAGGGCCGACTGACGGCCCACGCGTGAAGACGGCCGGACCCGATGGGTATCCGGTACAGGAGGGATTGAGAGATGAGTGAAGAAAGCAGCGGTCGGTTCGGTGCCTTTTTCTTCGGGTCACTGGTGGGGTTGGCGGCGGGGCTGCTCTTCGCACCCCGCTCCGGCAAGGAGACCCGCGAGCGTCTGAGGGAACAGGGCGACGACGCCAAGGAGAAGATGGACGAGCTCCGGGAGAGACTGGACGAACTGCTGGAACGGGTCGAAGAGGCCTGGGAGGACACCGAGGAATGGAGGGCCGAGGCGACGGAGAAGGCCCGGGAACTGAAAGGCCGGGCTCAGGACGCAGGCAGGAAGGCCGCCGACCAGGTCTCCGACGTCACCGAAGAGGTCCAGAAACGTTTCGGTGACCTCCGCTCCCGGCTCCAGAGCATCCAGGACGACCTGGAGGAGGTGACCATGGAGGGCACCGGGGAGGCCCGCACCCGGGCCACGAAGGCCCTCTCAGGCATCAAGGAGCGCCTGGCCGAGGTGAAGGAGAGCTTCCAGGAGACCCTCAGGTCCCGCGAGGAAGAGCTGCAGCAGCGGATCGACGAGGCACTCGAGAAGGCGGAGAAGGAGGCCGAGGAGGAGAAGAAGAAGGGCGGCTCGAAGAAGAGCGGGGCCGGTAAGAAGGCCGACGAAGAGTGAGCCGGGACACCCCCTCCCCCCGGGACGAGGAACCCGGTCAGGTGGAGGTCCCCGGGGAGGAGGTCCCGGACGAACTCCCACCGGCGGTGGAGGACGCGGGTGCGGAGCACATGGAGGAGGCGGAGGAACCGGACGAGTCCCCCGAACCCTCGGGGGAGTGGAGCTACCGGGACTTCTCCGAGCTCCAGGCGCGCTATGACGGGCTGACCGCGCTCTACGCCTTCAAGAACGCCTGGGCCACGCGGCGGAGGGAGCTCGAACCGGAGGGGAGACGGGAGAACTACCGTCTCCCCTTCCAGCGGGACCGTGACCGCATCGTTCACAGCCGGGCCTTCCGCAGGCTCAAGCACAAGACGCAGGTCTACGTCTCGACCGGCGGAGACCACTACCGGACCCGTCTGACCCACACCCTCGAGGTGAGCCAGCTGGCCCGGACCATCGGGCGGGCCCTCGGTCTCAACGAGGACCTGGTGGAGGCGGTCGCGCTGGCCCACGACATGGGCCACACCCCTTTCGGGCACTCCGGCGAGAAGGTCCTGCGCCGCATCATGAGCGGAGAGGACCACCTGGACGGTATGGTACGTTCGGAGGTCCGCTTCAAGCTCGGGGGGTTCAAGCACAACTACCAGAGTCTCCGGGTGATCGACCAGCTCGAGGCCCGTTACGACCGCCCCGGTCTCAACCTCACCGACCAGGTCCGGGAGGGGGTCCTCAAACACACCGGCTATCACCGGGACCGCGTCCTCTGTGACGTACGTACCGAGGGGATCCCCCTGGAGCGGGGGCCCCACCTGGAAGGACAGGCGGTCGCGGCGGCGGATGAGATCGCCCAGCAGACCCACGACCTGGAGGACGGTCTCCGTGAGCGGCAGGTGGACCTGGAGCGGGTGGAGGAACTGGCCATCAGTCAGTCCGTGATACACAACATCCCCGATTACAGGAACCAGTCCCGCCTGCTCCGTCAGAACAAGCTCATCCGGGGGCTGATTCACCTCCTGGTGACCGGCACCATCGTGAGCGGGCTGAGACGGATCGGGGGTTGGGCGGAAGCCGCCGGGATCGAAGAGCCGGAGGACTTCCGGGGGGCGTACGAGGAGATGCCCCACGGCCTCATAGGCCTGGATGAGGGGCTGAAGGGGGAGTACCGGCAGCTCCGGCGTTTCGTCTACGACAACATCATCAACTGCTACAACGTGAGCCGTATGGACGGGAAGGCGGTCTTCCTGCTCCGCAAGCTCTTCAAGGCCTACCTGAACCGTCCCCTCCAGCTCCCCGACTACGTCCTGATCGGCTTCGCCCGGCGGGAGAAGATCCGCTTCATGCGGGACCTCCCCCTGAGCCGGATGGAGGAGGAGGCCTCCCGCTATGCTGTGAACCCGGCCTTCTACCGGACGGTGTGCGATTTCATCGCCGGCATGACCGACAAGTTCGCTTTCGAGGAGTACGAGAAACTCTACATCCCCGGCGAGCAGATCTGATCCGATGCGCAGGTTCGTGCTGACCGGGGTCCTCGCTGGTGTCCTCCTCGGGACACTCCCTCCCTCGGCACGGGCCCAGGACCGATGGTTCGCTCCTGACAAGGCGGCCCATTTCGTCACGAGCTTCTTCCTGACCACCGCGGTCTACACGCTGGCCCGGGACCGCATGGAGAAGGAACATGCCATCCAGACGGCGGTGGGTGTCACCGCGGGCCTGGGTATCGCCAAGGAGGTGCATGACGCACTGAGCAGCGAGGGGACCTTCTCGGGGAAGGACCTGGTCTGGGACGCTCTCGGCATCGGTCTGGGGGTGGTCATCATCCGTCAGGACGACCGGCGCCGGGACGCTCAGCCTGCTGCACTCCTCTCCCGTGGCCGGGGCTCGCTGGGTCTGCAGCGTGCCCTGATACCCCATCCCGTCGTGATACCGGCGTTCGAGTTTCCGAAGGCGGCGAATGCCGTTGACAGCGGTCCCCCAGTGTCTACTATTCGGCCCTGTATCGACGATCCGCCGGGCGGCTAGCTCAGTTGGTCAGAGCGCGGCGTTCACATCGCCGAAGTCGGGGGTTCAAGTCCCTCGCCGCCCACCATCCCGCGGCCCCCGGGTCCAAGCCCGCGGGGCCGTCTCTGTCTTCACCCCATCCGGGACGCACCCATGCCGTTCACGCCCGATCCCCGAATCGATGCCGCTTCCACCGCCCCCGTCGATCACCCGGTGCCGGAGGACCTCACCCGCCTGGCCCAGGACCTGGTGCGGATCCCCAGCGTGACGGGGAACGAGGGAGAGGTGGCGGCGTTCGCCGAGGGATGGCTCCGGGCCGCCGGTCTGGATGTGGAGATCATCGAGGAGGAGAGGGGCAGGCCCAACATCATCGCCACGACGGGTGATCCGAAGGGGCCGCTCTTCGCCTTCAACGGGCATATCGATACCGTTCCCGTACCGGACGAGGATGCCTGGAGCCATCCGCCCTTCGGAGGAGAGATCGAGGAGGGCAGGCTCTACGGCAGGGGTGCCATCGACATGAAGGCCTCCTGCGCGGCGGGGATGTGGGCCGCGGCCCAGTTCGCCGGCAGGGAGGATCTTCCCGGCCGGGTACAGGTCCTGCTGGTGGTGGACGAGGAGAAGGGGGGTGAGACGGGTTCCCGGGTGGTGGCGTCCGCCATGGAGTCGGGGCGGCTGGACCGTCCGGACGGGATCTTCTCGGGAGAGCTCTCTTACCTCCATGTCCGCACCGCGGAGCGCGGGATCTTCCAGTTCAAGATCCGTTTCCGGGGCAGGGCGGCCCACACCGCACGGAGCCGGGTGGACGGCATCAACGCCATCGCCGCCGCCAGCCGGGGCATCCTGGCCCTGGAACACCACATCGATCGGTTCCATCCGGCCGTGGGCTATCCTGTGCTGAGCGTGAACCGGGTGGAGGGAGGGAGCGCTCCGAACCAGGTGCCCCCCACCGCCACCGTCCTGGTGGATCGGCGGCTGGTCCCCGGTGAGACACCCGAAGAGGTGGAAGCGGAGGTCCGGGAGGTACTGGACGCCATCCCGGAGGAGATCGAGGACGGACGGCGGATCCCCGTCGAATACGACATCATCACCTCGGGGGAGGGGATCGCCCGCGTCACGGAACCGAACATGACCGATCCGGACGAGGCCTTCGTGAGGACCCTCTGGGACCAGGCGGAGGGTGTACTCGGGTCCCGTCCCGACGCCTTCACCGACTGGGGCGGCGCCACCGACGCCCGCTACTTCCGCAAACTGGGGATCCCCATGGTCATCTTCGGGCCCACCGGCGCGGGGGCCCACGCGCCGGATGAGTACGTGGACCTCTCCAGCCTGGGCGCGGTGGCCGAGGTCTATCGCCGGACCTTCGCCCGCTCGCTGGGTATCGGGTCCGGCTGAGGCTAAGTTCCTTCCGGGGTCCCCCGCCCCCCCTCATCCAGGCGGTGCTCCCACCAGGTGAAGAGGGGGGGCGCCAGAGCCGCCATCACCACCGCCACGGCGATCCCCCATACCACGTCCACACCGTAGTGGTAGCCGTTGTACATGGTGCTGATAGCGAGTCCTACGGCCACCGGTGCGAAGAACCACGAGGCGACTCGGAACCGGACCGAATAGATGGCGATGACGAAGGCGACGGCCACGTGGCTGGAGGGGAAGGCCCCCCCTACGATCGCCCCGCGGGCGAAGAGCCACTGCTCGAAGGCGGTGATGGGGCCCCCATCCAGGGTGAGTACCGGCCCGGGGTAGCCCGACCAGAAGACCGGCCCGGCCCCCGGGGTCACCAGGAAGTGCAGGTAGCACACCCAGAAGGTGAGGGTCACGGCCAGCATGTACTCCCGGAAGCGAGGGCCCTGTTCGGCCGCCCCCTCCTCTCTCCACTCCAGGTAGAGGGGCAGCCCCAGGCCGGGGATCAGGAAATAATAGGCGGTGTAGAAGAAGTACATCACCTCGGTGAGCACCGGGTGGGCGAACTGCTGGAGGAGGGGGGTCCACAACACGCCGAAGAGGGCCCGCTCCAGGTCGAGGAGGAAGGGGTCGACGAAAGCCGGCCGGATGATATGGATCATCCAGCCCACCGCCGTGAAGCAGAAGAACATCAGGATGACGGGATACCACCAGCGCAGGAAACGGGCCGCCGGATGGTCCCACCAGCGGGGGAGACTCCGGGCGCCCAGCCCCGCCGCGGCCAGGGCGAGGTGATAGATGATCAGGCGCCAGGGATGGGTGTGCCGCCCCAGTCCCGCGCCCAGGACCAGCAGGAGCACGACCACGACCCCCAGATAGCTCAGCATGGCGATGTCCTGGAACTCCCAGCGGATCCGTGTGCTGCCGTCCGCCGCCGGCGTGCGGTCTTCCCGGCCCCTGTCCCCCCCTCTCACAGCAGTCTGTTCCATGCGTCCCCTCGATCCCTGTGGTCGGCTTCCCAACAGATTGCAGTCCCCTCCCGACGGTGTCCACCAAGATGCGCCCGGTCCGGACAACCTGTTTCGGAGTGACCACACGGTGCATCCGGGACTGTAGCGAGCCGACACGGTCGGCTGTCCGATGGGTCCCCTGCCCGCGGTAGGGGCCGCGGGACTCCCGAGGCCGGGTCCGGGGAGGGCCGGGAGGTACATCGGTCATCGCAACGTGCTGTGCGGTGGCGGGTTACCGGGATCCTGCTGCCGTTCCCCCCCTTGCCGTCCCCCGGTGGGACGCCTGTCCGTTCCCCTGCTGGCACGATCCCTGCTTCTCTCAGGCGGCAGAGCAGGACCGCCGCGGTCCCCCCTGTGCGGGAGGGCCTCGCGACGCACTCGTATCCGACCCGCCGCCGCAGATGATGGCGGCAGGCGAAGGAGCCCCGGTCCCGTCACCCCCACAGCGGGGCCGGGTTGTCACGGCCGGGCGCCGCCGATAGACTGGCGGTGTCCGGCCCTCTGACTTTCGGACGCTTCCCGATCGAACCGCACGCTGCCAGCGAGGATGGAGGGCACCCATGCGCCTGCTCACACTCCTCACCGACTTCGGCGACCGGGACGGCTTCACCGGCGCCGTTAAGGGGGTGATCGCAGGGATCGCCCCGGCGGTCCGTGTGGTCGATATCGCCCACGGGGTACCCCGGGGTGACGTGCTCCACGCAGCCTGGGTGCTGCGGTCGGTCTGCCGCTACTATCCGTCGGGTACGGTGCACGTGGTGGTCGTGGACCCGGGCGTGGGGAGCGGTCGGAAGGCCCTGGCGGTGAGGACCTCGGAGCAGTTCTTCGTGGCACCGGACAACGGGGTACTCGCCTGGGTGGTCCGGGAGGCGGCCGGGGCAGGCGCATCGATGGAGGCGTGGAGTGTCGAGGACGGCCGCTTCCTCCTCTCGCCCCCCAGCGCGACCTTCCACGGCCGGGATGTCTTCGCTCCCGCCGGCGCCTTCCTCGCCCGCGGTGTGGATCCCTCCGAACTGGGGCCGCCGCTGGATGCCCGCCTGGCGCCCGAAGGGGACCTTTCGGGGGGACCTGTCGTGGAGATGCTGCCCCGGCCGGGAGCATCCCCCCGAGAGGGCAGGGTCATCCATATCGACCGTTTCGGTAACTGTATCACCACGCTGCCGGCCGGGGACCTGCCGGCATCGGTCCGAGCGGGGGAGGGGACCTTCCTGGTCGAGGGCAGGGAGGGTACTACGGCCGAGGTGCCCGGCCTGCTCCCCTCCTACACCGCCGTGGACCGGGAGGACCCACTGGCCCTGGCGGGGAGTACGGGACTGGTGGAGATTGCGGTGAACGGCGGGGATGCAGCGGCCCGCTTCGACCTCGTCCGGGGGAGCCGCGTCCGGGCCGGAACGGACAAACAGCCCCGTTGATGGCCCGGGCCTTCAGCGAGAAGGTGAGGGGGTTCAACCGGGAGGGGACGCGGAGGCCGGATTCGACTAAGATTGCCGGTACCGCGCGGGTCATGGCGAGGGGGGACGGGCCCGCCGTTGACATCCCTCCGCATGTCGGACTACCTTCGGACCTGACTGCCTTCGAGACCCCACCCCCTCACACCAGGGGACGGCCCTCCCCGATCGGGATCCCGTCGTCCTGAGGAGTCTTCGGACATGATCAGACCTGCACCCCGGCCCCGACCGGTCCCCCGGAGGGGCATCCCCGGGTTCACGCTGCTCCTCGCCGTCGTCTTCCTGTTCACCGCAGCCCCTGCTGCCAATGCCCAGCTCGTCCCGGGCGGCGTGTATGCCGTCCAGGGCGCCCGGCTGGTCACGGCGCCGGAGCGCGTGATCGAGCAGGGTACCATCGTGGTGCGCGACGGGCTCATCGAGGCGGTGGGAAGCGGAGTCGAGGTGCCCCCCGACGCGGTGGTCGTGGACGGCACGGATCTCATCGTCTACCCGGGATTCATCGACGCCTTCTCCCAGGCCGGGCTGGAACTGCCCTCCCGGCAGGAGCGGGAGCCGGCAGCCAACATCGCCCACCGCTCCGCCCTCGACTGGTTCGACCCCGGTCATCAGGGCCTCGAGGAATGGAGGGAGCAGGGGTTCACCACCGCGCTGGTGGCCCGGGACGACGGTGTGTTCTCGGGCAGGGCGGCCCTGATGAACCTGCTGGGTGAGGACGTGGGGTCGATGACCGTGGAGGACCCGGTGATCCAGGTCCTGACCTACTCGGGACAGCGCGGTTACCCCGGCACCCTCATGGCGGTGGTCGCCTTCCAGCGGCAGACGCTCATCGACGCGCAGTACCACACCATGCTCAACGAGCGCTATGCGAGCGCCCCCCGCGGCATGGAGCGTCCGGACCACGAGCCCGCACTGGAAGCCATGGCGGCGGAGGCCGCCGGGAGGGCGCCCTTCCTGGTGCAGGTCCATGCCGAGAACGACTTCAAGCGCCTGCGGTCCCTGTGTGAGGAGTTCGGGATCCGCTGCTGGGTCGCCGGTGCCCAGGAGGGCTACCGGGTGACCGACCTCCTCGATGAGATGGACGTTCCGGTCATCGTATCGCTGGATTATCCGTCCATCGAACGGGTCACGGGCTACTGGTTCGACCGGGCCTTCAAGGACCTCTCCGACGAGGAGCGGGAGGCGCTGGACGATCGGGATACCGCCGCGGTGCGGGGCAACGCCGGCACCCTCCTCGGACAGGGTATCACACTGGCCCTCTGCACAAGCGGTATGCGGGACATCGGGCAGTTCCTGGACCACCTTCGGATGGCCGTGGAGGCGGGACTCCCCGCCGACGAGGCCCTCCGGGCCCTGACCGTCACACCGGCGCGGCTCTTCGGGGTGGAGGAGGTACTGGGCACCCTCGAAGAGGGGAAGGTCGCCAACCTCACCGTGGCCTGCGGGGACCTCTTCACCTCCCCGGACGCCTACGTGAGTCACATCTTCGTGGACGGCCGCCTGGAGCGCTTCCAGGAACCCGCACCCCCTTCCGCGGGGATTCCGACGCCCATCGCCGGCGTGTGGGAACTCTCCATCACCATGGAGGGCCAGTCCGAACAGGTGATCATGCAGCTGAGGCGGGACGGCGAGCGGGTCACGGGCGAGATCACCAGTCCCATGGGTGAGATCCCCGTCTCCGGAACGTATTCGCAGGGCCTCCTCAGTGTGGAGGGGCAGGTCCCGGACATGGGGCCCCTCTCCCTGACCGCCAGGGTCGAGGGAGACCGCCTGAGCGGGTCCCTCTCCCTCGGACCCATGGCGGACCTGGAGGTCACCGGCCGCAAGAGACCCTCTGTCCGCAGGGCAGGGGAAGGAGGACCCCGATGAGAGCACCGAACCGATGGAAACTGACAGCGGCCCTCATCGCGGCCCTCCTTCTGGGCGGCGTGTGGGCCGGGCAGGTATCGGCCCAGGACCTCCTCATCAAGGGAGGTACCGTCCTCACCATCACCGGGGGCGACCTCCCCGGCACCGACGTTCTCGTCCGTGACGGGAAGATCGCACGGATCGGGAAGGACCTGAGCGCTCCTCGAGGTGTACGCGTCATCGATGCCGCGGGACGGTTCGTCATGCCCGCCATCATCGACGACCACTCCCACATGGGGATCGACCGCGGGATCAACGAGGGTTCGAGGGCGGTGGTGCCCGAGGCGGACATCTCCGACGTCATCGCCCACGACGACCCCTCCTTCTTCACGGCGCTTGCGGGAGGAGTGGGGGTCATACACACCATGCACGGCTCCGCCAACCCCATCGGGGGACGGAACGAGGTCATCAAGCTGAAGTGGGGACGTCCCTGGGGGGAACTGGTCTTCGGGGGGGCCAAGCCCACGCTGAAGTTCGCCCTGGGTGAGAACGTGCGGCAGAGCAGGAGCAGCGATCCCACCCGCTTCCCCCGGAGCCGGTCCGGAGTGGCCGAGATCCTCCGGGAGGCGTTCACGAAGGCGCAGGACTACCGGAGAGCGTGGGAGGAGTACGAGGAGGCGAAGAAGCAGCGGGGCGCCGACCCCATCCCGCCGAAGCGCGACCTGCAGCTTGAGGTCCTGGTGGATGTGCTGGAGGGAGAGGTGGTCCCACGCTGTCACACCTACCGTGCCGACGAGACGATCATGTTCATGGAGGTCTGCGAGGAGTTCGGCATCCCCCCGGGGACCTTCGAGCACGTCCTGGCAGGGTACATGATCGCCCCCGAACTGGCCGAGAAGGGGTGGGGCTCCTCCATCTTCGCGGATTCCTGGGGCTACAAGATCGAGGCGTACGACGCCATCCCGTACAAGGCGGCCATCATGCACAAGGCCGGCGCGAGGGTGGACATGAACTCCGATTCCGGTGAACGGGTCCGGCGTCTCTATCAGGAGGCGGCACGGGCCGTGCGGTACGGCGGGGTACCGGAGAACGAGGCCCTGAAGATGGTCACCCTGAACCCGGCCGCGAACCTGCATCTCCAGGACCGTCTGGGGAGCATCGAGGTGGGGAAGGACGGTACGCTGGCCATCTTCAGTCACTACCCCCTTCACGCTCCCGCCCGCTGTGAGGTGACCATCATCGACGGCGAGGTCTTCTTCGACCGCTCCCTCACCGATACGGCCGACTCCTGGGTCGAGGGTTTCAGCGGGACACAGGTGCCGGAGGACGAGGAACGTTACCCGGGGCGTCCCGACATCGACTTCGCCCTCACCGACACCTCGGTGGACGACTACGCCCTGGTGGGCGGCACGGTCGTGCCGGTCACCGGACCGGCCATCCCGGGGGGGACGGTCCTGATCCGGGACGGGCGGATCGCCGCGGTGGGCCGTGACGTGACGGTCCCGTCCGATGTCGAGCGAATCGATGTGAGCGGCAGGTTCGTGTACCCCGGGCTCATCGACGCCGGGACCGGAGCGGGCCTGGAGGAGGCGGGGGGCATGGCGGGAGCCGCGGACCGCTTCGAGATCGGGGACTACAACCCGCATCTGGAGGCATACATCGCGGTGAACATGGCCAGCGAGATGCTCCAGTCCCAGCGGGTCGGGGGCATCACCACGGTGGTCACCGGCCTGACCAGCGGCGTCATCCCCGGCTACGACAGCCTGGTGGACCTCTGGGGTTGGACCCCCTCGGGCATGACACAGAAGGCCCGGGCGGGTCTGCGGATTAACTGGGGAGGCCGCGGACGAGGCCGCCGGGGAGGACCTTCCGGGGAGAGGGCGGAGGAGCTCCGCCGGTGGTTCCGGGAGGCGAAGGCCTATGCCGTCCGCCGGGAGATGGCCTCCCGGGGCGAACTCCCCGGGTTCCGGAACGACCTCCGGATGGACGGGCTCGCGGATGCCGCTTCGGGTGAGGAACTGGTCATCATCGAAGCGGGCAGCGAAGACCAGATCCGCGAAGCGGTTGGTTTCGCCGAGGAGATGGGACTGCGCTATGTGATCCGGGGAGCCCGGGACGCCTGGAAGATGACCGACTTCCTCTCCGAACACGGCGTGAAGCTCATCTTCGGAGGCGTGCACGCCAGCCCGGGCCGTGAGGAGCCGTACGACGTGCACTTCGCCGCCCCGGCGATCCTCCACGAGGCGGGCATCGATTTCGCCCTGATGAGCGGCAGCACGGCCAACATCTTCAGCGTCACCTACGAGGCGGGGATGGCCACCGCCTTCGGGCTGCCCTCCGAGAAGGCTCTGGAGATGCTCACCATCGCCCCGGCCCGCATCCTGGGGATGGAGGAGGAATTGGGGAGCATCGAGGTGGGGAAGACGGCCAACCTGATCGTCACGACCGGCAACCCCATCGCCTACACCACCCAGGTGCACATGATGTTCATCCGGGGGGTGAAGGTGCCGTGGGACGACAAGTTCAGCCGGCACTGGCGGAAGTACGGGGCCAGGAACCGCTGAACGGAGTCTGAGGTACGTACAGGGCATCCCGCCGGATCGGACGGGGTGCCCTGTTCCGTCACAGCCGGTCCGACCCTCCCGCAGCTGCCGCCTGGAACGGATGGGAGCCGCCATGCCTCACTTCTCGTACGGTGATCACCGCCTCTTCTACAGGGAGCAGGGGGAGGGACCCCTGGTCATCATTCTCCCCGGGAACACGGCATCCTCGGCGGCCCACGCGGGGGAGCTGAAGCATTTCGGTCAGCGATACCATGCGGTCTCCCTCGATCTCCCGGGTACCGGGCGCTCCGATCGGCTCGAGGAGTGGCCGGACGACTGGTGGATGCAGGGTGCGCGGGCAGCTGGAGGATTGATGGACCACCTATCGGTCGATCGCGCGGTGCTCATGGGGAGCAGCGGGGGAGCAGTGATTGCCCTGCGCCTGGCTCTGGAGTCTCCCGACCGGGTCCGGGGTGTGATCGCCGACAGCTGCGTGATGCGTCAGCCCCCGGAGGTGCTGAGGCGGGAGGTGGCCAGGAGACGGGAGCGTTCGCCGGAGACCACCGCGTTCTGGCGGCATGCTCACGGCCAGGACTGGGAGGAGGTGGTGGAAGCGGACAGCGCCCTCCTTCTGCGTCTCGCGGAGCATGGTGGAGGGTGGTTCGAAGCAGAACTCTCGGAGATAGGCTGTCCGGTCCTGCTCACCGGTGGGCTCCGGGACACCGTCCTCCATGAGGCGCCGGCGCAGATGCTGGAGATGGCGGGGCAGATCCCCCGGAGCGAGCTGATCCTGCTCGGCCAGGGAGACCATCCGGTGATGTGGACCCGTCCGGGTCGCTTCCGGGACGCGGCGGACAGTTTCCTGGCCTACCTGGACGACGAGGAGGGCTTGATGGACCGGGCCGCCCCGTAGGCCCCCCGCCGCTCGCGAAGGGAGAGAGCCATGCTCCGCAACGAAGGTGAGCGCCTGACGCGCGTACTCGTCTGTCCTCCGGGTGATGCCTACACGGGCGTCGAGGTGCCCGACGAACACGGGATGCTCGAGCCCGCCGACGAGGAGACCGTCCGGGAGCAGTATCGAGGGCTTCGGACCGCCCTGGCCTCAGGCGGGGCGGAGGTGGTGGAGGTCCCGGAACTGCCCGGGCACCCGAACTCGGTCTTCGTGCGGGACACGGCCCTGGTGACCCCGTTCGGTCATCTCCAGCTCCGGATGTCGCTCCCCTCCCGTGCGGGTGAGGCGATCTGGATGTCGGAGACACTGAGCGCGCTGGGGATGCCCTGTACGGGAGAGATCGAGGAGCCGGGGACGGTGGAGGGCGGGGATGTGATCCTGGCCGGGGAGGTGGCCTTCGTGGGTTCATCCGCCCGGACCAACCGGGAGGGGGCGGAACAGGTCAGCCGGCTGCTGGAGGACCAGGGGTATGAGGTGCGTACCGCTCCCGTGAACTACCAGTACATGCACATCGGGGGCATGATGAGCATGATCGGTCCCCGGACGGTGCTGTGCGCATCCGGGCTCTTCCCCGACGACTTCTTCCGGGGCTTCACCGTCGTCCCGCTCGAGCACTCCAGAGCGAACAGCATGAACGTCATCTGTCTCTCGGAGGAGGAGGCGATCGTGGATGCCTCCGAGGCGCCGCGTACCGCGGAGGCCCTGACGGAGCGGGGGATCCGGGTACACGCGCTGGATCTCTCCGAGTACGGCAAAGGGGGTGGAGGGCCCACCTGCACCATCCTCCCCCTGGAGCGGGTCCCGACATCCCCTCCAGCCCGACGGACCTCCTCCTCGTCCCCCTCCTCGATGGGGTGACGGGCCGAGCCCCCGGCTGCTGGAGGGGTCGCAGGTCATGGTCTCCCCCGGAGTGTCGTGATACATCCGTATACAGGAGCTATTAGGGATGGAAAGGAGTTGACGACTCCTTTGTCCGAGATACCTTCTCGGTAGGCCGCGAACACACGGTTTCCAGCGCCTGCCAGAACGACCTGCTTGGAGTCCTCTTCTATGCGCGGAGAATTCGGTACCATCCTGGTCTTCCTCGCCGCAGGGGCCGCCTTCGTCTTCATCAGCATACTCGTTTCGAGACTCCTCCAGCCGCGGAATCCCGATCCGGAGAAGCTGGCCACCTACGAGTGCGGGGAGGAGCCGAAGGGGGAAGCGCGGATCCGGTACAACTTCCGGTTCTACACCGTGGCCCTGACCTTCATCATCTTCGAGGCGGAGATCCTCTTCATGTTCCCGTGGGCCATCATCTTCGGGGACGAAGTGGCGGCGGGCAGAGGCCTCATCACCTTCATCAAGGGGGTCATCTTCATCTCCATCCTGGCCCTCGGCCTGGTCTACGCCTGGGCCAAGGGGGACCTGGACTGGGTGAAGCCCCGTCCCGCCTTCACCGGCGAAGACGTCGAGATGCCCGAGGAGGCGATCTTCAAGCACCACGGGGCGGCGACCACCCCACGCGCCACGACGGCAGGAGAGTGAACCGCATGGCGGACAGCAAGAAGCCGCGCAACGTCGAGACCGGTTTCATCGAGGTCAAAGACGTCAAGGCCATCGGGGAAGACCCGGCCACCGATTCCGCGAAGCTGGTGGTGGACAGGGACCCCTACGATCTCCCTCCGAAGGAAGCCACGCCCGGGATGCCCTCCCTGGTACGGTCCCTGAGCGAGTCGGTCCTCATGACCAGCGTGGACAAGCTCCTCTCCTGGGGCAGGGCCCGATCCATCTGGCCCATGGGCTTCGGCCTGGCCTGCTGCGCGATCGAGATGATGGCCACGCTGGCGACCCGCTTCGACATGTCCCGGCACGGATACGAGGTGATGCGGAACACGCCGCGGCAGAGCGACGTGATAATCGTATCCGGGACGGTGACCTACAAGATGGGGCTGCGCATCAAGCGTCTCTACGAGCAGCTGGCCGAGCCCCGCTACGTGATCAGCATGGGTTCGTGCGCCAACTGCGGAGGCCCCTACTGGAAGCACGGCTACCACGTGGTCAAGGGGGTGGACAAGATCATCCCCGTGGATGTCTACGCTCCCGGCTGTCCCCCCCGTCCCGAGACCCTCATCGAGGCATTCCTGCTCCTGAAGAAGAAGATCGAGAAGGAGCGGGTGCTGGGGTACAAGATCGGATCCCTCTGGACCCCCGAGGTGCCGGAAGGCGAACTCGGTCCGGAGACCCGGAAGCAGGTCTTCGCCGAGGATCCCGAGAAGAACCAGCCCCAGCGTCCCAACCTGGACGAATACGCCATGCTGGCCAACAAGGAAGACTGACGGATGAGCGAGAACGAGCAGGAGGTCCAGCACGCCCCCTGGGTCTCGGAGTCCGATACCGCAGCCCGGAAGCTGGCCGAGAAGTACGGAGAGCAGTGCACGGTGGAGGAGGAGAGGGTCGATCCCACCGTCACCCTGGACAAGGCGCACTGGGCCGAGGCGGCCCCCTTCCTCAAGGACGAGCTGAAGTTCGAGACCTGTCACATGGTCACGGGCATCGACCGGGGGCCGGGCGAGGGCCGTATCGAGGTGGTATACACCCTCTACAGCCGCAACCGTGCCGAGTGGCTGCATGTCCGGATCCCTCTGGACCGTCCCGAGAAGGGTGAGCTCCCGGAAGTGGAGAGCGCGGCCGAGGTCTGGAAGGCGGCCGACTGGCACGAGCGGGAGACCTACGACCTGGTGGGCGTGCGCTTCACGGGTCATCCCGACCACCGACGCATCCTGCTGCCCGACGACTGGGACGGGCACCCGCTCCGCAAGGACTACACGTTCCCCCTGGAATACCACGGCATCCCGGACGTGTACCGGATGCCCGGAAGCATGCTCTACGAGGGGCCGAGGGAAGCGGCTTCCGAGGGCGGGGAGGCTTGACCCGTGGCTGAGAAGCTGACCGTTCACAAGGATTTCTACCTGGGATCCCTCGAGGACCCCGGGATCGAATACCGGACGGACGAGTTCGTGGTGAACTTCGGTCCGCAGCACCCCTCCACCCATGGGGTTCTCAGGCTCGAGGTGACCACCGACGGCGAGATCGTCCATGAGGTGCGGCCCCACTTGGGCTACCTCCACCGGAACTTCGAGAAGCACGCGGAGAACGAGAACTACCAGCAGATCATCCCCTACACCGACCGGATGGACTACCTGGCCGCCATGAACATGGAGCACGGCTGGGTGGTGGCGGTGGAGAAGCTCATGGGACTGGAGGTCAACGAACGGGTCCAGAAGCTGCGGGTGATCTTCGCCGAACTGCAGCGCATCGCCAGTCACATGGTGGCTCTGGGGACCTTCAGCAACGACGCCGGCTCCCAGACCCCCTTCTTCTGGTACTTCCGGGACCGGGAGATGATCCTGGACCTCTTCGAGATGACCTGCGGCGGGCGGCTCCTCTACAACTTCATGTGGGTGGGGGGTCTGAGTCACGACATCCCCGAGGGCTTCGAGCAGAAGGTCCTGGACTTCCTGGGCTACATGGAGGCACGCTGGCCCGAGTACGACCGGCTCATGACCAACAACCACATCTTCGTCGAGCGAACCGCCGACGTGGGTGTGCTCCCGCCGAAGATCGCCCTCGAATACGGCTGCAGCGGCCCCATGCTCCGCGGGAGCGGGGTGGACTGGGACCTGCGCCGTGACGAACCGTACGGCATCTACGACCAGCTCGAGTTCGACGTGCCGCTCGGCACCGGAGCCATGGGGACCCGGGGAGACGCCTGGGACCGTTACTGGGTGCGCTACGAGGAGATGAAGCAGTCGACACGGATCATACGGCAGATCCTGGACGACGGTCTCCCGGACAGCGACGTGCGGGAGGACGTACCCCGACTGGTCCGGCCGCCGAAGGGCGAGGTGTACGCGCGCAACGAGGCGCCCCGGGGCGAGGTGGCCTTCTACATCGTATCGGACGGCTCCCCCACACCCTATCGGGTGCGGGCCCGGGGCGGATCCTACTGCAACCTGAGCTGCATCCGGGAGATCGGAAGGGGGTCGATGATCGCCGATCTCATCATCATCCTGGGCAGCATCGACATCGTGCTGGGAGAGGTTGACCGATGACCTTCACGCCCTGGCCCTTCGCTGACATGGTGATCTGGTCGGTCATCATCCTGATCTTCTTCGCGGTGGCCGCCCTGATCCTGACCTTGGCCGAGCGGAAGACCGCAGGGTTCATGCAGGACCGGCTGGGCCCCATGGAGGTGGGCCGCTACCACGGCATCCTCCAGCCCATCGCCGACGCCCTCAAGCTCCTCCAGAAGGAGGATGTGGTCCCGGCCAGGGCGGACCCGGTCATGCATCTGATCGCCCCGGCGCTGGTGGTGGGCGGAGCCATCGGGGCCATGGTCGTGATCCCCTGGAGCGCGGGATTGATCCCCGCGGACCTGAACATCGGCATCTTCTACTTCCTGGCCATCTCCAGCCTGGGGGTACTGGGCATCCTCATGGCGGGATGGTCCAGCGGCAACAAGTGGGCCCTCTTCGGCTCCATGCGCGGCGCCGCGCAGATCGTCTCCTACGAGATCCCGGCGAGCATCGCTGCCCTGGCCGCGCTCATCTACGCCGGCACCCTCTCCACGGTGGGGATCGTCGAGTCGCAGGCGGGCGGGGTCCTCCAGTGGACCCTCTTCAAGGGCTTCCCCTTCAACTTCATCGGCATGGGGGTCTTCGTCCTGACCGCCGTGGCCGAGGGGAATCGCCTTCCCTTCGACATGCCGGAGTCGGAATCGGAACTGGTGGCGGGTTTCCACACCGAGTACAGCGGGATGCGCTTCGCCATGTTCTTCCTGGCGGAGTACGGCAACATCTTCGTGGCGGGCCTGATCATCACCGTCGTCTACCTGGGCGGCTGGATGGCACCCTTCGCCTTCCTCGACTTCATCCCCGGCATCGCCTGGACCGTGATCAAGATGGTGCTGGTGGGCGTGGCCATCATCGTGCTGCGCTGGTCCGTGCCGCGGCTGCGGGTGGACCAGCTCATGGTGGTGTCGTGGAAGTACCTGACCCCTATCGCGCTGATCTGCATGCTCGGGGCGTCCGTCCTGGCCATGCTGTAGGGCCTGAAAGGCTGGTAAGGAGTACCGATGCCGACAACGAGCACATCGCCGGTGAAGGACTACTTCGGCAACATCGCGAAGGCGGTGTCCACCACCCTTTCGGCCTGGACCACCGCCTCACGGCACATCTTCACCCGTTCCGCCACGGTGCAGTACCCCCGTGAGAAGGCGGAACTGCCCGACCGCACACGTCACCGGCTGCATGTCGTCATCGAGGACTGCATCGGCTGCCGGCAGTGCGAGCGGGCCTGCCCGGTGGACTGCATCACGATCGACACGATCAAGTCGCCCAAGGACGCGGACCTTGGGAAGTCCTCTTCGGGCAACCCGATCAACTTCTGGCTCCCCTCCTTCAAGATCGACATGGCGAAGTGCTGCTACTGCGCCCTCTGCACCTATCCGTGTCCCACCGAGTGCATCGTCATGACGCCCAATTACGAGTACTCGGCCACCGAGATCACCGACCACGTCTACCAGTTCTCCCGCATGAGTGAGGAGGACATCGCCGAGGCTGAGCGGATCGTGGAGGAGGACAAGAAGAAGAAGGCGGAGGAGAAGCGGCGCAAGGCCGAGGAGGAAGCGAAGAAGAAGGCGGAAGAGGAAGCCGGACAACCGTCCTCCGAAACCCAAGACGACCAGGAAGGCGAGGCTTAAGCCGGTGAACTGGGAATCTCTAGTCTTCTACCTGGCCGCCGCCCTGACCATCGGGTCGGCCATGGTGGTCACCTTCTCGCGCCGGCTCATCGTGGCCGGTTTCGCACTGCTCGCCACGTTCGGCGGGGTGGCCATCCTGTACGGCGTGCTGGGGGCCGCGTTCCTCTCGGGTGCTCAGCTGCTGCTGTACATCGGCGGCGTGCTGGTGCTGCTGCTCTTCGCCATCGTCCTCACCCGGGACATGGAGCACGCCCGGATCAGCATGTCGGGTGCCCAGCGCTTCCTGGGACTGCTCCTGGTGGCGGCCACGCTGGTGCTCTTCTACATCACCCTCAAGGACGCGCTCTGGCTGGCACAGGCGCCGGTCTACGCGGGCCCCGACCCTGAAGGGGTGGGTTCGCTCTTCATGAGCGACTACATCCTGCCCTTCGAGGCGATCTCGGTGCTGCTGCTCATCGCGCTGGTGGGTGCGGGCTACATGGCACGGAGGAAGACATGATCGGCCTCTCGCACTACGTCGTCGTCTCGGTGGTGCTCTTCGCCCTGGGACTGGCGACGGTGATGATCCGCAAGAACGCCATCGCGGTGCTGATGGGGATCGAGCTCATCCTGAACGCGTCGGCCCTCAACTTCGCCGCGTTCAGCCGCTTCAACACCGCCAGTGCCCGGGGCGAGATGACCGCCCTCTTCGTGGTCGTGCTCGCCGTGGCGGAAGCCGCCGTGGCCCTTGCCATCGTACTGAACTTCTACAAGCAGGTCGGCTCCGCCAACGTGGACGAAGCCGACATCATGAAAGGATAGGAGCCCGTGAACCTCCTCACTACGGCACTCCTGATCCTGCTCTTCCCCTTCCTGGCGTTCTGGGTGAACGTGCTCTTCGGGAAGAAACTGCCCCGGCAGGGAGACTGGGTCTCGGTCCTGGCGGTCTTCATCGCCCTGCTGCTGAGCCTGCCCATCTTCTTCAAGGCCATCGGCCTGTACGACCCGGGATGGATGGAGAACCCCCGGATCGTGTGGTTCAGCATCGGAAGCTTCCAGATGACCATCGGCGTGCTGGCCAACAACCTGATGGCCCTCATGCTCACCCCGGTGCTGCTGGTGACCTTCCTGATCCATGTCTACAGCATGGGCTACATGCACGGGGATTCCCGGTACAGTCTCTACTTCGGCTACCTGAGCCTCTTCACCTTCTCGATCTCCGGGATCGTCCTCTCCGACAACCTCTTCACCCTCTACGCCTTCTGGGAACTGGTGGGGGTCTCCTCCTACCTGCTCATCGGCTTCTGGTTCGAGAAGTTCAGTGCCAGCCAGGCGGGTAAGAAGGCGTTCATCGTCAACCGGGTGGGTGACGCGGGCATGCTCATCGGCCTGGGGATCGTCTACGCCACGATCGGCTCCTTCAACCTGAACGACATCGCGGCCGGGGTGGCAGCGGGAGGGCTGAGCGGAGGCCTGCTCACCGCGGCCGGGATCACCCTCTTCATGGGGGCCATCGGTAAATCGGCCCAGTTCCCGCTTCACATCTGGCTCCCGGACGCCATGGAGGGTCCCACCCCGGTCTCCGCCCTGATCCACGCTGCCACGATGGTGGCGGCCGGTGTGTACCTGACCGCCCGGATCTTCTTCATGCTGACCCCCGAGGCGCTGATCGTCATCGCCTACATCGGGGGCATCACGGCCATGATGGCTGCCATCATCGCCATCGTCCGGAACGACATCAAGCGGGTGCTGGCCTACTCCACCATCAGTCAGCTGGGCTACATGGTCATGGCCATGGGGGTGGGGGCCTACACGGCGGGCTTCATGCACCTGATCACCCACGCCATCTTCAAGGCGCTGCTCTTCCTGGGCTCCGGCTCGGTGATCCATGCGGTGCACACCCAGGACATGCGTGAGATGGGCGGGCTGAGGAAGAAGATGCCCGTGACCTACCTCACCTTCCTGGCGGCCACCCTCGCCATCTCGGGGGTTCCCTTCACGACCGGCTTCGTAAGCAAGGACGCCATCCTGGCCGGCACGCTGGGCTTCGCCATGGAGCAGCCGGGGCACTTCCTGCTCCCGCTCTTCGGTTTCGGCGCCGCCCTGCTGACCGCTTTCTACATGTTCCGGCTCCTCTTCATGACCTTCCACGGAGAGCCTCAGGACCACGAGAAGTACGACCACGCCCACGAGAGCCCGAAGGTCATGACGGTACCGCTCAGCGTGCTGGGTGTGCTCTGCTTCTATCTCTTCTTCACCTTCCCCTCCTTCAATCCCTTCGGCGGGGAGGGCTGGTTCGCGCACCTGATCCAGAAACCCGACTTCGCGTACGAACAGACCTCGGCTGCCGCGACCGAACATGCAGCGGGAGCCGGGCTGCAGCGCACCGAGGGGGTCCTTCACCCCGCCGGGGAGACCCGGATCCTCCCGGCCGCCTTCCCGGGGGAACACCAGCCCGAACAGGCCGGTGAGCACGGGGAGGCGGGTGCGGCCCAGGGGTACGCTGAGGAGGCACACGGTGCGGGCCACCATGGTCCGGAGCACCTGATCGCCATGATCATCAGCCTCATCGTGGCGGCCACGGGGATCTTCCTGGCCTACCTGATGTACTTCAAGAAGTCGCTCTCCGCCGAGGCCTGGGCGGAACGGATGGGACCCCTCTACCGGCTGGCCGACGGGAAGTTCTTCTTCGACGAACTGTACGGGGTCACCTTCGTGGCGGCGGTCATGAAGGGACGGCTGCTGCTGGGCTGGTTCGACGCGAAGATCATCGACGGTTTCGTGAACGCCACGGCCCCGGTGACCCGGGGCATCTCGCGGTTCAGCGGGAACGCAGACCTGCACGGTGTGGACTGGCTGGTGAACGCCACCGCACGCACGGTGGGCAGCGCGGGATCGGCCACACGCCAGATCCAGACGGGCCGGATCCAGAACTACGTGCTGGCCACCCTCACGGCTGTGCTGGTCATCATCCTGGCGGGAATCCTTTAACCGGTTTCACGGGAGACGTAGCACATGGGCTACCTGACCGTAATCACCTTCTTCCCGGTCTTCGGGGCACTGGCGATGCTGCTGGTCCCGAAGGGCAGGGACACACTGATCCGCTGGATCGCCGTGGCGGCCACCGCGATACCGTTGGCACTGTCGCTGGTGATGTGGTCGCAGTGGGACTACGCCATGGTCGGGGCCACGACAGAGGCCGGTTTCCAGTTTGTGGAAAAGGTCGCGTGGATCCCCCAGTTCGGAATCCAGTACTTCGTGGGCGTGGACGGGCTCTCCTTCCCGCTCGTGCTGCTGACCGGGCTGCTGGGCCTTCTGGCGGTCATCGCATCGTGGAACATCACGAAGGGCGTCAAGGGCTATCACATGCTGTTCATGCTCCTGGTGACGGGCATGTACGGGGTGTTCGTGGCCCTCGACTTCTTTCTGTTCTACGTCTTCTGGGAGGTCATGCTCCTGCCGATGTACTTCCTCATCGGCATCTGGGGCGGCCCCCGGCGCGAGTACGCCGCCATCAAGTTCTTCCTCTACACGCTGGTGGGGTCCGTACTCCTCCTGCTGGGGATGCTGGCGGTCTACTTCAACAGCGACCCCCACACCTTCAACATGCTGGAGCTGATGGGGAACGCCGCCGGGTGGGCGAAGGGCTTCCAGATCTGGGTCTTCCTGGCCTTCTACATCGGGTTCGCCATCAAGGTCCCGGCCTTCCCCTTCCACACGTGGCTTCCTGACGCCCACGTCGAGGCCCCCACACCGATCAGCGTCATCCTGGCCGGTGTGCTCCTGAAGATGGGGACCTACGGGCTGCTGCGGATCAGCTTCCCCATGCTCCCGGAGGGGACGGTCTGGTTCGCCTACACCCTTGCCATCATCGGTGTGATCAACATCGTCTACGGCGCTTTCGTGGCCATGGCCCAGACCGACTTCAAGAAGCTGGTGGCCTACTCGAGTGTGAGCCACATGGGGTTCGTCCTCCTGGGCATGGCGAGCCTGACCGCATACGGCATGAACGGGGCGGTGTTCCAGATGATCAGCCACGGGATCCTCTCCGGGGGGCTCTTCCTCGTGGTCGGCGTGATCTACGATCGGGCGCACCACCGGGACCTGGACCGTTTCGGCGGGCTGGCACTGCACATGCCGAAGTACTTCGGCGTGAGCCTGCTCCTCCTGATGGGTTCGCTGGGGCTGCCCTCCATGTCCGGCTTCATCGGCGAGGCCCTCAGCCTGCTGGGTGCCTTCACCGTCTACAGGACGCTGACCATCATCGCGGTCTCGGGTCT
This sequence comes from bacterium, assembly GCA_046497505.1. Classification (GTDB taxonomy): domain Bacteria; phylum Blakebacterota; class Blakebacteria; order Blakebacterales; family JAWOFN01; genus JAWOFN01. Next base: position 63,548 of record JAWOFN010000112.1, on the reverse strand, counting down.
GATCCTCACCGCGGTATACATCCTCTGGACGGTCCAGCGGGTCTACTTCGGTCAGATCAACGAGGAGTACAAGGGTTTCCCGGACATGTCGCTGCGTGAGGCGGTCACGCTGGTGCCGCTGGTCGTACTGACCTTCGTCCTGGGGATCTTCCCGAGCACGCTGATCGACATCATGGACAAGGCACTCCGCCAGATCATCAACGTCGTCGGGTAAGGCAGGCCGCGAATGGGAACCATAGAGAGCCTCAGCTACTTCATCCCCGAGCTGGTCCTCACAGGGACCCTTGCGCTGGTGATCGGGGCGGAGTTCGTGCTGAAGCGGAACCGGGCGCTCGTCGCGGCATGGATCGCCGCCGTGGGTGCCGCCGCCGCAGCGCTCCTGGGTCTGGGAGATGTCACGAAGGCCGCGACCCAGGTGTTCTACGACACCACGGCCGTGGACGCCATGGTGGTGTTCTTCCGCTTCTTCTTCAGTGCCGTGGCGGTGGCCGTGGTGGTGTTCACCGCCCCCCACGCCCGCGAGGAAGGGTCCATCGGTCGAAGGGGCGCGGAGTTCTACGCCCTCATGATGGCTTCGCTGGTCGGGGCCTACCTGCTGGTGGGCGCCAGCGACGTGGTGATGGTCTTCATCGCCCTGGAACTGGTGAGCGTGCCCTCCTATGTCATGGCGGGTTTCTTCAGGGAGGACGAGAAGGGTGCCGAGGCATCGGTGAAGTACGTCATCTACGGAGCCTTCGCCTCCGGGACGATGTTCTTCGGGTTCAGCCTCCTGTACGGGATGACCGGGCACACGAACCTCTATGCCATCGGGACCGCGCTGCGCACCATGGAACCCAGTCTGGGACTGCTGACCGCGGCGGTGCTCACCCTGGCCGGGGTGGGATACAAGATCAGCATGGTGCCCTTCCACTTCTGGGCCCCCGACGTGTACGAAGGGGCTCCGACCCCCGCGGCAGCTTTCTTCGCTGTGGGGCCGAAGGCCGCAGGCGTGGCCCTCCTCATCCGCTTCATATGGGCCTTCGGGGCCGGGCCCCTCTCCGAGACCACCGGTATCTGGACCACCGCCGGCGGGCTGGACTGGTCCGCCATCCTGGCGGTCTTCAGCGTCATCACCATGACCCTGGGGAACCTGGCCGCCCTCCTGCAGACCAACCTGAAACGGCTGCTCGCCTACAGCGGTGTGGCCCACGCGGGCTACATCCTCATGGGGCTGGCCGCCTTCAGCGGCACCGGCCTGCAGGCCGTGCTCCTCTATCTCATGGTTTACTACTTCGCCAACCTCGCGTTCTTCCTGATCGTGGATATGGTGGAGCAGCAGACCGGCTCGGCCGAGATGTCCGCTTTCAACGACCTGGGCTGGCGCCACCCCATGCTGGGCGTGGGCATGGTCATCGTCCTCTTCAGCCTCACCGGACTCCCCCCCACGGCAGGCTTCATCGGCAAGTGGTACCTCTTCGCCGCCCTGATCCAGAAGGAGATATACTGGCTCGCGGTGGCCGGGGTGCTGAACAGCGTGATCAGCCTCTGGTACTACATGCGGGTGGCCAAGGCGATGTGGCTTGACGGAGGGGGAGAAACCACCGCTGCCCCCATGGGCCGGCTCAGCCTGCCCCAGGCAGCCCTGGCCGTCGTCCTGGTAGTGCCGGTCCTGCTGTTCGGGATCCTCTGGAGCCCGCTGGCGGAAATCGCCGCCTACGCCGCCGGGATCTTCTGAGGGCCCCGGCGGAACGACATCCTGGTCCCTTCATCGGGGAGGATGTCGTGCTGGAGACCGACTTCACGGATGAGCCGGCCTGCATCTATACGGACCCGGGCCAGTTCGAACAGATCATGGTGAACCTGGTCGTGAACGCGACGGAGGCCATGCCGAGAGGGGGCGCCCTGCGCATCGCCGTCGAGGTGGAGACCGAGCCGGGGGAGGGCACCGCGTTCCATGTCTACCTCCCGGAGGCGTCGGGCTGAGATCCACCGGTCTTCCTTCTCAGCGGCTCAGGCTTCCTTGCCGAACAGGGTCGCGACCAGCCTCCTGGGGCCTGAGCTGTCCCGGTGCTCACATAAGTAGATGCCCTGCCACGTCCCCAGGTGCAGTTCCCCGTCCGAGACGGGGATGAGCAATCCGCTCCCCATCAGCGAGGCCTTGATGTGGGCCGGCATGTCGTCGGGACCCTCGACCGTATGCTGCCAGTAGGGAGCGTCTTCGGGAACCATCTCGTCGAGGTGCCGCCGGAAGTCCCCTCGCACGTCGGGACTCGAGTTCTCGTTCAGTGTCAGCGAAGCCGAGGTGTGCTGGATGAAGAGGTGCAGCAGACCCACACGTACCGAACCCAGGATCTCCCCGAGGGCCCCGGTCACCTCGTCGGTGACGAGATGGTACCCGCGCTGCCGGACCTGGAGCCGTATCTCCTTCTGTTCCCACACCATGATGACCTTCCTGATCCGTGCCGGAGGACGCCGATCCCTCCTGACCCGGGACCGGTTCTGCTTCAGGAGGTGATGGGGGAGAAGTCCCCGAACACCTTGAAGAAGAGCAGGTAGGTCTCCCTCAGTTCCGACGCCCTGGTCCGGATCTGAGCGCGGGCCCCCTCCTGCAGGGCGGTTCGCATCCGCTGCAGCGCCTCGCGGTGCTCCCGCACCAGGTTGGCGAGACGGTTCATCGCCGCGATGTCCAGGTCGAAGGCCTCCTGGTCGAACCGGAGTTCGGAGACCACGTCCCAATGCTCTTCGGCTCCGTCCAGCATGGTGGCGAGTGAATCCATCAGCCCCGGGGTGATGGTGCCTTCGGGACGCTCTTCCACGACACCCGTGATCATTTCCAGGTCGTCGTGATATTCGGTCACATGGTCAAGGAAGTAGTCCTCGATACCGATGGCATGGCGAAGACGGCGGAAGGCGTGGCGCATCTCCTCGAGCCGGGTTTGGGCCCGCTCCAGCGACTCCCCCGTCTCCACGAAGTCGACCGTCTCGTCCACCAGGGAATCCAGGCTGTCCAGCCGGGCCGACCAGTGCGGGTCGTCCGCCGGGAAGTCTCGGAACTTCACCCGGAAGATGTCCCACTGGGCACGGAAGGCCTCGGTGGCGAGTTCCGCTTGGGCCCGGTCCCCCTGCTGCGTCGTGACCAGGGCGGGGATCCAGGTCTGATCGAGGGCGGCCATCTCCTCCCTGAGGACCTCCCGGTTCAGTTCGTCCCCGCAGCCTGCCAGGAGGGGCAGGAGGAGGAGACCGGTCACCGCGGCCAGGATCGATCCGGGGTGCGTCTTCCTGTCTCTCATAAGATGCATGATATGAGCCTCCGATGTCTCTCGGTACACATCCGCGTCTCTTATCAATAAACTATGGCGAGACCGTCCGGAGCCAAAGAACGCAATCCGGGGGGGAGGGGCCCCGGGACGGACACCCTCACCCGGGAGGTCCCATGAGGCGGCCTCCCGGGCGGACGTCCCGACCCGCTCCTCCGCTCCTGCTCCCTGGAGGGATCCCGGACGGGTCGTGAGGATACAGCGGGTCTCAGAAACCCCGGGCGAAGAGGGCCCAGAACTTGTCGCCCAGCTCCCACCAGTGAGCCATGGTCGCCCGTGCGAAGTCGTTGGTGTAGCGGGTGAGGTACTGCCGGTAGGCATCGGGAGCGTCCTCCCCGTCCTGGGCGTTCCGGTACAACTCCAATGCGGTCTGCTCCACCATGGGCAGCTCGGTGAGGGCCCGGTCCTGGAAGGCCATGACGGCCTCCTCCATGGTCTGGCGGGTCGTGCCGTACTTGATCATGGCCAGCCGGTTGGTGCGCCGGAACCACCAGGCCGCCGAGTCGGTGCGGTAGCGCTCCTGGGCACACACCTCGAAGGAGTCGGGGAGCTCGAGCACGCCGGCGAAAATGGGGATCCGCGGGCTCTGGGCCGGGTTGTCGAAGCTGAACCAGGCGATGCCGCCGATGCCGTCAGGCAGCCAGTCCCGACACTGGTTGACCTGGCTGTAAGAGCAGCGGGCCACGGCGATGGTCCGGTGCGACTCCACCGAACCGGGTGCCAGGGTGTTGAGGAGCTGCCGGGTGTCCCTGCCCATCCAGGGACTCACTGCGGTGGTGGTGACCATCTCCCCTGCTTCCTGTCCCCGCCGTCGCTGCTCCACCTTGAGGTTCTTCATCGGGTCGAACTCATGACCCTCATAGGTGCTCCGGTAGTAGGCGAACACATCCTCCACCGAGACCTTCTCGTCCGGCTCCACCGAGAAGGGGAGCTCTTCCACCTCCCACTCCAGGTCCAGGCTGGGAGCCATGGTGCTGAGGACGAAGAACTCGCGGTCGCTGAAGGGGCGGCGGCCGCTGTACGCCTCCCACATGCGGAAGGGTTCGCCGTCGGAGGGGTCGTACCATCCCATCTCCTCGGCCACCGAATAAACGTTCTCGCTGGCCATGTAGCGATCGGGGTCGTCCAGGTCGAGGGTGCTGATCCGGGGGATGTTGGCACTCACCCCCACGTGGCCGTCGGGGATCCGCACCGCGGCCCAGACCGCCCCCTTCTCGAAGGGTCCGGCGCCGAAGATCTCGAAGTGCCAGACCTCCTTCGGGTCGGCGAAGGTGAGACACTCCCCCCAGTCTCCGTACCCGTATTCCGCCACCAGCTCGCCGATGAGCCGGATCGCCTCCCGTGCGGTCGTGGTGCGTTCGAGGGCGATACGCTGCAGGTCCTCGATGAGGAAGAGGCCCTCGTCGTTCCGCAGCTCCCGGCGCCCGCCGATGGTGGTCTCCCCGATGGCGAGCTGGTGCTCGTTCATGCAGGGATAGGCCACGTTCATGTAGGCATAGGTGTGCGCCGCCTCGGGGATCTCGCCCTTCAGGATGAGCTCCCCGGTGTCCCAGGGGGACTCGGTATGGAGGGTCCCCCAGTGGATCTGCTTCATGGTGCCCTCGCGGTGGTCCGCGGCGGGCTCCATCCGCAGCCAGGTGCGGTAGTTGCCGTCACAGGAGTGGGCGGTCATCACCGAACCGTCGGTGCTGGCCAGCCGTCCCACCATGATGCTGGTGCAGCTCTCCAGGCCGGGGCCGGCGGACTTGGTGATGTCGTGCCCCTGACCCCATGCCGCGAGGGGCAGGGCGAGGAGGAAGACGAGCAGCAGTGTCAGCCGGCCCGGTTCATGTCTCCATTGGTTCCATCTCACGTCGGTCTCCTTTTGCATGCACCCTGCGCGGTGCGGGGTTTAGAAGGGCTCACTCGTAGATTACCCGGTCGGATGGGGCCGCGGAGGGGTCGCGAAGCCACTTCCCCACCCCCTGTTCCACTACCTCCGCGTACCGGGGTACGCCGGTACAGGAGAGGGGATGCTCCGGGTCCAGCTCGGTCCATGTCTCGAAGGTCTGGAGGATGGATGAGAGGTGGCGGCCCACCCGCTTCTCGATGGGCCATCCGGTCTCGTCGATCCTCTCGAAGAGGAGTCCGTGCTCGCCGGCCTTCACCACGAAGGGATCGATGCCGGTGAGGAGGCCCTCCCTCGTCGTCCGGCCCCGTGTGGCGTCCAGGAACGGTTCGGGGGCCTCGAAGAGGAGGGAGACGGCCCCGGAGTGGTCCCCTACCTCCCGGTGGCTCAGTCCGTGCAGACTCTTCGGGCTGAACTCCATGCCCATGTTGAAACCCTCCAGGTCGGTGAGCCACATGGAGACGAAGGTCGCCAGGTCCTCTCCCCTCTCGTGGGCCACGATGGTGCTGATGACCGGGTACTGGAGTTCCGCCTCGTGGAGGTCGATGAACAGGTCCACCCCCTCCTCCCGAATCAGTTCCATGAAGGCGAAGGAGGTACGCTCGGTGAGGGTGCCGTTCGGCCGACCGGGCCAGGTCCGGTTCAGGTTGCGGATGTCCACGTAGGCCAGGTTCTGACGGCTGGGATAGTGGATGTAGACCTCGGGGTCCGGCCACTGGTCGAGGGGGTTCGACCATCGGTCCCCCATGCGGAAGGTCCGGGAGCCCCAGGGGGTCTCGATGGTGTAGTCGGGAGGATAGGCCCCGCTGACCCGGGTGACCGTGCTGGCGCTCCGGTTGGCGCTGAGCACCACGATCAGGGTGCCCTGCCTCATCTCTGCCTGTTCGGCGAGGATCCACGTCGCCAGGCGGCCGGCGGGCTCCTCGGGATGGCTGCCCCCCATGACCACGGCCGTGGCACCGGGTTCTTCCCCCTCGAGGAAATAGACGTTGCAGTCGTTCACCGTCCCCGCCACCCCGTCGGACCAGGTGCTGAGCTTCTCGACACGGGTGACCCCGGGACCCAGCACCACCGGCTCGGGCAAATTCCGGCTGCGATAGAAGCTGATACCGGAACTCACCAGCAGGGCGCCCCCGAGGAGGACGAAGATCCCTTTGCGGACGACGGCCTCGGACATGCAGGGCCTCCTACTTCAATCGGAAGAGACGGAGCAGGAAGGGGAGCAGGACGATGACGTAGAGCACCTCCCGTTCCCATTCCTTCGTCTTGACCAGGTTGTAGACCATCACCGCCGCAATCCATGCCAGGAACAGGTAGTAGACGGCGGTGACTGCGGTCTGGAGCCATTCCACGATGTACCTCCTAGATCCCTGTCAGGAACCCGAGACGGCTGCTGTAGACCACCATCAGGGTGCCGATGACCATGATGATGAGGGCGGGGGCCGCACACGCCCTCAAAAACCGCGCGTACGAGCCCTCGTATTCGACGACATCCACCGTGAGCCGGCCGATGATGGCAGTGGGTGGCAGCGCGTCCCCCAGGGGCCAGATCACGCTCATCCCTGCCAGCGCGACGACGGGATCCAGACCGATGGTGTTGAAGAGCAGCACCAGGGGAACGCCCAGGACCGGGGCCGCACCGTACATGAGCACCGCCTCGGAGATCGGCAGCACGATGAAGAGGGTGAGGAAGACCAGCAGGACGGGGAGGGTCACCGCGCTCACCGCGAGCAGACCCCTGACCCCCGTGAGGGTCATGATCTGGACCAGGATACCCACGCAGGTGAGGGTCCCGACGAGGGGGAGCAGCTGGTTCACGGTCTCCCGGGTGATCCGGAAGAGGTCCAGCCGCACGGGGGAGAGTGCCCAGGAGATCCCCCCGGCGGCCAGGAAGATGAAGGGGAGTCCGAGCACCGGCATGTGGAAGGGGAACCATCGTCCCGCCAGCACCAGGACCAGGAAGGCGAGGAAGGGGAGGGCGATCCGCAGCCAGCTCATCCCTTCAGGGGGCACGGGGAGTTCGCGGAGGGCCCTCCCCACGTCAGCCGGAGCGCCTTTCCATCCGAGGATGAAGATCGTGACCACCGCGGCCAGCACGCAGGGGATCAGCAGGGGCCAGAAGAAGCCCACATACGGCATGTTCACCCCTGCCGCCGTCATCATGGCCCACAGACTCACCGGGGGGGCGGCCGCGCTCAGCCCCGCGATGATGAAGATGATGGCCGAGGTGCGCAGCCGGCTGATGCCCAGGTAATGGAGGACCACCCCCACCATACCCCCGGTGATGAGGACCGTGACGCTCCCCGCGCCGGTCAGGGCCCCCGGAACCAGCAGGAGGAGGGTGAGGAGGAGGAAGAGGAGGGTCCTGCTCCGATGGAAGCGGACCAGGATCCCCCGCACCGTGTAGGCCACCCCGCCGGAGTCCTTCAGAATGTTCATGAAGAGGGTGGCGGAGAGGAAGATGAGGTTGATGTCGAGATAGGTCATCGAGCCCTCGGCGATGTGCCGCACCGGGAGGGCATATCCCCCGGCCCAGCCCCCCCCCAGGGCGGCCAGGAGCATGGCCAGCTCGGTGGAGAGCCTGAAGAACTGGGCAGCGATGTAGACCAGGACCATGACGCCGAGGACGACCCCGGCATAGGTGAAGGCGTCCACGCCCGAACCCTCCGTTACTTGCCGTAGATGTCCTTCAGGACCTCACCCAGCTCGAGGTTCTTCTCGAACTCCAGGAGGGGGATGTCCCGGTCGGTGGCGATAGCGGTGAAGCGTCCGTCCTCGTTCCCGTCGCTCCGCACCATGAGCATGTCGGAGCGGGGGCAGACGGCGTCGATGCTCTGCTCGTCGGAGTTGTCCCCCGGTGAGGCACCCTGGGCGCGCCGGGCCATGCCCTCCACGTGCGCCCCGACGATGGTCAGGCCCTGTGCCTCCGCCTCGTCCAGGAGGGCGTCCACCCGCGCGAGCTCCTCCTCCACGGAGATCCCGGCGGCGCCCATCCCCTTCAGGCTGGCCCCCGTGACCACGATGATGGACCGGAAGGGGGTGTCCGACTCCTTCGCCGCGGTCAGGTCCTCGGCGGTCGCCAGGGGGTCGTACTCGTGGTCGATCCCCAGCCGCTGGGCGAAGACCTTGACCTTCAGCGGGCCGGGGCTCTGGCCGCACGAGGTGATGAGGACGGGTTCGGATGCGGTGGGACCCTGCTGGGCAGCGGCGGCGGCCGGTACCAGGGGTACTAGGAGAGCGAGGGCGAGTCCCACGGCGCAGCGGCGGGAGTACATGACGGATCCTCCGGTTCCGGTTCCGACCCCATCCGTCACCGGGGCGTTCCCGGGACGGGTCGGGGAGGGGATGCCGGGGGGGTCAGCCCCGGCTGCGGTGGGAGCCTCGGGGGAGCGGTACCACCGCCAGACCGGCAAGGCAGAGCAGGTAGGCCGCCAGAGCGACCCGGAAAAGGGTGGGCAGCGGTGCGAGCCTGCGGTAGACACCGGGCTCCTCCGGGTGGGGGAGGGGGACCGGGTCCCATTGCAGGCCGTAGCGTGCGGTCAGGCCCCTGAGGTGCAGCAGGTGGATCACCGGCACCCGGCGCGCGGCCATGGCATGCACCACACCGCCCTGTCCGGGAGGGGGGCGACGCACGTGTGTATTCAATCCCGGACGGAGTCCCAGCGCAACCTCGCTCGTACCCATGTTCGCCCAGGCTCCTCCGATGTTCACGAAGGCCGCGGGTTTGCCGCCCCCTGCGGCCTCCTGGTAGTAGTGCAGCCTGAGGGTCGCATTCCTTTGGAGGTCCGGTTCTTCGATAAGGGGGATGCCCGCATCGAGTACCTCCTCCCGAAGGCCGTCTACCACCGCTCGGTCCAGCCCGCCCCCCTCGTCCCCCTCGCCCCCCACGCTGACCGCGAGGGGAGGACGGTCGGTGAGACCCGCCTCCCGGAGTGTGCCATGGAGGTCGAGGAGGTGGAAATCGGGATGAGCTGCCCCCCAGCTGGAAGCCCCCAGGGAGAGGATGACGGCTGGCTCGGCGTCCAGGGCCCTGCAGGCGGAGAGGACCGCGGTGAGAAGGCCGGGGAAGGATCCGGAGGCCCCGACGGCCACTGTCTCCCCCGGCTCCGCACCGGCCCGCCTCAGCATCCACGCCGTGACGACGGCCATCTCCGGACTCGTGGCGGTGCGCTTCGATTCCAGTGAGCCCACCGTGGTGACCAGGGGCGAGATCTCCGGCCCGATGAGACCGGTCCCGTTCGGGTCCGCCGACGGGTCGATGCGGATCCCCCTCGCCTCCCGTGCCTCCCGGGCCGCCTGGATCCCCCGGTCCATCCAGTGGGCGGCCTCCCGGAGCTGTTCCCTCCCTTCGGTCGAGGCGGGAAGGGTCCGAAGCAGCACCAGGAGCCCCATGCTCGCCAGCCCGGCGAGGAGGATCCGGCGTCGGACCGACCGGTCGGAGGGAGGGGCCACATCAGCCTCCCGTTCCCAGGAGACGTCCCCCCGCGTGGAGGAGGGTGACCACGGTGACGAGGCCGGCCGTGGTCACCGCCGCCCCCTGCCGCTGGAAGTGGTTGGCGATGAGGCCGGGGATGATCCATCCGATGACCCGGAACTCCATGGAGACCGGGAAGAGAGATGGGAGCACCTGGACCCAGAGCACCGCCCAGGTCGCCCCCGTCAGGAGCATGAAGACCGTCCTCCGGCGGCCGAAGAGGAGCAGGTGGCGTTCGGCCAGTCGATAGCAGAGGAAAGTGAGGAGGGCGGCCGCCAGGGTGCCCGCGATCCGTTCCGGCTGGTTGGCGAAGAGGACCAGGTAGCTGGGCACGATGATGCCGCCGGGGTAGTAGCCCGTGAGACCGGTGAAGGCCAGGGAGAGGAGGAGGCCGGCGAACGCCAGTTCATAGCTCAACGCGGCTGCCCTCCCCGGCCCACCATGCCGCCAGTTCCTCCCCGTGCCCCTTGAAGTTGCCGAACCCGAAGAGGATCTGCGGGCCGTCCGTCCCCGCCGCCGCGCAGACCTCCCGGGTCACGCTGCCGGGGCCGGTCCATTTCAGGGCACGGATGCCGGGTGTCCTCCGAGATGCGATGCCCGCCTGTACGCCGAGGGCGAAAAGGGGGTGTACCCCGGACAACCCCTGCTCCTTCAGATACCTGATCCAGTGGAGTGTGCGGTCGGCGCGGTCGGCCCGCAGGCTCAGCAGGCCGGTGCAGGGCAGGGGCGAGGGCAGCCGGCCCCGGACGTGGTCGAGGACGTCGACGGTGGAGAGGGGGTCGTTGGCCGCGAAGGCGCTCACGGCGTAGACCGGTCCCCGGATCCCCGGGGGTTCCAGCCGCCAGACCCTCAGCCCCCCGGCATCCTCCCGGAAGTCTTCCAAACCCTCCCTCACCGCCCGGTCCCCGACCCCTGCTCTCCGTGCCGCTGCCGCTGCCAGACAGAGATCGTCATGGAAGACGCCCGCCGCAGGAGGCATCGTCGCCTCCCCCTCGGCCACCTTCATCGCTTCCCACCGCCCTCCGCGGATATGTTCCTCCAGGAGGGGCGGGGGGGAGGGGGGGAGGAGGAGATGGGTCCCGGGGGGCACCGAGGAGAGGAGTACCTCACAGACCGCCCTCTCGTCCCACCCCATGGCATCCACGTGGTCCGGCCTCGCGTTGGTGAAGAGGACCGTCTGGGGCCGGAGGATCCGGAGTCCTTCCATGCGGTGGTTCTCCGGGTGGATGCTCATGATCTCCGCCACCAGGGTGTCCGCTCCGAGCCGGGCACAGCGCCGGATGAGGTCGCGCTGCTCCATGATGCTGGGTACCCCCCTTCGTGGGATCGTCTCGGTCGTTCCGTCGGGCAGTACCAGGGTGGCCTCCGAACCGGTGGTCTTCACCACCACCCGTCGGCCCTCCGCCCGGAGCATGGCACCCAGCAGGCGGGCGCACCCGCTCTTCCCCCGGGTCCCGGTCACCGTGATCCGGTTCGGGACCCGGTCTCGTGCGCGGTCCAGGAGCAGCCGTTCCCGGAGGAGCCAGGCCAGGAAGAGGGCCAATGTGACGAGCAGCGTGGACACCGGGTGCTCCCGGGGCTGGCGGTCGGAGTCGGATTCGATCCAGGGTACATACTACGGCCTGATGCGGCGGGACGGTACCCTCTACAGGGAAGCTTCCCCGTTCCGTATCCACCAGGGCCCCCCGCTCCTCCTCAGAGGTTCCGCCCGGAACGGGTGGGTCACGCACCGGAAGGCGTGGGGCATCATGCGGACAGGTGAAGGAAGTACGACCTGGCCTGTATACTCCGGGGAGGACACATCCGATCATCTGCTCGGGAGCCCCGTGGATCGAACGACCTGCTTATTCCCTGCGTGTACGGTGGGGGCGCTGCTGGCTCTCTCCCTGCTCGGGGGGGGAGGCACGTCCTCCGCCCTGGCCCAGACCGGTGTGGACCGCAACGTGGCCCTTCTTCCTTTCCTGAGTTCCACCGCAGACAGCACGTTTGCGGCGGAATACAGTGCGGCGTTCCGCAGCGGCATCAGGAGGGGGAACTGGCTCCGCCTGATGGAAGAGGAGGATGGGGGAGGGCCCGAGGACCTGGGGAGCCTCAGGAAGACCCTGAGGAGCCCCGGTTCCCTCCGGGAGTATCTGACGACCCGGAGCAGTTCCTTCCTCATCACGGGGGTGATGACCCGAGAGCCGGGGGGACGGGTGGAGGTCTCCTCCATCGTCTACAGTAGAGAAGAGGGGGCTGTCGTCGGTCTCGAGAAGCGCTCCTACCCGGATGAGGAGGCCGCCCGCGAGGACGCCCCCAGGCTCGGTTCCGCCCTCAGTCATCCCTCCCGCTTCGTGACGGGCGACACGGCGTTCTTCTATTCCATGATCCTCCCCGGGGCCGGACAGCTCAGTCGGGGCCGCCCCGGGTGGGCCCTGGTCTCCGCGGGATTGGTGGTGGGCAGTTTCGTCTACCGGAACTCGCTCCCGGACGGGGACCCCTTCCGCTTCGACTCCTCCCGCTTCCAGGACTACCGGGAGGTCCGGGACGGGAGGTTCCAGTATGTCTTCCTGGTGGATGGAGAGGAGGTCACGCAGGAGTATTACGAGCAGAAGGTCAGGGAGGACCGTGCCCATTCCGCCACGGCCATGCTGGATCGCCGAAGGGCCGCTGCCAAGAAGGGGGAAGCGAGTCTCTTCGTGCTGGGCGCCTACGTGTTCAACATCATGAACACCCTCTTCCTCAGCGGGAGGGAGGCGGACGACGGACAGGCGTTCTTCAGCCTCATCAAGTCCTTCGAGCAGACCCCCTCCGGTCTCTCCGCCCGGGCGGGCTTCCAGTTCCGGCTCTCCATCGATCCCTGATCGTCATCCCCCGGTCAGAAGCGCCTCCGGTCGGCGTTGAGTACGAGAGACCGGATATCCTCCGGATCCGCCGCGTCGATCCACCGGTCCATGAACCGGTCGTTCTGTACGATCTGCGAGATGGCGGAGAGCGCGCGAAGATGGGTCGTCCGCTCATCGTGACCGCCGGCCAGCACGAACACCGCGTGGACCCGGACATCCATGTCCGGGAAGTGCACTCCCATGCGGCAGCGGGCGACGACCATGTGGAACCCCTTCCCGGCTGGGAGGAGGACATGGGGTACGGCGAGGTCAGAGCCCAGGACGGTGCTGCCCTCCTCCTCCCGGAGGAGGAGCTGGTGCTTGAGGACCTCCTTGCCCACATCGACCTCGTCGGCGATCATTTCCGAGGCGATCTCGAAGAAGGTCTCCATGTCGATGCTCTCGGGGATGTCCAGTATCCGGCTCTCTTCGACCAGCCTGTCGAAGTCATCCCCCTGATGTCCCTCTTCGAGGGACTCCAGCAGGATCACCGTATCCCCGGGAGATATCTCGACGGCATCGTGGAACAGTCTCCTGCCCTGGTCCGATTCGACCAGGAGGGGCAGGCGGCAGTCCTCGGATGTCCAGTACGAGGAGCGGAGTTCCTCCGCCCCCTCCGCCGCGTCCTCCGGTACCTGCATCCTGCGGATGCGATAGGACCGCTGATCCACGACCCGGTCCCACCTCCCGATGTTGGCGGGAGCCGCGAAGAGTGTGTTCGCTTCCAGGGGTTCGATCATCTCCTCGTGGGCACCCCGGTCCGCCGCCGCCATGGCGACATGGATGGAGGGGACCAGGAAGACCTCTCTCGCCAGCTGTGCGGCGAGCACGTTCACCTCGGCGTTGCTGGTCATGGAGACGAACGTGCGCGCTTCGGCAGCCCCCGCCTCGCTCAGCACCTCCTCACGCAGGGCATTGCCGCACAGTGTCTCGTATCCTTCACGCTTGGCCATCTCGCAGCGGTACTGGTTGCTGTCGATGATGGTCAGGGGTCCCTCGTCCGAGAGGAAACCGGCCACGAGCCGTGTGGCCGCCCCGCCGCCCACGATGACGTGACCGGTCCGATCCTCCGATGCGCGGACGAGTTCTCCGCGTCGGTCCAGCCAATCGGTGCCCCATTTGAGGAGGACGGGTAGGGTGGCGGTGGTGAAGATGGCCATGAAGATGAGGATGGAGAAGATCTCCTGGGAGATCATGCCCTGCTGGAGGCCGATCCCCGCGATGATGATCTCAACAGCCCCGCGTCCGTTCATCCCTGCACCGATCGTCACCCCTTCCCGCCAGCCGTGTCCGGTCGGCATATAGAAGAGGGCCGTTCCCAGGACCTTCCCGAGCGTCGCGACGGCCACCACCGATATCAGCAGGGCGAGGTCGGCACCGAACACCGAGAAGGAGACCTCGAACCCGGTGATCACGAAGAAGATGGGGGCCAGGAACCCGATCGAGACGTCGTATACGGTGGATGTGAGCCTCTTCGAGAGCTTCCGGTCGGGTATGGCGTCACGCAGGAACAGGCCCGCGATGAAGGTCCCCAGGATCGCGTGGAGACCGGCGAGTTCCGCGAGTTCCGCATACAGGAGGGCGATCAGCAGCATCAGGGTGAACAGCACGGTTCGGTTCCTGATGCCGGCGTCGTCCAGCAGCCTGCCGAGGTAGGGGAGCAGATAGTAGCCGGCCAGACCTCCGGCGAGGAAGAATGCGGCCGCTTTCCCGGCCACGGCCGCCGGTCCCAGCGCGCTGACCGAACCGGCCCCTGCGATCCCGACCACCCCCGCGAAAACCAGCAGGGAGAGGGTGTCGGAGACCAGGGCACCGGCCATGAGGACATGGGCGATGCGGGTGTCCAGGAGCTTCAGGTCCACCAGGATGCGGGATTTGGTCGCCAGGGAGGTCACACCCCCCGCGATCCCGACGAAGATGCCTGCCATGGTGGAGCCGCCGAAGGCCACGACCACGAAGTATCCGGCGACGAACGGGGTGATGAAGCCCCCGATCGCTGCCAGGAACCCCGCCCAGGACGCCTTGCCGAGCTCCTTCGGGTCGATCTCCATCCCGATGTACATCATCATCAGGAGGACCCCGACCTCCGCCAGCACGTTCAGCGCCTCCTGTCCGTGGAGGAGCCCCAGGAGGGGAGGGCCGAGGAGGATCCCGGCCAGCAGCTCACCCAGGATCGTGGGATACCCCAGCCTCTCCGCGACGGTCCCCGCAGCCCAGGCAGCCAGGAGCACGAACAGCAGGTTCAGAAGATGCAGCTCCATCTACTTCCTTCGTCTTGGTGCCCTGGGATGAGGGGGTGTGCACCGGTCGCTACGAGGGTGCTGCCGGTGGGCATTCTGGTCAATGAGAGAGTTCAGGGCAAGCGATTATGGGCCCCTTGGCTCTGGCCCGCGAAAGGGATGCGCCTCCGCTCCGCGTACCGGATGATATCGCGGAGCTGCGCCTCTCCCGGGGCGGAGAGCCATCGGTCCTCGAACCCGGGGTCCTGGATGGTCTGAGCCACCGCGGAGAGGATCCTCAGGTGGAGGGTACGGTCCACCGACCCGCTGGCCAGGACGAAGACCGTGTGGACGTTCACGTCCATGTCCGGGAACCGGACGCCCCGCCTGCACCGGACCACGACGAGCCGGACTCCCTCCATGTCGTCCAGCAGGATGTGGGGGACCGCGAGATCGGGTCCGACCACCGTGCTGCCCATACGCTCCCGCTCGATGAGCAGCCCGGAGATCTCCGAAGCATCGATCCCCGTGCGGGCTTCGAGCACCCCGGCCACCCGTCGGAAGAGTTCTTCCATCCCGACGGGTTCTTCGATATCCAGCAGGTCGGCTTCCCGCACGAGTTCATCGAACTCGTCCTGAACCGGGGACTGCTCCTGCTCCAGCATGACGACCCGGTCGCCCTCCTGGAGCGTGCACCCTGCATGGAACATCCCCGCCAGGCCGTCCCCCCGCAGGATGATGATGGGCAGGGTCCGGTCCGTGGAACCGAGGGAATCGAGGAACTCCGCGGCATCTGCCGGTTCGGTCACCTCCCTGGTGGAGATCCTGCAGTGTCCGAGGGCGATCTTCCGGTCCCATCCGCTGATATCGGCGGGTCCGGCGAAGAGGGTGGTGGCCTCGATCGGTTCGATCAGACCTGCATGGGCCCCCTTCTCGCCGTGCATGAAGGTCACATGGACCTCGGGGACGAGGAAGACCTCCCTGGCGAGCCGGGCTGCCAGGACGTTCACTTCGGCGTTGGAGGTCAGGGCGACCAGGGTCCGGATATCCTCCGCACCTGCCTGTTCGAGGACATCCTCCTTCAGCGCGTTGCCGTGCTCCACCTCGAGCCCCAGTCGGCGTGCGGTCTCACAGTGGGAGGGACTGCTGTCGAGCAGTGTGACCTCCGTCCACCGGGAGAGTTCACCGGCCACCAGGCATGCGGTCGGGCCCGCGCCGACGATGAGCACGCCCCTCCGCCGGTCCGATCGTACCAGAGTGCCGCTGTTCTTCATCCGGTTGGTCAGATGTTTCAGCATCATGGGGGCGGTGATGGTGGAGACGATGGTCATGATGACCAGGACGGAGAAGAGGTCGGGGCCGATGATCTCGGACTCGAGGCCGATCCCCGCGATGATGATCTCCACCGCACCGTGGCTCGACATCCCGGCCCCCACGGCCAGGCCTTCCATCAGTCCGTGTCCGGTGGGGAGATACGCCACCGCCGAGCCCACGACCTTGCTGGCGATGGCCACAACGACCACCACGGCGAGCAGGGGGAGATGCATCGCGAAGGCACCGAGCGTCACCTGGAATCCGGCGACCACGAAGAAGATCGGGGCCATGAAGCCGAGGGAGATGTCCTCGACCAGTCCGATCACCTCCCGGTTCATACTCCGGTCGGGGATCACATCCCGCAGGAACAGACCGATCATGAACGCGCCGAGGATCGCGTGCAGTCCGGCGAGCTCCGCGAGTTCCGCGAAGAGGAACCCGACGGCGAGGATGAGCAGGAACAGCATGCCGGAACTGACCCGGACGGTCCGGACCAGCCAGGCGGCCGCGGGCGGCAGCAGGTAGTGCCCCACGATGGCGGTGAAGCTGAGGAAGATCAGAGCGAGGCCGATCTCTTCCAGGAGCAGGCCGAAGTCGGCGGAACCGACCTCGATGACCCCGAGCAGCGATGCGAAGGCGACCAGCCCGAGGATCTCGGCCACCAGCGCACCGGCCAGGAGGGTGTGGGCGATCCTGGTATCCAGGAGCTGGAGGTCCAGAAGGATGCGGCTGTTGGTGGTGAGCGAGGTCACGCCCAGGAGGATGCCGGAGAGGGTCGCGGCCAGGAGTGTGCCGCCGAAGAAGCGGATGACGAGGAACCCCAGTGCGAACGGGAGCAGGAAGCTGCCGATCGCAACCAGGAGACCTCCCCAGGAGGCCTTCTTCAGCTCCTTCGGATCGATCTCCATCCCGACGTAGAGGAGGAGGAGGATGACGCCGACCTCAGCCAGCACCATCAATGCGGGAGAGGGCTGGATCAGACCCAGGATGGGGGGGCCGAAGATGATCCCGGCCAGGAGTTCTCCGACGATGGACGGGAGCCCGAGCCTCCGGACGGCGAGGCCGCCGCCCCAGGCTGCGGCCAGCACGAGCAACAGGTTGAGAACGGAAATATTCATATGCTCTTAACTATAGGCTGTACGGAGCGCGCGAACAGGCTATTCTCGACCCGGAAGGCGCAGGTACGTTGACTGCAGGGTGCCCCGCCGCTACCTTGGGCCCGTTCCGACCCAACAGGGGAAGATGCCGTGTCAGAGAAAGTCGTCGGTGTGATAGGGGGGATGGGTCCCGAGGCGACCTCCTACTTCTATATGCGGCTCATCACCCGGACCCCCGCCCGCAGGGACCAGGAGCATCTCCGGGTGATCATCGACAGCAACGCCAAGATACCGGATCGGACCGGGTCGATCCTCGCGGGGGAACCGGAGAAGGCCCTGGAAGCCATCGCCTCCTCTGCCCAGCTCCTCGAGGAGATGGGTGCCGAACTCCTGGTCATGCCGTGCAACTCCGCTCACTACTTCTACGACGACCTCATCCCGCGCATACACGTCCCCATGCTCGACATGATCGAGGAGGTGTTCGCCCGGATCGAGCAGGAGGGTCTGGGACAGGTGGGCCTGCTGGCCACCACGGGTACGGTCAGGACCGGGGTCTATGCCCGAGCCGCCGGGGACATCGGTCTGATCGAGCCCTCGGAAGAGGACCAGGAGGCGATCCACCAGGCGATCTACGAGATCAAGGAACATGGGGGGGGCGAAGCGGACAGGCTGAGAGCACAGATCCTGGCCGTGGTCGGGCACCTGAAGGCCCGGGGTGCCGAAGGGGTCATCCTGGGCTGCACGGAACTCCCCCTGCTGTTCGGACCGGAGGGGGAGGAGGGGGGGACGCGCCGTTTCGATTCCACCGAGATCCTGGTGGAGGCGACGCTCCGGGAAGCCTACCCGCGGCTCCGAGAAGGGCCCTATTCCTGACATGGAGAGGCCCGCCCGGCGCCGCCGGGCGGGCCTCTCCGGGGCGTGACATCCCCTCCCCGCTCGAGGAGGGAGCTCTCCCCTACCTCTTCGCCGCTTCGATACGCTCCTCCGCCATGATCATGGCGGCCTCGGCGGTGGGGACGTTCCGCTCCTTGGCCAGCGCGAAGCACTCCTTCATCGAATCATAGATGCGCTTGGTCGCGGCAAGCTGCTTCTCGCGGTCGTAGCCGTCGGGGTCGAGTTCCCCCGAGACGTTGATCAGCCCGCCGGCGTTGATGACGAAGTCCGGCGCGTAGAGGATGTCCCGGAGCTTCAGCATCGGCCCCTGGACCTTCTCGTCCGCCAGCTGGTTGTTGGCGGCACCAGCCACGATCCGGCACTTCAGCTCCTCGATGCTCTGGTTGTTGATCACCGCGCCCAGGGCACAGGGGCTGAAGATATCGCACTCCGCGGCGTGGATGCGGTCGGGGGCCATGACCTCGGCACCGAGTTCCTCCCGGGCCTTCTCCACGACGTCCTCACGGATGTCGGCCACGATCAGTTCGGCACCGGCCTCGACCAAGTGCTCCGCCAGGTGCCAGCCGACCTTGCCCAGACCCTGGACCGCCACGCTCTTGCCGTCGAGGTCGTCGCTGCCATAGACCTCCTCGGTGGCGGCACGGAGCCCGTGGAAGACCCCCAGGGCTGTGACCGGGCTGGGATCGCCCGACCCGCCCATGTCCTCGGGGAGTCCTGTCACGTACTCGGTCTCCTCCCGGACGATGGTCATGTCGGGTACCGTGGTGCCCACGTCCTCCGCGGTGATGTACTGCCCGTTGAGTCCGTCCACCATCCTGCCGAAGGCCCTCAGGAGGTCCTCCGACTTCTGCGTCTCGGGGTCACCGATGATCACGGATTTCCCGCCGCCCAGGTCGAGACCCGCGGCTGCGGCTTTGTAGGTCATCCCCCGGGAGAGCCGGAGTGCGTCGACCAGTGCCTCATAGGTGCTGAGGTAGGTCTTCATCCGGCACCCGCCGAGGGCGGGCCCCAGGGTCAGGTCGTGGATGGCGATGATCGTCTGGAGGCCGGACTCCGGGTCGTTCCCGAAGAGCACCTGCCGGTGGTTCCGCTTCGCGATCTCGCGGAAGTAGTCCATCTTACCGCTCCTTGTGATATCAGCTCAGGTGCTGGAGCGCAGGCCGAAGCTGTCGTCCGACCCGGGCGAGGACTTCCGGAGTCCTTCGGCCAGGTTTTCCAGCTTCTTCTGCACTCGGTAGTTGATGGTTCCGACGGGGTAGGACCCCTCTTCATCCAGTTCGCCCGCCGGGATGCCCGTCAAGAGTTCGATCCCCTGGTCGACGTGCTTGATGGGATAGATGTGGAACGTCCCCTCATCCACGGCGTCCCGGATCTCTTGTTTGAGCATGAGGTTATGCACGTTGGATTCCGGGATCAGCACACCCTGCTTCCCGCTCAGTCCCACGATCTTGCAGGTGTGATACCAACCCTCCACCTTCTCGTTCACTCCGCCGATGGCCTGGATCTCTCCCCGCTGGTTCACCGACCCCGTCACCCCCAGGTCCTGGCGGAGGGGGACGCGTGCCAGGGCGGAGAGCAGGACGTACAGCTCGGTGGAAGAGGCGGAGTCGCCTTCCACGCCGTCGTACAACTGTTCGAATGTCAGGCTCGCTGAGAGCGCGATGGGGGCGTTCCTGGCATAGCGTTCCCCGAAGAAACCCTGGAGGATCATCACACCCTTGTTGTGGATATTGCCCGCGAGTTTCGAATCCCGGTCGATCTGGATGATCCCCGACCGGCCCATGTAGACACGGGCGGTGAGCCGGCTCGGTTTCCCGAACTGATAATCCCCGAGGTCGAGAACGGCCAGCCCGTTGATCTGCCCTTCCACCGCGTCCTCGGTGTCCACCAGGATGGTGCCTTCCGCGATGAGGTCGCGGAGGCGCTCCTCGATCCTGTTGGAGCGGTGGACCTTCTCGTCGATGGCCCGGTCCACGTGCTTGGCCGATACCCTGCTCGCACCCGCCTTCCGCGACCAGTAGTCCGCTTCCCTCAGCAGATCCGCCACGTCGATGAAGCGGGTGGAGAGCCTTGTCTGATCCGACACCATGCGGTGGCCGTGTTCGATCACGCGGGCCATGGCCGACCGGTCGAAGTGCTTCAGCCCCTCCTCGTGGACCCTGCTGCTGATGAAGCCGGCGTACGTGGCGATCGCATCCCCCTCCCGGTCCATCAGGAGTCCGAAGTCGGCCTTCACCTTGAAGATCTTCCTGAAATCCTCGTCGTAGGCGTAGAGGAGATGGTAGAGATAGGGGGATCCCACCAGGATGACCTTGGTATCCAGCGGGACGGGCTGGGGCTTGAGCCCCTGGGTCTGGATAAGGCGGTACTGCTCGTTCAGGTCCTCGAGGACGATCTCCCTGTTCTTGACGGCCCGCTTGAGGGCCTCCCACGACATCGGGTTGCGGAGCACATCCAGTGCCTGGACCACCAGATAGCCGCCGTTCGCCCGGTGCAGGGCACCTGCCTTGATCATGGTGAAGTCGGTGGTCATGGCCCCCATCTGAGCACGGTACTCCTGGCGGCCGATGAGGTTGTAGTAGGTGGGGTTGGTCTCGAAGACGACCGGAGCGCCCTCGGTGCCGCTGTTGTCTACCAGGACGTTCACCTGGTAACGGACGAACCTGTCGCCGCCCCGGCTCATGCGCAGGCCGGGGATGGCCACCTGCTGGTCGTTGTCCTCCTTGAAATCGTCCAGGTTCTCGAGGATCTCCTCCTTGACGGCCTCCAGGTACTCCAGGACCACTTCCTGGTCCGCGTATTTCTCCTTGAGCTCGTCGACGGCCGCCGAGACGGGCAGCATGGCGATCTCACGTTCCAGGTCGGAGAGGCGGCTGCGGGCCTCCTTCTCCATCTCCCGTACCCGGCGGGTGATCTCGCGCATCACCTGCTGGAGGTCCTCCTGCCGCTCCTCCAGGTCCGTCTTCTCCTCCTCGCTGAGTTCCTCCCAGTCCTGGCTGGACATGGGCCTGCCGTCCTTCATCGGGAGGGTGAGGAGCCCCCCTCCGGACTGCTCGACGGTGAAGCCCCGTTCCTCCGCCTCCTCCTTGAACTCCTCCAGGAGGCTGTCCCTCCGTTCCTGGAGGTCCTTGAGGAGCCGTGCCCTTCGTTCTTCGTAGGCGCGTCCCTCGAAGGCCTTCGGGATCTCGGCCTTCAGCTCTTCGATCAGGGCCTCCATGTCCTCCTGCAGCTGGCAGGCCTGTCCGGCAGGCAGACGGATGGCGCGAGGTCGGTCCTCCTGTTCGAAGTTGTGTACGTAGCACCAGTCGTCGGGTACGGGTCGGTCGACTGCGGCGTCCTTGACCGCGATCCGGACGCTGGTGTTCCGTCCGGTGCCGGTCTGACCGGCCACGTAGAGGTTGTAGCCCTCAGCATCGACCCCCAGTGCGAACTCGATGGCGTCGGCGGCCCGGGGCTGACCGATGATCCCCACATCGGGGGGGATGTTCGCGGTGGACTCCGCAGGCAGGTCGGAGGGGTCGCAGCGTGCGTAGAGTCGGTCGGAGGAGAGGGCGACCGGCACTTCGGGCATGCGTCGCTCCTTGCAGCCTTCGATGGCGAGGAGGAAGCCGCCGACCCCCCTGCAGGGGGGCGTCGGTACGGCGCGTCGGGAATCCCCCGGGCGGGGACTCCTAGACTGCGGGCAACCTACGTTCGGCTCAAGAGGGGGTCAAGCCGATTCACCCCGTCTTCGGGGACCTCTCGGCCGCCCTGCCGGATGACCCTCAGCATGCTCCGCGCGTTGTCTTTCACCGCGTCGCGGGCAGCGTGGATGAGCACCGCTTCGAAGGCCTTGGCGGCCTCTTCTTCCCGGTCCTGCTGGAGCAGCGCCATGCCGAGGTTGAAGTGTGCGTCGGCGTATCCGGGACGGATGGCCACGGCCCTCCGGTACTGCTCGACGGCCTGCTCGGCATATCCCTTGCTGAGCAGTGCGTTGCCCAGCTTGTAGTAGGCCTGTGCGTCGCGGGGATGGGTGTCGATGTAGTTGCGGTAGGCCTCTTCGGCCCGGTCGATCCGGTTCAGCTCGATGAGGGTCAGACCCAGTTCGAAATAGGCGTCGTCGTATCCCTCCTCGACCCGGACGGCCTGCTGCAGTGCGGCCAGGGCAGAAGGGTAGTCCCCCAGCTCCATGTGGGCCCGGCCCATCATGTGATAGGCCTCCGCGTCCTGGTCGTCCCGGCGGAGGGCCTGTCGCCAGTGGGTGACGGCATCCCGCCAGTCCTCGTCCTGCTGGGCCATCCGGGCTTCGAGCTTCCAGGGGACGGGGGACCCGGGCATCCGATCCTTCAGGATCCCGATCTGTTCCATCGCCCGGGTGCGGAGACCCTCTGCCGCCAGGAGCAGAGCCAGCTCGCGCCGGGCTTCCAGGCTCTCTGGGTGCTCTTCCAGGATGGTCTCGTATCGTTCGATGGCCTCCGACCGGAGGCCCCGGTCACGGTAGGCCCCGGCCACTTTCAGCTTCAGTCCGAGGTCCTCCGGGGATAGTTCGACGGCTTTCTTGTAGGCGGCCATCGCCTGTCCGAAGCGGCCCTCGGAGAGGAGTTCGTCTCCCCGGGCCTCCAGCTGCTGCGGCGTCCGGGTGCACCCGGGAAGAGCAGCGGTGAGGGCCAGTGGCAGGAGGAGCAGGATGACCCTGCAGTATGAGGACGTACGGGGACGGACCGGTATAGGCATGATTCAGGAAATATAGGTATGAGCAGCCGGGAGCGAAAGGGATCCAGCTCCTCACTCCTCCGGGGTGGTCCCCGGTTCCGGAACGCTCAGGATGGGACGGGAGCCCAGATAGTCCTCCAGCTGGACCTCCCTGAGTTCGCTGAGGGACTTGAGCTCGCCGGTGATCAGGTCCACCTGGTCGATCACCCGCTGGAACGCGTGCACGGGACCCTCCTCTTCCACCTTCCGTATGCTGACCTCCGCCTGCCCGCGTATCACCATCAGGGCGTTGTTGATCTTGTGGTTGAGACGGGCCACGGTGGCCATGAGGGTCTCGACACGGGCCTCCTCGGCGGCTTCCTCGGCGGCCTTCTGCTGGTCGGTGATGTCCATGAAGAACCCGAAGGAACCGAGGTGTCGGCCGTCGGGGCCGTATATGGGGGTCCCGATGATGTAGACGACCCGTTCCGTACCGTCCGGGCGGCGGACCGTGGCCTGATAGGCACTGGATATTCCCCGCCGGCGCTCTTGCCGGGCCTCTTCCAGTTTTCGGCGGTCCTCTTCACCGAAGTAGTCGAAGACGGTGCTGCCGCTGGTCGGCTCCTCGCCCAGGAGCCGGCGCATGCTGTCGTTGAGCCAGACCGAGTCGAATTCCCGATCCACGATCCAGACCCCCGCGGCGGTGGACTCCACCACCAGCCGGAGCAGGTCACTCTCCGAAGCGCGCCGCATGAGGAGCCGGTAGGCCAGGAGCAGGGCGGTGATGCTGCCCCCCAGAGAGGCCAGGGCGAGGGCCAGTCCTGCCGGGGCCCCGGTACCCGAGGCGGCCAGGATGAGCTGGTCCAGGGCCCACCATGCACCCAGCCCCACCGCCGTACCCGCGGCTGCTCCCGCGAGAGCGCTGGTGAGGAGTCGGGAGGGACCCGGAGTCCGCGAACGGTCCCGCTCGATCATACCAGGAGATCCCCTGTCGCAGGGTTGCTGTAATAAGACGTCAGTGCGGCCGGAGTCCGGTTCACGGGGTCAGAGGGGCTGTCCGACCCCCATCCGCACCGTACCCTGCCCCGTCACGGGGTGTCAACGCCGCACATCCGGCGGTTCGGTCCCCTTCCACCCTCCCGGAGGTCCGGTCATGCTCCCTCCGCTCTCCCTGCCCTGGTTCTGTGCCCTCCTGCTCCTCAGCGGACTCCCGGGGGCTCCTGCTCCCGCCGGGGCGCAGCCCGGAGGGAGGGCCGAGGTGGACATGAGCTTCCTCCAGAAGCCCCTGGGGAGCTGGACCCGGGTCTCGGACGTCGGCGGTCCGGAGACGGCCCGCCTGATCCTCTACCAGTTCAGACAGCGCAGCTGGCTGCTCCTCCACTGGTCTGCACGGGTGGGTGAGGGAGCTCCAGCCACTGCAGCCGATGCCGCCGATCGGGCTTCCCGGCTGACGGGCAGGGGATGGGGACCGTCGGAAGCGGTCCCTTCGGATGAGACCCACCGGGGTCACACGCTCTGGGCCCTGGAGCGGGAGGAGGGGGGGACGATCCGGGCCGTGCGGCTCTGGTACTGCGGCCGGAGCAGCAGGACGTTCGCGGCGGAGACCCTCCTGGACCGCTCCCTGGAGACCGATCCGCGGTGGATGGACCATCTGGAGGTGATGGCGGCATCAGCGGCCTGTCACGGGCCCATACGGCCGGCACCGCCGATGGTCCCGGCCCATATCCGGGCCGTCAGGGCACCGCGACTCTCCGTGGGCTTGAGGATCCCCGAGAGCTGGCAGTGGGGGAGATGGGGAGAGGAGGTCACCCGCGAGGATGGGGCCCTCTGGTCGATGGACACCGAATCGGTGGGGATGGTGCTCCTCCGAAGGCAGGACGATCGGACCGGTACCCTGCGGGAGTTCTTCCAGGCGGCGCTGGAGAGTCTCCCGGTGGTGCTGGCAGGAAAGGATCGGAGTGTGAAGGTGGTCCCCGGGGAGGTGCAGAATGTGGAGGACAGCCTCTACAGCGAGGGGCACATCACCGTCCGGGATCCACGATGGGACTGGATCGCCGGCCGACACCGGTTCGTCTTCCAGGCCTTTCGGGCGCGGGGGGAATACCACGGGATGATGGTGAGCTGGCTCAGCGAGACCGATATCCGGGGGCGTGCCGTGGTCCTGGAGCCGGGCTGGGAGCGGCTCCGCAGGTGGCTCGACCTGGCGAAGTCAGGCTACCGGCCCTGAAGGCCCGCAGCACCTCCAGGCTGTCCGGGTCCATCCCCGGTGGTGGAAAGCCGTTGCTTCGGGACATGCGGAAGGATCCCCGAGGAGGCTGTGCCGGGGTGAGATCGGCCGGTACGAACTCCCCAACCTGATGGCCCTGAACTTCGTCCTCCACGACGCCCTGAGCGGCGGGGGACCCTCTCCCTGCTCCTCGACCCGCAGGGGAAGACGGACGCCCAGAACCTCCTCTCCTCGGAGGTGGAGGTGGACGCCTCGCTCCTTGAGATTATAGACCCCTCGCAGAGGGCCTGAGGGAGGTCCCGGCCCCCTTCGAGGGGTCCGGAGAGGTGTCTACATCTCTTCCGGGGCGGGAGCTCTTCCCACCACCCCGCAGGCGGCGCGTCCGCCGGCGGAACCGGTGGGCTGACTCTCCAGGTCGTCCTCACCCTCGTGGATGATGACGGCCCTGCCCAGGATGGAAGCGGGTCCAGGGTCGAGGCTGATCATCTGGGAGACCAGCTTCGCGTGACCGGTGCCCTCCTCGCCCACCATGATGTTCCCGAAATCCCCGGCGTGGTGCTGCGGGTCGTCCGGGCCGCCGTGCGGGGCTCCGGTGGGATTGAAGTGACCTCCGGCGGAGGTGAAGTCAGAGGCGGTACAGTCGCCGTACTCGTGGAGATGGAACCCGTGGGCGCCCGGTTCCAGCCCGCGGACGTCGGCGACGACCCTCACCCCCTCCTCGGTGTCGGTGAAGGTCACCGTGCCCCGGGGGGACCCGTCCGGAGCGTGGAGGACGGCCACGGCCCGGTCGGGACCGGTGGGCAGGTTCAACACGGTCTCCTCGCCCTGCTGCCCGCCGCATGCGGCGACGGCGAGGAAGCTGACCAGAAGTGCGGTGCGGAACAGAAATCGGTACATAGGATTACCTCCCGGTAGGGTTCTACAGGACAAGGTTCCGGATCGCGGGCAGGGGAGAAAGGTGTTTTCCGACGGCAAGCCGGGTCTCACTCCCCGGTGCCGAGCGCCAGGCTCCTCCAGAGCCGGGTCCGCATCCGCTCACGTTCGGAAGAGGGGAGGGGTTCGTACGCCCGCTCGTGGATGAGGCGGATGGTGGCCCTGATCTCGTCGGCACAGTGGCTGCATTCGCCGCATCGCTCCAGGTGCCGTTCCACCTCGCGGAGCATGCGGGGTCTCAGCTCGCCGTCGATGTAGAGCGAGAGACGATTCACCAGTTCGCGGCAGGTGATCTCTTCACCGCTCATCGGGCACCCTCCTCGAGATAGGGCTGCAGGTACTCCCGCACCGCCATCCGCCCCCGGTGCAGACGCGATTTGACCGCCGACTCGGAGAGTTCGAGCATCTCCGCGGTCTCCCCGGTACTGAAGCCCTCCACGTCGCGCAGCATCAGCACCACCCGGTAGTCGGGGGGGAGGGCTTCGATGGCCCCGGTGATGTGCCGGGAGAGTTCATCCTTCAGCACCACCTCCAGGGGTACCTCGGGGTCGCCGGTCAGGGAGGGCCCCTGACTGATGGGGCGGAGACGCTCGGGTGTTAGTTCCTCTACCGAGAGGTGCTGGTCCGGTTCACCTGACCGCTTCCGCCTCTTCTTGAGGCAGTGGGAGGAGGCGATCTTGAAGAGCCAGCTCTTGAGCGACCCCTCACCCCGATACTGATCGAGCTTGCGGAAGGCGGTGAGGAAGGTCTCCTGGAATATGTCCTCCGCGTCCTCCCGATGCCCGCACATCCGCATACCGAAGCCGAAGAGACGGTCCTCGTACAGGTCCATCAGGGAGGTGAACGCCTCCGGGTCCCCTTCGGCTGCGGCCTGGAGGAGTTCCTTCTCCTGTCGGTCTTCCCTCGGGGAGGATGTCGGGGGATCCATGTCCCCAGCATCGCATGCCGGGCCGGGGTCTGCAACAGCCAGCCGGCATCCCGCTCCCGGAGCGATCCCTCCCGGGTGCTACTCTCCGGAGGACCCCGCCTCGGAGAGTACCCATTCCAGGAGGTGTTCCTCGGGGACGGCCCCCTCGATGTGGTGCTCCTCGTTCATGATCGTCCTGGGAACGCCCTGTACCTGATAGTGCTGGGTCAGTTCGGGGAACTCGCTGGCCTCCACCATGTCGGCCCGGACCCACTCGCTGGCCATGGCCATCTTCTGCGCCGCCACGACCGCCCGGGGACAGTAGGGGCAGGTCGGGGTCACGAACACCTGGAGGTGGACCGGGTGCTCGAGGGAAGCGAGCTTCCCGCGCTGCTCCTCGCCCAGTTCCGGGTCGTCCTTGCTCACCAGGCGGATGATCTCGAGCAGGGAGCCGAACTCGTATCCGGAGGGGATACCGTAGAATCGGATGCCGTGGTCCTGCTCACCCTGCACCACCAGCGCCGGCACCTTGTCGACCTGGTAATGCTCGGCGACCTCCATGGACTCTTCCAGGTCGCGGACCTCCAGGTTCACCTTCGCGCTCAGATCGGCGACCTCCCGAAGCAGCTGCGCGGTCTCGTCGCAGAACTGGCAGTCCTCTTCGCGGGTGAACAGCAGGAGGGAGACCTCCTCCTCGAGTTCGGCGAGCTGCTCCCTCACCTCACCCTGTACCTTCTCGTCCAGAAACGGCATACTCGGTCCTCTCATGATCGGTCGGCGCCCCACGGTCGTGGAGGCGCGCGGGTCGGTTCATCCGGCGGGTGGGCTTCTCCTCCCGCCCCTCATAAAGGTAAAGAGCCGGGGAAACCGCAGACGATTCAAGGGAATCCCGGGATCATGCCGATCCCAGCACCGCCGTGTACCCGTACTGGAGGATGCCCGCCTTGCCCTCTTCCCGGACCCTGCGCAGTTCCAGCCGCACCTTCTTCCCGATGGCCACCTCCGAGGGGTCGCAGTCCGCCACCTGGGCGGTGAGCCTCGCTCCCTCCGGGGTCTCCACGACGGCGACCACGAACGGGGTGCCCGTATCGAACTCCTCCGCGGCCACGTGTACGGCGGTGTAGGAGAGGATGGTGCCGGAGGGCTCCAGTCGGATGGTCTCCTGCTTCCGGCCCCCGCAGGAAGGACACACCTGACGGGGGGGGAAGCTCACCTTCCCGCACCCCTCGCACCGGCCCGCCTCCAGGCGGTAGCGCTGGGGGATCTCGCGTGTATAGCGTGGGACCGTCATGATATCGCCTCCAGGATGTGGACTACGCAGCTCGCACCGGAGCCGCCCATGTTCTGTGCCATGCCGATGCGCGCGCCCTCGATCTGCCGCTCGCCGGCGCTCCCGCGCAGCTGTTCGACGATCTCGAACACCTGGGCGATGCCCGAGGCGCCCACCGGGTGACCCTTCGACTTCAGCCCGCCGCTGGTGTTGATCGGGAGCTTCCCGTCCCGGGCCGTGAGGCCCGCGGTGACCTCCTGACCCGAGGAGCCCGGCTCCACCAGACCGATCTCTTCCATGACCACGAGTTCCGCTATGGTGAAGCAGTCGTGGACCTCCAGGACATCGATGTCATCGAGGGTGAGATCGGCGTCCTGGAAGGCCCTCTTCACCGCCCGGCCCACCGAGGGGATGCTCGTGAGGTCGGGGCGGTCGTGGAGGGCCAGGGAGTCGGTGGCCATGGTCGAGGCCCGGACCCGGATCAGGGGGCCTCCCAGCTCTCGTGCCCTCTCCACGGTGGTCACCACCGCGGCCGCTGCCCCGTCGGTGATGGGGGAACAGTCCAGCAGGCGCAGGGGGTCCGCAACCAGGGTGGAGGTGAGTACGTCTGCCCGTTCGATGGGGCGCCGGAACTGGGCCCGGGGGTTCAGGGCACCGTTGGCGTGGTTCTTCACCGCCACGTCCGCCATCTGCTCACGGGTCGTCCCGTGCTTCTCCATGTGGGCCCGTGCCATGAGCGCGTAGAGTCCCGGGAAGGTGATCCCTCCGAACGCCTCGTACTCCTGGTCCGCTGCGGTGGCGAGGGCGTCGGTGGCGTCCACCCCGTCCGTCATCTTCTCCACCCCCCCGGCCAGGACGACCTCGGATACCCCGGAGAGGACCTCGAGCACCGCCTGCCGCAGGGCCAGCCCTCCCGACGCGCACGCCGACTCCACCCGGCCGGCGGGGATCCCCGCAACGCCCAGGTAGTCCGCCAGCAGGGCCCCGATGTGTTCCTGGTGGACGAAGAGCCCCGGGGACATGGAGCCCACGTACATGCTCTCGATGTGATCGACGCCCGCGTCCTCGATGGCGGCCGTCGCGGCCTCGGTGAACATCTGGCGGAGCGAGGAGCCCCAGAGCTCACCGAAGTCGGTCATCCCGATGCCCACGATCGCTGCTTCTCTCATGACCTCTTCCTTCCTTCCGATGGATGCCTCCAGATACGGGAGCCGCAGGGTCTAGTCGTTCATGAGGATCTTGCGGCGGAAGCTGGCATACCTGCCGTAGTCCAGGTAGATCTTCCGGCGCTCCATCAGGTCGCTGAACCGGGGGGCCCGGTCTCTCACCTCCTCGATACGATCGGTCACCTTCCAGATGAAAGCGTCGCTCCCCGCCCCCGAGCCGAAGGAGACCATTAGGATCCGGTCACCGGGTGATGCTGCATCCAGGGTGGCGGACAGCCCGCAGGGGGAGGAACCGGAGTAGGTGTTCCCGATCCAGCGCACCACCCAACCCGGCTCGATCTGCTCCTTCTCGAAGCCGAGGGTGGTCGCCGCCCGGAGAGGGAACTTGCCGTTGGGCATGTGGAAGACCCCCCAGGTGAAGTCGCCGACCTCGGTACCGGTACGTTCCATGAGGCCCCTGGCGGCTCCGAGGACGTGACGGAAGTAGGCGGGTTCCCCGGTGAACCGTCCCCCGTGCATGGGGTACTCCCGCCCCTCGCGCCGCCA
This sequence comes from bacterium, assembly GCA_046497505.1. Classification (GTDB taxonomy): domain Bacteria; phylum Blakebacterota; class Blakebacteria; order Blakebacterales; family JAWOFN01; genus JAWOFN01. The sequence continues at coordinate 33,782 of JAWOFN010000112.1, read as the reverse complement.
GAAGTCAGCCGTATCCGTGGTGTAGGAATAGGAGGCCTCGCACTCGGCCACCACCCCCTCCGAACCCATCACGAAAGCGGAACCCCCGGCCGAGGCGGTGTACTCCAGGGCATCCCCGGGGGCCCCCTGGGAGGTGTCCGCTCCGATCCCCAGGGCGTACGGCATCTCTCCCGCCTTCACGTGGCTCATGGCCACGTACATCGCCTCGGTGCCCGCCTTGCAGGCGAACTCGTAGTCCGAGACGTGCACGTCCGGCCCGATCCCCAGCGCGTCGACGAGGACGGTACCGCTGGGCTTGACGGCATAGGGGTGCGACTCGGAGCCGATGTAGACCGCTCCGATGAGGGAAGGATCGATGCCCGCCCGCTGGATGGCGTAGCGGGCGGCCTGCACGCTGATGGTGATGGTGTCCTCGTCCCGGCCGGGTACCGTCTTCTCGTAGACGATGAGCCCGTTCTTCACCGGTTCGGGGTCCTGGCCCCACTGGCGGGCGATCTCCTCGACTTTGATCCGGAAACAGGGCACGTATGATCCGTACCCGACGATACCGACCATGGCTGATCCCCCTGGCAGGCGCGATGTTGTGCGGGCACACCCCGAGGTATGCCGCGTCGTCCAGCTGCTGTGCCCGGGATCCGGGCGAGCCCGGGGGGCGGTCCTCGGGACCGGTCTCCCCCAAGGGCGCTGCCATTGTAGCGGGACAGGAGGAGCTGTCCAAGGCGCGAGCGGTACGAGAAAGTCCGAACCCCTGCTTCCCCCCCGCGGCTCTCAGCTTACGAGGAGGGATCGAACCCATCGACGCAGGGCAGTGAGGAGGAGCGACATGAGCAGACCGCCCCTGACCGGGGATATCCTGGTGGAGGACCTGGTGGACCACTACCCGGAACTCATCGGCCCTCTCGCCCACCGGGGCGTGGTGTGCATGGTATGCGGCGAGGCGTACTGGGGGACCCTGGAGGAACTGGCCCGCAGCAAGGGGATCGCGGACATCCGCGGCCTGGTCAAGGACCTCCGCATGGACCTTGCCCAGGGACCCGTATAGGGCCCTTCTGCCTCAGATGACCACGTCCTCCCCCGGTTCCCGGGTCTTCCCTTCGAGCAGCGGCTGAAGGCCGAAGTGCCGACGGATCTCCTCAAACCGGGCGAGGGAGGTGGGTTCCCCCAGGACCAGTTCCGCCATGGTCCGTCCGGTGGCCGCTCCATGCATGATCCCATGCCCGCTGAAGCCGCATGCATGATAGAGACCCTCCAACCGGGGGTCCGCCGAGAGGATCGCCTTGTGGTCACCGGTCACGCAGTACCAGCCCGAGGTGACTCCGGCAAGCGCCGCCTCTTCGGCCAGGAGGGGCATGTGGGGGGCCAGCTCGGCCAGGACCTCCATCCCGTACCCCTCCGGGCCGGTTCCGAACCCCTCCTCGACTGCGTCCTGCCGGTCCCGCAGCGTCCCGCCGTTCGGGACATCCTCCTCCGGGTCGGGACGTGATTCCCAGGCCAGCAGCAGGGTGTTCCCCTCCGAGGGACGGAGATGGGCTCCCCGCTCCCCGACGATGAGGGGCCAGTCGGAGACCTCCCTCCCCCTCACCGGCCGTGTGTGATAGAGATAGCGCTTGGCCGGGCGGACGGGGAGTCCCAGCCGCCATGAGCGCATGAGGGAAGCGCTCCAGACCCCGGCGGCCAGCAGGACCCGGGACCCGGCCACCGTGCTCCCCTCCCCGGTGACCACTCCCGTCACGCGCCCCCCCTCTCGCACCAGCGAGACGGCCCGGACACCCTGCCGGTAGTCAAGCCCCGCGGCCCGGCCCTCCTCCAGGTAGGCCTGCGTGACCCCCATGGGATCCAGGAAGCCGTCCCGGAGCCCCCAGACCGCTCCGGCCAGGCCCTCCAATTCGAGGAGGTCACCTCCCGGCACCTCGTCCGGTACCTGTTCCGGGCGCAGGGCCCGGATCCCCTCCATGCCGGACTGGCGCTGTCTGCGGGCCCGCTCCGCGGCCTGCTGGAACGCCTCCTCTTCGGTGAAGAGGAAGAGGTAGCCGTTGGGAGTGAAACCCACGGGGTGTCCCCGGCCGGCCAGGTCGGCATACTCGGCGGCGGAATATCGTGAGAAGGCGGCGTGGACGGGGACCGACCACTGGTGGCGGAAGGCAGCGTTGCTCCGCGAGGTGCTCCCGGCCCCCACCTGGTGTGATTCCAGGAGCACCACCCGGAGGGAGGGGTCTCTGTGCAGGAGATGCCACGCGGAAGCGCAGCCGGAGATCCCGGCCCCGATGACGACAACATCGGCCCTCTCGGCAGTCCCCACGGGTCTCCAGGCGGCTTGGCGGTGGCAGGTGAGTGGCGGCAGCGGGGGCATGATAGCTGATCACCCGGCACCCTGTCGATTTCGGGCTTTCCTCTGCTGGAGAGGTACTATCTTGTGGAGGATATCGGCGGGACCCTCAGCCCGCCGGGAATGGCGGCCGTCACAGGGTGAGGGCCGGGGACAGGGACCCAGGGGGGGAGATGATGGAGAAGCCGATCGAGGACCTCCGTAAACGGCGTCAGAAGCTCATGCAGGGCGGAGGCCCGGAACGGATCGAGAAGCAGCACGACAAGGGAAAACTCACCGCACGCGAACGTCTCGCACTCCTCTTCGAGCCCGATACATTCCAGGAGACGCACCTCCATATGCGGCACAAGGCCGTGCATTTCGGGATGCAGGGTCGGGAGATGCCGGCCGAGGGGATCGTGACCGGATCGGGTATCGTGGACGGCCGACCCGTCTATACCGCCAGCCAGGACTTCACCGTCGCGGGCGGCTCGGTGGGTGAAGCCGGGGCACGGAAGATCGCCGAGATCATGGAGAGCGCCATGAAGACCGGCGACCCCTTCGTCTTCGTCAACGACGGCGCCGGTGCCCGGATCCAGGAAGGGGTGGATGCCCTCTCCGGGTACGGCAAGATCTTCTTCCGCAACGTCCTCCTCTCGGGTGTGGTCCCCCAGATAAGCATCATCGCCGGACCCTGCGCCGGCGGAGCGGCCTACAGTCCCGCCCTCACGGACTTCATCATCCAGGTGCAGCAGGAGGGGCAGATGTACATCACCGGCCCCAGCGTGATCAAGGAGGTCACCGGAGAGGATGTGACGGCCGAGGAACTGGGCGGCGTCTCCAGCCACGCGTACTACTCCGGTGTGGTGCATTTCGTGGCATCGGATGACGAAGACGCCGTACGCATCGCCCGGCGCCTCCTCTCCTTCCTCCCCAGCAACAACATGGAGGACCCGCCCTTCTATCCCGAATACCACGAGGAGACCGCGGTCGGGGACCCCTCCTTGGACGAGGTGGTGCCCGCTGAGGGGCGGGATCCCTACGACATGAAGGAGATCATACTGCGCGTGGTGGACCAGGGGGACTTCCTGGAGGTGCAGGAGCACTTCGCCCCCAACATCATCGTGGGGTTCGGACGCCTCATGGGGCGCACCATCGGTGTCGTGGCCAACCAGCCCATACAGCGGGCCGGTGTTCTGGACATCGATTCCTCCGACAAGGCCAGCCGGTTCATCCGCTTCTGCAACGCGTTCAACATCCCCATCGTCACCCTGGTGGATGTACCCGGCTTCATGCCCGGGGTGGAGCAGGAGTACGGGGGGATCATCCGGCACGGTGCGAAGATGCTCTTCGCCTACGCGGCGGCCACGGTACCGAAACTCACCGTGGTGGTGCGCAAGGCGTACGGCGGAGCGTACCTGGCCATGTGCAGCAAGGACATGGGTGCGGACCGCACCTGTGCGTGGCCCACGGGTGAGATCGCAGTGATGGGGGCCGAAGGGGCCGTGAACGTGCTCTACCGCCGGGAGATCCAGGCCTCCGACGACCCGGAAGCCACCCGCAAGGAGAAGATCGAGGAGTACAAGGAGCGGTTCGGAAACCCGTTCCAGGCGGCAGGCAGCGGGCTGATCGACGATGTCATCGAGCCCAGCGAGACACGGCCCTGGCTCGCGGCCGCCCTGGAGGTCGTCAAGGCGAAACGGGATGTGCGGCCGCAGAAGAAGCACGGTCTGATCCCCCTCTGATGGGAACGAACGGATGCCCGTGAACGGCCTGGTACTCAGTGCGGCAGGCATCGTGATGGTCTTCGGTGTCCTGGCCCTCATCTCCCTGGCGGTGAAGACCATGAGCCGCCTGGACGAGCGGCGGCTCGCGAAGGCCTCCGAGAAGGAGGCCGGCCCCGCCGAGTCCTCCCCCACCATCGACAACACGACGCTCGTGCTCATCACGGCCGCCGTCGCCACCATGATCGAGGGCCGCTTCAGGATCCGGAGCGTCCGGAGACTGCTTCCTGCCGAGAACCCCCACAGCCCCTGGGCCACCCAGGGACGCTCGGTGCTCCTCGGCAGTCACATCATGCCGAAGAAGAAGAGCTGAACCGAGGGCGGGCCTGCTGCCCGCCCCCATGAAGGGAAGATCGACGTGAAGCTGAAGATCACGGTCCACGGTGTCGCGTACGAGGTGGAAGTGGAGGTGCTGGACCCGGGGGAGGGATTCCCCCAGACCGGGGCCCTCCCGGCGGTACGTCCCGGGGGCGGCGGCCCCGCTTCCCCGACGACGCCTCCGGCCCCCCCACCCGGCTCCGCACCCTCCCGGACCCCTGCGGGTGCCGCGGGGGGCAAGGACCTGGGGGGGGCGGTGGCCTCTCCCATCGCCGGGACCGTGGTGGAACTGAAGGCGGAGGTGGGTGACGAGGTGAGCAAGGGACAGACCCTGCTGGTCGTCGAGGCGATGAAGATGAACACGTCGATCGCCGCCCCCGCCAGCGGGAAGGTGAAGGCCATCCCCGTCGCGGCCGGAGACTCGGTGCGCGAGGGCCAGGTCCTGGTCGAACTCGAGTAGCCCCAAGCCACCGGACCGATCCATGACCATCCTTCGCGAGTTCCTCCAGGCCGGTGCCCTCGGGCACTTCACCCTGGGCAACCTCATCATGATCGTGGTGGGGTGCGTGTTCATCTACCTGGCCATCAGCAAGGACTACGAACCCCTGCTGCTGGTCCCCATCGGTTTCGGGATCCTCGTGGGCAACATCCCCTTCCAGGCGGGGATGAACCTCGGGGTGTACGAGGAGGGGAGCGTCCTCAGCATCCTCTACCAGGGTGTCCGCCAGGGGTGGTACCCGCCCCTGATCTTCCTGGGTATCGGGGCGATGACCGACTTCTCGGCCATGCTGGCCAACCCCCGGCTCATCCTGCTGGGTGCGGCGGCTCAGGCCGGTATCTTCCTGACCTTCCTGGGGTCGCTGGCTCTCGGCTTCGAGATGCACGAGGCCGCCGCCATCGGCATCATCGGGGGCGCGGACGGTCCCACCGCCATCTTCCTCTCCTCGCAGATGGCCCCGCAGTACCTGGGTGCCATCGCGGTGGCGGCCTATTCCTATATGGCCCTGGTGCCGGTGATACAGCCCCCCATCATCCGGCTCCTCACCAGCCGGGAGGAACGGCTGATCCGGATGAAGCCCTCCCCCCAGCCGAGTGCCAGGCTGCGCATGATCTTCCCCGTGGTCGCCTTCCTGCTCACCGCATTCATCGCACCCGGCTCCATCCCCCTGCTTGGGATGCTCTTCTTCGGGAACCTCCTGAAAGAATCGGGGGTCACGGAGCGCCTGGCCAAGACGGCCCGGACCGCCTTCATCGATATCATCACCATCCTGCTCGGGTTCACCGTGGGCACCTCCACCGACGCGAGCCGGTTCCTCACGCCCGAGAGCATCATGATCTTCGCCCTGGGGGCGGCCTCCTTCGCGGTCGCCACCGCGGCGGGGCTGATGTTCGCCAAGCTGCTCAACCTGGTCAGCAGGGAGAAGATCAACCCGGTGATCGGAGCCGCCGGGGTATCTGCCGTACCGGACTCCGCCAGGGTCTGTCAGATGGTGTGCGCCCAGGAGGACCCGGAGAACTACGTGATCATGCAGGCCATGGCCCCCAACGTCTCGGGGGTCATCGGTTCGGCGGTGGCGGCGGGGATCTTCCTGGCCACCCTCATGTAGCCCTCTCCGCCGCCCCGGACCGATAGCGGCGGCCCGGTCCCCGGTAGAGGGCGACCTCCTCCCTGCGGCGACCGGGGCCTGGACAGCCAAGCAGGCGCCATCTTACCATCCTCCTGCCCACGCCTGAGGTCAGGAGCCCTGCATGTCACAATACGTTCCCGCAGCCGCGGCTGTTCCCCTCGTCCTCCTCCTCTTTCTGGCCGGTGCCTGCGGGGAGGGGGGATCGGAGGACCGTCCCACGACCCTGGCAGGACGTTCCACCGTCTACGCCCCCCGTGGCGCGGTGGCTGCCAGCCAGCCCCTTGCCACCTCCGCGGGACTGGCGGTCCTGGAGCAGGGGGGCAACGCGATCGACGCGGCGGTGACCGCGGCAGCGGTCCTGACCGTCACCGAACCCCACATGACCGGGATCGGCGGTGACGTCTTCGCCATCGTGTGGTCGGCGGAGGAGGGCGCGCTCATCGGTCTGAACGCCAGCGGGCGCTCCGGGTCCCGGATGACCCGCCAGGCCCTGCGGGAGCGGGACCTGGACCGGGTCCCCCTCTTCGGGGCCGAGCCGGTTACGGTCCCCGGGGCCCTCTCCGGCTGGTCGGCCCTGCTGGAGAGGTTCGGCACGATCGAACTCGCCCAGGCACTGGGACCGGCCATCCGCCTCGCGGAGGAGGGGTTCCCCGTCTCCCCCAAGATCGCTCGTCAGTGGGCGGCCGAGACAGGGCGTCTGACGAGGGACGAGGGGGCGCGGGACACCTACCTCATGGAAGACGGGACCACCCCGCGGGCGGGGGAGTGGTTCCGCAACCCGGACTACGCCTCGACGCTGAGGGCCATCGCCCGTCGGGGGCCGGGTCACCTGTACGGCGGCGAGCTGGGCCGCACGATCGCGGAGCATCTCCAGCAGGAGGGCGGGTTCCTCACCCCGGAGGACCTGAGGGCCCACCGGGTGGAATGGGTGGAGCCGGTGGGGCTCCCCTTCCATGGATACACCGTGTGGGAACTTCCCCCCAACGGCCAGGGCATCGCGGCCCTGGAGATGCTCGGGATACTGGAAACCTTCGATCTGGAGGGGATGGGGCACAACAGCCCCGCCTACCTGCATCACCTCATCGAGGCGAAGAAGCAGGCCTTCGCCGACCTGGAGGCCTACGTGGGGGACCCGACCAGCATGGAGGCCTCCCCCGAGGACCTGCTGGAGGAGGACTTCCTCCGCCGCCGGAGGGAGGCCATCCACCCCCGGGAGGCCTCCGAGGGAGCAGCGCCCGGGGAACTGGACCTCTCCAGCGAGACCATCTACCTGACGGCGGCTGACAGCCGCGGCAACATGGTCTCCTTCATCAACAGCATCTATTGGGAGTTCGGTTCGGGGGTCGTGGTACCGGGGACCGGGTTCGCGCTGCAGAACCGGGGAGCCGGCTTCACCACCGAGCCGGACCATCCCAACACCGTGGGACCCGGGAAGCGCCCCTTCCACACCCTGATCCCGGGGTTCGTGACCCGCACGGGGAGCGAGGGGGGGATCGAGCCGTGGCTGGCCTTCGGGGTCATGGGGGGGTCGATGCAGCCCCAGGGACACGTGCAGCTCCTGCTCAACCTCCTGGTCTTCGGCATGGATCTGCAGGAGGCGGTGGATGCCCCCCGATTCCGGCACCTGGGCGGCCGGAGGGTGGCGCTGGAGGCTCCGATCCCGGGGCGGGTCCGTGGGGAGCTGACCCGGATGGGTCACGAACTCACCGACGAGGGCCGAACGGCCTTCGGCGGGGCCCAGGCGATCCTGCGCCTGGCACCCGGGTGGGCGGCGGCATCGGACCCCCGCAAGGACGGTCAGGCGGGAGGACACTGAGAAGCGAGACCGATCGGCGGGGCCGGAGGACTCAGAGCGTGAAGCTCTGGCCCCGCTCCGGTACCATCACGTTGTCGCAGCCCTTTCGCCGGAGTTCCTTCCTCATCGCCTCCTGCCGGTCCAGCGACCCGTGGACCAGGAAGACCCCCTTGAGCCGTGCGGTATGCAGGGGCTCCAGGAAGTCCAGGAGTTCAGGCTGGTCCGCATGGGCGGAATAGGCGTCCATGACCTCTACCTGGGCTCTCAGCGCGTACTCGGTCCCGAAGATCCGGACCCTGCTCCTGCGCTCGGAGATCCTCCGGCCCAGGGTGTGTTCGGCGGAATAGCCCACCATGAGGACGGTGTTGCGTTCGTCGTGGATGTTGTTCTTCAAGTGGTGGAGGATCCGTCCCCCCTCGCACATCCCCGAAGCGCTGATGATGACCATGGGGTCCCTGCGCCCGTTCAGGGCCTTCGACTCCTCCACGTTCCTCACGTAGGTCAGTCTGCGGAACCCGAAGGGGTCGGCATCGCTCAGTATGTACTCCCTCAGGTCCTGGTCGTAGCACTCCGGATGGTCCTTGTAGATGTCGGTGGCGTTCACCGCCAGGGGGCTGTCCACGTAGACGGGGATCATGGGCAGCCGTCCTTCGTTCCAGAGCTGGTCCAGGGTGTGGACGATCTCCTGGGTGCGGCCCACGCTGAAGGCGGGGATGATGACCTTCCCCCCCCGTTCCACGGTGCGGCCGATGACCTCTTCGAGCCGCTTCTTCGCGCTCTCCGGCGGGTCATGTACCTGTCCGCCGTAGGTCGACTCGGTGATGAGCCAGTCGCAGTCCATCATGGGCTGGGGGTCACGGATGATGAGGCGGTCCGGCCTGCCCACGTCCCCGGTGAAGCCGAGACGGACTTCGCGCTCCTCCTCCCGGGCCATGAGCGTCATGCTGGCCGAGCCGAGTATGTGACCGGCGTCGCGGTACTCCACCTCCAGGCCCTCGACGGGGGTGAAGACCTCCCGGCAGTCCACGGGGATGAAGAGACCGCTCACCCCCTCCGCGTCGGGGATCTCGTAGAGGGGCTCCACGGGAGGGAGCCCCCTCGCCTCGTTCTTCTTGTTCACGTACCGTACATCTGCTTCCTGGATGTGGGCGGAGTCCCTGAGCATGATGCCGCTCAGGTCCGCCGTGGCCGGTGTGGCGTAGACAGGACCGCGGTAACCTTCCTTGTAGAGACGGGGGAGCAGTCCGGAATGATCGATGTGAGCGTGGGAGAGGAGGACGGCGTCGATCTCCTCCACCGGGAGCGGCATCTCGCGATTGATCTTCGCGGCCTTCTTGCGCCGTCCCTGGTAGAGCCCGCAGTCCAGCAGCACCGTCTTCCCGTCCGCGGTGTCCACCCGGTGCATCGATCCGGTCACCGTGCGGGCAGCTCCCCGGAAGGTCACCTTCATGCCTGCACACCCTTCTTCCTGTGGTTCGTCGATGGGGTCGGCCCCAAGGTAGGTTCCGTGTCCCGGTTCCGCCACCTCGGCCCGGGACCGACACGCTCGTCCGGTTGAGCCGCGACATCACCCGGGGTACCTTGCATTCGATGACCGAGGACCGACCCTGCCATCCCAGTCCGGAGCAGACGCATCGTGGAGCATGAGATCCCGGGTACGACCTGGTCCCTCCCGGCCGGGGAACTGGCCGACCGACTGGGTGTGGATGCGCATGAGGGACTGACGGATGGGCAGGTGTCGGATCGCAGGGAGCGGTTCGGCAGCAACGAACTCCGCCGACACGAGACACGCAGCGCCCTCTCCATCCTCATCGCACAGTTCAAGAGCCTGATCATCGGCCTGCTGGCCGCCGCCTCGGCGGTGGCCTTCGCCTACGGGGAGACGCTGGAGGGCTGGGCCATCCTGGCTGTCATCCTCATCAACTCCGCCATCGGCTTCTTCACCGAACTCCGGGCGGTCCGTTCCATGGAGGCCCTCTACGAACTGGGCAGGGTCTCGGCCCGGGTGCGACGGGAGGGCCGGGTGGAAGAGGTGGATGCGGAGGATCTCGTACCCGGGGACGTGGTGCTCCTCGAGGGCGGTGATGTCATGGTGGCCGACCTCCGTATCCGTGAGTCCAACGAACTCCAGGCCGACGAGTCCGCGCTCACGGGTGAGAGCCTTCCGGTCAGCAAGGGGGAGGGACCGGTCGGCGAGGAGGCGGAGCTGGCCGGGCGGACCGGCATGCTCTACAAGGGGACCGCCCTGACACGGGGTTCCGGTGAGGGTCTGGTGGTCCACACCGGTATGGACACCGAACTGGGGCGGATCTCCGCCATGGTGGAGTCGGCCGAGGAGGAGGCCACCCCCCTGGAAGAACGTCTGGACCGTCTGGGCCGCCGGCTCATCTGGGTGACCCTGGGCATCGCGGCTGCGGTGACGGTGAGCGGTATCGCCGGGGGCAAGGAACTCTTCCTCATGATCGAGACGGGGATCGCCCTGGCCGTGGCCACGATCCCGGAGGGTCTCCCCATCGTAGCCACCATCGTCCTGGCCCGGGGCATGCAGGAGATGGCTCGGAGGAACGCCCTCATCAACCGACTCTCCAGCGTGGAGACCCTGGGGGCCACCTCGATCATCTGTACCGACAAGACGGGGACCCTCACCGAGAACCGGATGACCCTCACGCGCCTGGCCCTGGCGGACCGCACGGTCACGCTCGAGACCCCGGAGGAGGAGGGAGGAGGGCCGGGGGGCATCGCTCCGGGCCGATTCCTCGCCGGGGAGGAGGAGGTCCCGCCGAACGAGGGGCCCATCCGCGACGCCCTCGTCGCGGCGGCCCTGTGCAACAACGCGAGCCTCGGCGAAGAGGGACCGGGAGATACCACCGGGGACCCCCTGGAAGCGGCCCTGCTGGTGGGTGCTGCCCGGGCCGGTCTGACCCGAGACGGACTCCTGGAGGACCTGCCCGAAGAGCGCGAGGTGGCCTTCGACCCAAATCGGAACATGATGGCCACGGTACACCGGGGGGAGGGAGCCTTCCGGACCGCGGTGAAGGGCGCTCCGGAAGCGGTCTTCGAGGTATGCATCCGGGTCCGGACGGTCGACGGGGAGGAGGACCTGACCCCGGAGGCCCTGGAGGCGTGGGAGGAGCGGAACCGGGAACTGGCCGCGGAGGGGCTTCGGATCATCGCCCTGGCCTGGAAGCAGGTCGGTGATGCAGGGGCCGACCCCTATGGCGACCTCACGCTCCTTGGACTGGCCTGTCTCCTCGACCCGCCGAGGACCGACGTGAGGGCCTCCCTCGACCGCTGCCAGGCGGCGGGCATCCGGGTGGTGATGGTCACGGGGGACCAGGCCCTCACGGCGCTGGGGATCGCCGAGGCGGTGGGGCTCACAGAGACCGAGGACCCGGCCGTGGTGGAGGGGAAGGAGCTCTCCGGGGCGGACATGGACCAGAGCGAGGTCCGGGCACGCATGCTGGATGTGCCCGTCTTCGCCCGGGTGAGTCCCGGCCAGAAACTCGACCTCATCGAGCTGCACCAGAGAGAGGGCCGGGTGGTGGCCATGACCGGGGACGGGGTGAACGATGCCCCGGCCCTGAAGAAGGCCGACATCGGGGTGGCCATGGGACGGCGGGGTACCCAGGTGGCCCGGGAGGCGGCCGACATGGTCCTCCAGGACGATGCCTTCTCCAGCATCGTGGCGGCGGTGGAACAGGGCCGGGTGATCTTCGGGAACATCCGGCGCTTCGTCTACTATCTGCTCTCCTGCAACGTCAGCGAGGTCATGGTGGTGGGGCTGGCCTCCCTGGTGGGGACCGTACTGCCCATCCTCCCCCTCCAGATCCTCTTCCTCAACCTGGTGACCGACATCTTCCCGGCCCTGGCCCTGGGCATGGGGGAGGGGGAGCGGGGGGTCATGCAGCGTCCCCCCCGGCCGCAGTCCGAGCCGATCCTCGCCCGCCGTCACTGGACCGGGATCGCCTTCTACGGCACCGCCTTCACCACCGGGGTTCTCGGTGCCCTGGCCCTGGCGCTGCTGTGGCTGGAGCTCCCCCGTCAGCAGGCCATCACCGTCTCCTTCCTGACCCTTGCATTCGCCCAGCTCTGGCACGTCTTCAACATGCGGGGGAGCTCCTCCGGTTTCTTCCGGAACGAGGTCACCCGGAACCGGTACGTCTGGGGGGCCCTGGGGCTCTGCATCCTCCTGCTGGTGGTCGCGGTCTTCGTACCGCCCCTGGCCCATGTGCTCCACGTGGAGGACCCGGGCTGGCGGGGATGGGGTGTGGTCGGCCTCATGAGCCTGGCCCCCATCGCCGCCGGTCTCGTTACCCGCGGCCGCTGGTCTCCGATCTGAGATGCGTACCCGGGACCTCATCAAGCGTCTGAGGCAGAGTGAGCACTCCCGGATCCTGGGCCTGGCTGCTGTCACCGGCGTGCTCACCGGGTTCGGGGCGATGGGCTTCCGCTGGCTCGTCGATCGTACAGATCGGCTCCGCGGTGGGGTCCGCCCTGGGAACGTTCGCCCGGCTCCCGGGCCGGTATGTGAGGATCCTGGTGGCCTCGGGGGCCGCCGGAGGGATCTCAGCCACCTTCAACACACCCATCGCCGGGGCCATCTTCGCGGCCGAGGTGATCCTGGGGGATTTCGGCGTCTCCCACTTCACTCCCGTGGTCGTGGCGAGCGTACTGGGTACGGCGGTGGGACGCTCTTTCTTCGGCACCCAGCCCACCTTCGCCATCCCGGAGGGGGTCTTCCACATCGTGAGCGTCTGGGAGTTCCTTCCCTATGCCCTCCTCGGCCTGCTGGCCGCCCTGGTGGCCCTGGTGTTCATACGTGCCCTGAACACCGCCACGAGGCTGTTCCACCATCTGGAGTACCTGCCGGCCTGGGCGCGGCCCGCGGCGGGGGGTGCGCTCCTGGGACTGGTGGCCGTGGGCTTCCCCCAGGTGTTGGGGGTGGGCTACGACGCCATCGAGACCGTTCTGAGCCCGGAGCCCGCTTCCCCGCTCCTCCTCCTGTTCCTCGTCATGCTGGCCAAGGTGGCCGCCACCTCCTTCACCCTGGGGTCGGGGGGGTCGGGGGGGCTCCTATCACCCAGCCTGTTCATCGGGGTCATGCTGGGCAGCGTGGTGGGCAGCCTGGTCCAGGGGGCCCCCTTCGCCACCGCCCAGAGCGGGGCCTACGCCATGGTGGGGATGGGGTCGGTCCTGGCAGCCGCCACGCATGCTCCCCTCACCGCCGTGCTCATGCTCTTCGAACTCACCGGGAACTACCAGATCATCCTTGCCATGATGCTCTCCTGTACCCTGGCCACCGCGGACGTGCAGGCGGTGAGGCCGGAGGACGACCTGAGCTGGGTGATGCACGAGTTCGAACGGACCGGAGCCGATGAGATCCCGGTGGTGGATCCCCAGGAGGGGAAGCTGCTGGGCACGCTGCGGAAGAACGATGTGATCGCACGCTACAACCGGGAGATGCTCCAGAGGGACATGGCCCGGGAGGTCCACGAGGGACCCCGACACACCGGTCTCCCCGTCACGGTCCCCTCCGGGCGCTAGATCCGGCTCACCAGCATGGCCTTGGCGAAGGTTCCGTGAGCCCGCCCGATGAGGCGGAACAGATGCAGCCCGATGACGGCGAGGAGGGCTCCGACCGCCATGAGCAGGGGGAACGCCCACCACTCCAGCCAGTAGGTACCCCACCCGAACTGGATGATGGGTTCCCCGGCGATGAGCTGCACCCAGGGTGCGGCGAAGAGTCCGAGGGAGACCCCCAGCCAGGTCACCGCCAGGGTGAAGTAGAAGATCCCCAGGGGCATCATGACCAGCATGTAGAGCATGGTGGCCCAGGTGCGGGCATCGGTGAACCACTCCTTGATCCGCTCCAGCCACTGCCCCTCGGTGCCGGCGGGGCGATGCCGACGGGGCATGCGGACCCCGAGCAGCGCCTCCACGATCCGCCCTTCCACGAAGGAGAAGACCCGGGTGGTGGCGAGGAAGAGGAGGAGGATCGGGATACCGATGATGAGGATGAGGAAGCTCACCGAGATGCTCGCCCCGGTGACGACCCAGGTGAAGTAGAGGATCCCGGTGATGAGGGAGAGGAGCATGTAGAAGAGGGCTCCGTAGGCGTGGGGGTCCACGAGGACCCCGAAGAAGGGGCCCAGGCCGTAGTCCTGCCGCGGCCGGCCGGAGGGCGTCGTGGGGGTACGCTCCCCGGCGGCCGGGGAGGGCCCGTGGAGGCGGATCTCCGCCTCCCGATAGGCCCGGGCCACCTCTTCCGGTTCCCCGAATCGTTCGAGCAGGGCGGGCAGGGCCTTCTCACGCTCGGCCTCCGGCATCTGCTCCATCTCGCTCCGGAGATGCTCTTCCGCGTCGTAGAGGGCGTCTTGCATTAGGGCGGGGTCGACCCCGGCCAGGGCCTGCCTCAGCGACTCCAGATAGGATGCGATCCGCTCATCCACCGTTTGCTCCCTTCCGGATCTCGTCCACGAAATCACGCGTCTTCTCCCAGCGTTCCTCCCAGGCCGCCAGGACCTCCTGCCCCAGGCCGGTCACCCGGTAGTACCGCCTCGGCGGGCCGGAGGATGAGGGCTCGACCTCGCTGCGCAGCAGTCCGCCGCTCTCCAGGGACCGCAGGACGGGGTAGAGGGTGCCCTGCTTCACCCGGGGCTCCTCTTCGTCGTCCCGGTCCAGGCGCCGGGCGATCTCGTAGCCGTACAGGGGCATTTTCGAGGCCTCCAGGACGCTGAGCAGCACCAGCGCCACCGTGCCCGAGTTCAGCTCGCGCTGGAACTTCTGGACCGCAGCCTCCACGTCCTCCATGCGTCCTCCTGGTCTTGTGCCCGAGGCTCTCTCCCTGGTGCCTTCCCCGGGCGTCCACGCGGGTGATACGACGCGATACTACTGCGGGTTTCAATATACTGTAAAGTCCACAATACTATGACCTCCACGGCACCCGGGACGCACAGCGCCTCACATTCGAGACATCAGGGTCTGAAAACCGGTTGTCCGGACCCTCCGGCCCATGCATGGTGAGAGGAGTCAGAATCGCCCCCGGCCCCTGCCGGGGACACGGACCCGCACCCATGGTGATGCGGGCCGGCGATCCTTCAACGGAGGCTACCGATGCAGAGAGCAGCACGCCGTACGGCGGTCCTGCTGGCAGCGACCTTCCTGCTAGCGGGGACCTCCCCCGCCCTGGGGCAGGGCCGAGCCGACATGGAGCATTTCTTCGACTCGATCCATGCCCCGAACTGGCTGGGTACCGACATCGCCCACACCTCGATCAAGTCCCAGCGGGGGGGGACCTGCTGGAACTTCGCTACCGTCTCCTTCCTGGAGTCGGAGGTCCTCCGGGCCAACGAGACGGTCCGCGAGTCCCTGGGGAGGCGGGAGGAACTGGATCTCTCCGAATACTACGTTGTCTACTGGGCCTACGTGGAGAAGGCGCGGGAATACGCGGAGCGGAGAGGCGAGGGGGCCCGCTTCAGCGATGGGGGGCTCAGCCACGACACGGTGTGGCTCGTCCGGGAGTACGGCATCGTCCCGGAAGCGGACTACCCGGTGGTGGAGGACTACGGTGCCATGCGCAGGGACCTGAACGCGGTCATCTCGGACGAGAAGGAGAAGGGGGCCTGGGACGAGGACGAGGTGGTATCGCGGGTCCGCGAGGTCCTCGACCGCCATATGGCCCCTCCGCCCGCTTCGATCAGGGTGGGGGAGCGTTCGATGACCCCGAAGGAGTACGCGGACGACTACCTGGGGCTGGATTATGACGCCTACTGGGAACTCACCTCCTACACGGACATCCCCTTCTACACCCGGGGCGAACTGGACGTGCCGGACAACTGGTGGGATTACGACGGCTACTACAACGTCCCCCTGGGCGACTTCATCCGGATCATGAACAGGGCGCTGGATCGGGGGTTCAGCGTGGCCATCGACACCGATTGGGGAGACCGCGGGGCTTCCTGGAACGGCGCGGGGATCGCGGTGATCCATCCCGGTATGGGCAGCCCCCTGATGATCGACCAGGAGAACCGCCAGCGCGATTTCGAGGACCGCCGCACCACCGATGACCACCTGGTCCATGCCGTGGATCACCGGGTGGTGGACGGGTACGACTGGTACCTGATCAAGAACTCCCACGGCAGCAGTTCGGGCCGCCGGGGCTACGTGTGGATGCGGGGGGACTGGTTCGCCCTCAGGGTCCTGGGGATCATGGTCCACCGGGACGCCGTCGGTCCGGCGGTGGTGGAGCGTTTCGAGAAGTAGCGGGTCGCACCCCCGGAGGGAGGGTGGGTGAGTGAGTGGGCGACCTGCGGCGCCTCCCGCCGCAAGCGTCTTCGGGGGGCCGGGGGCGGGACCGAAAGGACCCCGGGAGGGATTCATGCGTAAGTCCCTTCGGCATAATGACTTCAGGGGCCTACCCGGCGGGCACGTGAAAAAATTCACTATTCGGTTTGATGGAGCTTCCCGGAGGCGGTAGAAAAGGGTATATTATTTGTGAAAACTTTCACATGTTACCTGACCGGGGGCTCCCATGGGTGTCAAACGACTGGAACCCGAGGTACTGAGGACATGGGTGGAAGAGCTCATCGAGCTCGGGAGGGTGGTGGGGGTCCAGGCCCGGGAGGAACGATTCGTATTCGACGACCTGGCGGATGCCGGGGACCTGCGGCTCGACTACGATACCACGGTCCTGCCGCCCAAGAAGTACGTCCTCCCTCCCGAGGACCGGTTCCTGGAGTTCAAGGACGGGGAGTACCAGCCCCTCGACCGGGTGGAGCCGTACGTGCTCCTGGGAGTGCATCCCTACGACATGGCGGCCATCAACCAGCTGGATGCCATCTTCCTCCAGGGGAACCTCGACGCCCACTACCGTGCCCTCCGCCAGGCGGCGGCCATCGTGGTCTCGGACGTGGAGCGGGCGGGCATGAACTGCTTCGCGGGATGCATGGGGACCGCCACGGTGGAGAACGGTTTCGACGTGCTCCTCACCCGGGTGGACGGCCACTACCTCCTGGACTGGCGTACCGACCGGGGGGAGGAGCTGGCCGTGCCCGTCATGGATGCTCCCGACGCGGGACGGGAGGACCTGCTGGCCCGCGAGCGGGTGTGGGAGACGAACCGGAAGGTCCTCCAGCAGCTCAAGCTCAAGGTGCCGCCCGAAACCCTTCCCGGCCTCCTGGCCGCCTCCTGGGACGACCCGATCTGGGAGGATAAATCGGAGCTCTGCTTCTCCTGCGGCTCCTGCAACATGGTCTGCCCCACCTGCTACTGCTTCGACGTCCACGAGGACGTGAACTGGGACCTCACGAGCGGTTCGCGGACACGCTACTGGCACTCCTGCATGCTGGAGCCTTTCGCGCGGGTGGCGGGGGGGCACAACTTCCGGAAGGATAAGGCCTCCCGATACCGGCATCGATACTACCGGAAGGGCAAGTATATCGCGGACAAGTACGGAAGCAGCGGATGCGTGGGCTGCGGGCGGTGTGTGGACGCCTGTCCGGCGAAGATCGCCAACCCCGTGGAGGTTTACAACCACCTGGCGGAGGTCTCATCATGACCCGGGTCGCAGACGCACAGCAGAGTACGGCCGAACGCGTCAACGAGCACATCTACGTCCCCGAACCCGCCGTGACGCTGGACGTGGAGCCCATGGCGCCCCTGGACACCTGTTTCGAGTTCCAGCTCGAATCGGGAATCCACCTGGGGCACATGCCGGGGCAGTTCGTCCAGGTGAGCATCCAGGGGATCGGCGAGGCGCCCATCTCCATCGCATCCAGTCCCGACGAGGGCGACACCTTCCGGATGCTGGTGCGGAAGGTGGGGAACGTCACCGGCGCCATGCACGCCCTGGAGCCGGGGGAGCGCATCTACGTGCGCGGTCCCTTCGGTCACGGGTTCCCGGTGGAGGAGGACATGCTGGAGAAGGATATCCTCTTCGTGGGAGGGGGATGCGGCATGGCACCCCTGCGGTCTGCCATCACCTACACCCTCGACCCGCGTCACAGGGAGCAGTACGGGCGGATCACCATCCTCTACGGATGCAAGGAGCCGCGTGAACGCCTCTTCCGTGACGACCTGGCCGACTTCCGCGACCGGGACGACATCACCTTCCTGGAGACGGTGGACCAGGCAGACGAGCACTGGCACGGCAACTCGGGGGTGATCACCACCCTGATCCCCGGCGTGGATGTGGATCCCGAACGGACCGTGGCCGTGGTATGCGGCCCCCCTGCCATGTACCGGTTCGTGATCGCGGAACTCCACAAGAAGGGCCTGGACGAGGAGAGCACCTTCGTGAGCCTGGAGCGGCACATGAAGTGCGGGGTGGGTAAGTGCGGCCGATGCCAGATCAACGACATCTACTGCTGTCAGGACGGGCCGGTGTTCCGGCTCTCGGATATCCGCAACCTCCCGGAGGCCATCTGATGAGCAAGCCCCGTGTCGCGATCTTCGACTTCGCCTGCTGTGAGGGCTGTCAGCTCCAGATCGTGAACCTGGAGGAGCAGCTCCTCGACCTGCTCACCGTGGTGCAGCCCGTGGCCTGGCGGGAGGCGATGAGCGAGCAGAGCAACGAATACGACATCGCCATCGTCGAGGGCTCCATCACGCGGCGGGAGGACGAGGAGCGGCTCCGGGCCATACGGGACCGTGCCGAGATACTGGTGGCCCTCGGGGCGTGCGCGACCCGAGGCGGGGTCAACCGGCTGAAGAACCGGTACGCCATGGAGGAGGTCCGGGAGACGGTATACGGTGATGACGCCGGCATGCCTCACCTGGACACCGCCCCCACCAAGGCCCTCGACGAGGTGGTGAAGGTGGACTACCGGGTCGAAGGGTGTCCCATCAACCCCCGGGAGTTCGCCTACGTGGTCCGCTGCCTGGCCATCGGGAAGACCCCGGTGATCCCCGACTACCCGGTGTGTGTGGAGTGCAAGGCCCGAGGGAACGTCTGTCGATTCGAGTACGACGAGGTGTGTCTGGGGCCCATCACCCGGGCGGGATGTGACGCCTGCTGTCCCTCGGCGGGAGCCTACTGCTATGGATGCAGGGGATACATCCCCTATGCCAACGTGGGGGCCGCCAAGGAGATCATGGACATGTACGGTAAGACCGAAGAGGACCTGGAGCGACGCATGCACCTCTTCGGAACCAAGTGAGGAGCCCGACCATGGCGAAGACCACATCACGCACCGTGCAGATCGATGTCCATCATGTCACCCGGGTCGAAGGTCACGGCAACATCGCGGTGCGGGCCTCCGACGGGACCATCGAGAGGGTGGAGTGGCAGGTCCCCGAGGCCCCCAGGTTCTTCGAGGCCATGGTGCGGGACCGTTCCTGGGAACACATCCAGACCATCGTTAGCAGGATCTGCGGGATCTGCTCGGTGAGCCATTCCCTGGCAGCCGTCAAGGCCATCGAGGATGCCATGGACATCGGGGTCTCGGAACAGACCCGGATGCTCCGGACCCTGCTCCACTACGGTGAGTACATGGAGAGCCACGTGCTCCACGTGGGCTACCTGGCAGCACCCGACCTGCTGGGTCAGCCCAGCGTGGTGCCGCTCCTGGAGAGTCATCCCGACCTGGTGAAGACCATCATACGGGCCCACCGGCTCGGCAACGAGGTCATGGACTGGCTGGGGGGCAGGCAGACCCATCCGGTCACCGTCGTTCCGGGGGGCTTCACCCGCCTCCCGACAGCCGCCCAGCTCCTCGACTTCAAGGAGCGTTTCCAGGCGGTGGTCCCCGACCTGGTGGCGATCGCGGAGGCAGTGGCATCCCTCGCGGACGGTTTCCCGGACTTCCAGCGGGAGACCGAATACATCGCCCTGGTGGAAGAGGGCGCCTATCCCTTCTACGAAGGGCGCATCGGCTCTTCCGATACCGACGAACGGGTCCCGGTGCAGGAGTTCGAGCGCGTGGCGAACGAATACGTCAGTCCCCTGTCCACCGCCAAGTGGACGAAGTGGCATCGGGACGCCTACGCGGTGGGGGCCCTGGCACGCTTCAACCTCAATGCGGACGCGCTCCTCCCCCTGGCGCTCAAGACGGCCGGGGAACTGGGACTCGAAAAGGGGTGTACGAACCCCTATATGAACAACGCCGCCCAGGTGGTGGAGGTCGTCCAGACCGTTGAGCACGGCCTGCTCCTCATCGACGAACTCCTCACCCGGGGGATCCGTCCCGAGAAACCCTCCGTCCTGCCCACGGCCGGGGAAGGTGTGGGATCGGTGGAGGCACCCCGGGGGATCCTGTTCCACCGGTACGAGTTCGACGGGGCGGGGAACTGCGTGAGGGCCAACATCTGCATCCCCACCAACCAGAACCATGGCAACATCCAGAAGGATTTCGAGGCCCTGGTCCCGCGCTACCTCGACAGGGGAGAGGACGGACTCCGGTCCCTGTTGGAGATGCTGGTCCGTTCCTACGACCCGTGCATCTCCTGCTCGACCCATCATCTGGAGGTGGAGTTCGTCTGATGCATACCGCCCCGCCCCTCCTCGTGGCAGGGATCGGCAACCCCCTCATGGGTGACGAGGGGGTGGGTCCGGCGGTGGTAGAGGCCTTTCTCGCCTCCAGGGGACCATCGCCCCTGGTGGAGGCGGTGGATGCGGGTACCGGGGGCATGTCCCTGCTCTATGCCATGGAGGGACGCAGCGCCGCCATCCTGGTGGACTGCGCCCGGATGGGCGAGTCCCCCGGTACGATGCGCCGATTCACCCCGGAGGATGTGCGGTCGGCGAAGGAACTCCCGGGCATCTCCCTCCATGAGGGGGACCTCCTCGACCTGGTGCACCTGGGGGAGCGGCTGGAAATGCTTCCCTCAAGGCTGGTGATTCTGGGGGTGGAACCCTCCTGGATCGGCCCCGGGGGAACCCTCTCCCCGGTGGTCCGGTCGGCCGTGCCCTCCTGTGTGCGTATGCTGTGCGATGAAGTGGACCTGGCACTGGAAGGGCTCCCCCCCGTCACTGAGTGACCGGACCTCCGACCTGAGGGTGAGCACCGTCACATGCCCCGAGTGCGGGAGGCAGGGGCACGGTCGGGACGGGTTGTGTTGCAGATTCTGCGGGGCCAGACTGTAGCATGGACAGAGAAGACCGGACCGTCCTCATCACAAGGGCAAGGAGTGCTCCGTATGCCGAAGCACATCGATCTCCGGAAGACCATCCTGCTCACAGCGGGACTCTTCCTGCTCCCCGCGGCAGCCGCGGCCCAGGACCTCCCCCGTACCGGTGCGGAACGAGCGGGGTGGGAGCGTTCCACCAGCCACGAGGAGCTCATGGACTTCCTCTTCGAGGTCCAGGTGCGCAGCTCCAACATACTGATCCAGGAACTCACCACCACCCGGCTGGGACGCGTGGTCCCGCTGGTGATCCTGGGTGACCCGCCAAGTGCTGAGCCCGCCACCCTCCTGCTCTCGGGCAAGCCGACCCTCTTCATCACATGCAGTATCCACGGCGGTGAGTATTCGGGGAAAGAGGGGGGACAGCAGTTCATCCGGGAACTCGCACTCGGTGGACTCCGCCCCGTCCTGGAGGAGGTGAACGTCCTCATCATCCCCAGCCTCAACCCGGACGGAGCGGAGGCGGAGCCCCGCTCGACGCGGACCAACAGCATGGGCTACGACATGAACCGGGACTTCATCGTCATGGAGACCGAGGAGGTCTCGGCGGCGGTGGAGGAGGTGCTCCTCCGCTGGTGGCCCGACGTGTACGTGGATGCCCACAACGGGGGCGCCTATCCTTACCATCTGACCTACCAGGCCACCCTCCACCCCTCGGCCGACCAGCCCCTGGTGGACTTCGCCAACGGACCCATGTACGAGTACGTGAAACAGCACCTGGCGGAACAGGACCTGCTCTTCTACTGGTATTCCGGTCCCCGACAGGACCGTGAGACGGGGGAGTGGTACTGGCGGACCACCACGCCCTGGGTACGCAAGCAGCACTCCTACGGGGGCATGCAGAACGTCATCACCCTCCTCTACGAGGTCCCCGGCCGCCACGACCTGGATGTTCAGGCGGATGCCCAGCGGGAGGGCTTCGAGGGGCTTCTCCGCTTCATGGCGGAGAACGCGGGAGAGGTTCGCCGGACCGTGGTGGATGCCCGGCGGCGCACCCTCCATCAGCCCCGTGACGAGGTGGTGCTGGGCTTCGAGGAGCGGTCCCACCCCGGGAAGGACCGCTTCTACGTGATCCCGGAACGGGGTGCCGAACCGGAGCTGGTCACCGGTGAGCGCCGGACCCTCTACGTCCCCAGCGCGACACGGCCCAGGCCGTGGGCGTACGCCTTCGACGCGAACCTGCATCACGTCGCGGACCAGCTTCGCCGCCACCACATCGAGGTGGAGAAGCTGGTGGAGCCGGTGACCCTCACCGTGGAGCGCTACAGGCTCCTCGACCTGGAGTATGCGGACGGTCCCTACCAGAACCACATCCTGGCCGAGGGCCGGGTGACGACGGTGGAGGAAGAGATCACCCTTCCCGCCGGCAGCTACGTGGTCCGGACCGTCCAGAACAGCGGGCGGGTGGCTTCCTACATGCTGGAACCGGACACGGACGACAGCCTCTTCTCCTGGAATTACTTCGACGCGGTGATGCCCCGGCCCGACCCGGAGGGAGAGAGCCCCCGGAGCGCACTCCCCCTCTATCGCATCCCCGTACGGGTGCCCATGAAGGCGGTGACCATCCGGTAGCGGGCTGGACAGTCCGTTGAGCGTTGCGAGGGGGGCACAGTGAACGTAGACTCGATGGAGAGTTGCGTGCCATCCCTGCCCCGAGGACGGAGAGCATATGGGTATCAGTGAGATCGAAGCAGTCGAGCACTCCCTCCGTCATATCCTGGGCGAGCCGATCCCCGACTCCCTCTTCCGGGAGGTCTCGGACGAGGTGGAGCAGGGCACCCTCCTGGGGTGTGTGGCCCAGGCACCCACCATCGCCAGCCTGAAGGCCTCCATCCGCTACCTGGTGGAGGACGTGGAGAAGCGGATCTCCTCCGAGACCGATCCGCATGAGAAGGCCTACCTGCAGGCGGTCCGTGAGAAGCTCCTGGAACTGGAAGAGGGCTTCAACGAGGCCGCCGAGCCCCTCATACGGTTCCTGGAGGACCGGGTGGTGAAGGGGCACTTCCGCCTCCACGAGCGCTTCCCCGGTCATGCCCACGACGAATAGGGACGGGGCTCCCCGCGGAGGGTGTCGGGCGGGCTCTCGGATCAGATGGGGGGGGCGTTCCCCAGCTTCCACTTGATGTTGCAGCCGGCGCTGGGACGCTGGTCTGCTTCCGAGATCCTCTTCCCCTTCAGCAGGGCATCCAGGGCCCGGACCAGGTCCTCGCCCGTGGTCTCACCCCGCCCCGGGCGGCTGGGATCGAACTGACCCCGGTAGACCAGTTCCAGGCCGTCGTCGAAGAGGTAGATGTCCGGGGTGCAGGCGGCCCTGTAGGCTCGGGCCGTCTCCTGCGATTCATCATAGAGATAGGGGAAGGGGTAGCCGAACCTCTCCTTGTCCTCCTTCATGCGTTCGGGCCGGTCCTGGGGATAGGCCTCGATATCGTTGCTGTTGATCCCCACGAAACGGATCTCCTTCTCCTGGTACTCCCCCGCCACCTCGGCCAGCAGGTGCTGGATGTGCTTCACGTAGGGGCAGTGGTTGCACATGAAGACCACGCACAGACCCCTGCCGTCGGAGAGGTCCCCGAGTGAGACCATCTCCCCTTCGGTGTCGGGGAGTTCGAACTCAGGGGCCTCGGTACCGAGGGGGAGCATGCGGGATGCGGTGACGCCCATCTGGGGCCCTTTCGCTCCGGGGATACGCACCGACCCTTATAAGTTAGGGGAGCGAACGGGCGGCGAAAGGACCTCTTCGAGATCACCTGCCCGGGTGTCCGTATCCCGGTCGGTCCCGGTGCTGCAGGGGGTCGATGTACTCGGATTCGGTGATCCGGTTGTCCCGGTAGCCGGTGGCCCGGGCGGTGGTGTACCCGGCGAAGAAGAGGAGCATCACGCCCAGGACCAGTCCCAGCACCCCCAGCTCCCGGCGGTGCGTATCGGACGTCAGCATGTCCTCCACCGGGCAGACCGACAGGCAGTCCAGGACTCCCATGAGTCCTCCGATGGGCAGGTAGGCCTCGGCGGGTCGCTTCCGCGGTGTTCGTCATGCTCGTCCTCCCTCCCTGATCAGCCGGGCCGGCGGCGGCCGCCCCCTTCCGCGGCGCAGCGGACGAAGTAAAGAATACCTAACGATGAAGTTAGAGACAATAGGAACCGGCGTTGCATCCTGGGTCTCGGGATACGAGGATGTCCCTGGCCACGATCCACCGAACGGAGGGGTGCATGGAGAGGGATTTTCGAAGAGTGTGCGTCTATGCGGCCTCGAGTCGACAGACCGACAGCAGGTATACGGACGCCGCTCGAGAGCTGGGACGGCTCCTGGCCGGGGAGGGGATCGGCATCGTCTACGGCGGGGGTCGGGTGGGATCGATGGGCGCCCTGGCCGAAGGGGCCCTGGAAGCGGATGGGAAGGTGCTCGGGGTGATACCCCGGTTCATGATGGAGGTGGGATGGGGGCACTCAGGGATCAGCGAACTGCGTGTGGTGGATGACATCCACATCCGCAAGCGCACCATGCTGGAACTCTCCGACGCCGTGGTGGCCCTGCCCGGTGCCTCCGGCACCCTCGAGGAACTCCTCGAGGCCATCACCTGGAAACGACTGGGGCTCTACACCAGCCCGGTGGTGATGGTGAGTGTGGACGGCTTCTACGAGCCGCTGGTCCGCATGCTGGAACAGACGGTGGAGGAGCGATTCATGGATCCCCGTCATCTGGATATGTGGAGCGTGGCCGAGAGGGTGGAGGACGTGCTCCCCGCTCTCCGCCAGGCCCCGCCCTGGGACCCCGATGCTCTGGACTTCGCGGCCATCTGACCCGCCCGCTCCGCCGATTCCTGTTCACGCCGGGCGGAGCCGGGCGTATCCTCCCGGTGTACGGAAGTGCCGTCCCCCTGAACCCGACACCGGGGAAGTCAGCCGACCATGCCGAACGCAGAGATCTTCAACTCCAGCGGGAAACCGCTCTACCGGCTCCTCATGGAGCACGTGAGGTCACAGCTCGTCAGGGTCTCGCAGGACCAGCCGGTGCTCATCGAGGACACGCGGGAGGTCTCCCGGTACATCATCGAGGAGTCCCGGGGCTCTTCGGGCCTGCTGGAGGTCTGCATGGGATATTATGACGCCGCCGACCTCGCGGTCTCCCATGCCGTGAACGTGGCCGTGTACGCTTTGAGCATGGGTTCGGGGATGGGGCTCCCGGACGACGACCTGGAGGACCTGGTCATCGGGGGACTGCTCCACGACATCGGGTTCGGCAAGGTCCCCCTCTTCCATCGCGACGAGAGCGAGCTCAGCGAGTACGTCGAGGACCCCGACAAGGTCCTGACCGAAGAAGACCAGGAGATGGTCGCGAGGCACCCGCGGCTGGGAGCGGACGCCATCCTGAAGGAGTCGGACCAGGCGGGCCGGGTGGCCGACATCCTCCTGCAGCACCATGAGAAGGCGGACGGATCCGGTTATCCCCGGGGTCTCCCTGAGGATGCTCAACTGAGACCCGCCCGGATACTCTCCCTCATCGACACCTACGAGGCACTCATCCATCCCCGGCCCTTCCGTGACGCACTGGTACCCCCGGTGGGGATCGAGTCGATCAAGCAGGCTCAGAAGGGGGCGTTCTCCCCGGACCTGCTGAAGGAACTGCTGGTGAGTCTCACACTCTTCCCCGTGGGACATTTCGTGATGCTCACCGACGGGTCGGTGGGGAAGGTGGTGGCGGTCCACCGTGCCCACCCCCTGAGGCCCGACGTGGAGGTGCGCTTCGACCCGGACGGAAGACGTCTCGAGGAGCCCGCGCTGGTGGAATTGCGGAACGAGCAGATGCTCGGGGTGGAGAGGGCCCTCCCGCGGTTCAAGAAGGGGGAGTGACCCCTCCCGGGCGGATCTCCGGCCCACGACCCCGCTCCGCCTCGCTGATGACCGGAGGGGACGCTCCGGTCAGGAGCGGTCCCACGCCCGACCGTAGACGAGGTCGTCGAACCAGCTGAGCAGGCGGTGGGTGAAGGGGAGGGTCCGGACCACCCAGCGGACCAGGTTGTGGAAGGGGCCGTCGGGGTGGGAGAAGGGGCAGACGGTCATGCAGATCCCGCAGTCGGTTCCCATGGCCCGCCAATAGGCGTAGCACCGCTCGGTGTCCGTGGGCCATTTCTCCACACCCCGGACCGGGGCGGGTCTCCCGCTGGAGAGCGCACCGGGAGGACAGCTCCTCGCGCACTTGCTGCACACCTCGCAGAAGGAACGGACACCCAGGTCGACGGGGCTCCCGTGACGAAGCGGGAGGTCGGTGGTCACCGCTCCGATGCGCACACGGGTACCGAAGCGGGGAGCGATGAGGATGTTGTGGCGGCCCAGTTCCCCCAGCCCGGCGCGGATGGCCAGGGGGGGGAGGATCACATCGTAGTGGGCGTCGTAGTGCGCCTTCGCGTCATACCCGGCTGCCCGGATCGCCGCCGCCGCCGTCTTCCCGATCTCAGCGGCCCGATAGTACTGCCGGGCGGATTCGAGGAGGACGGCCGACCGGGGAGCCTCCTGCATGGTCTCGTGGTCCATCTCCAGCAGGAAGACCAGGGCGCCGGGGTGTTGGAGCCGGACCGGCTCCCCGTAATCCTCGTCCAGGCGGCCCTTGTGTGTATACACGAAGGCGGGGTCCACGGGAGCCGCCCCGACCGATACGGCACCCAGGGAGAGGCAGAGGGTGCGGAGGGTACCGGTGGGGTCGGTCGCGGAGGAGAGGGCGCGGGACCAGGAGGCCACCCGTTCCTCATCCGGCTGGATCCCCTCGATGGACTCGAACAGGTGGTCGGCCTCGGGAGAGATCCCGGGATCGTAGTACCTGCCTCCGGGTCGGCCCAGCTCCGGAAGGCTCCGGATCCGGTCGTCGACGGCTTTCCGGCCGGGTTCCCGGGCGTAGTAGTCCCCGTAGGGCCCCGTTCCGGGCCTGCGGGCCGAACGGGCGAACATCGTGTCCCGCTCGTCCACGCGCTCATCCGGTATGGGGAACAGCTCACTCACCCCCAGGTCGGCACCTTCCATGGGGTCCGCGGCCCCTTGGAGAACGGGACCTTCCAAAGCAACACGAAGGGGTGGTCAGGGCGCCATGTAAACATATAATGAGGTCGAACACTCCAGATCCCACGGGCGAGGAACGAGCGTATGAGCATCGGAACCACCGGATTGGATGCCGGGTCCCTCGAGCTGATCCTGGACGCCATCGACGATTTCGCTGCCGCGAACCTCCCCCGGGAGGACCTCCTGGCGTGGGACGAGGAGGAGACCTTTCCCGAAGAGGTCATCAGGGCCATGAACGGGCCGGACCTGGGCATCCAGCTCCTCTTCATCCCCGAGGAGTATGGGGGGATGGGAGGGGGCACCTTCGACGTCTACCGCGTCTGCGAGACGATGGGACGGATCGATCTGGGCATCGCCACAGCGGTGCTGGCCACCTTCCTCGGGTGCGATCCGATCCTCTTCGGGGGGACGGAAGAGCAGAAGGAGGAGTGGCTCACCCGGATCGCCGCCGAGGGGCTCCTGATGGCGTACGGGGCCACCGAACCGGAGGCGGGGAGCGACCTGGCTTCCCTGCGGACCACCGCGACTCCGGTGGAGGAGGACGGGGAGCTGGTGGGATACCGCATCAAGGGGAACAAGATGTGGATCTCGAACGGCGGCTACGCCGATGTCTACACCGTCCTGGTCCAGGCGCCCGGCGGGCCCTCCTGGTTCATCGTGGAGGGGGGGGCCGAGGGTTTCGGTCACGGGGCCCCGGAGGAGAAGCATGGGATCCGTTCCAGCAACACCGCCGCGCTCTCCTTCGATGACGTCTACGTGCCGAAGGAGCGGCTGGTGGGGGGTGAGGAGGGGCAGGGGCTCATCCAGGCCCAGGACGTCTTCGGCTACACACGGCTCATGGTGGCCGCCTTCGGCCTGGGAGCGGGGTGGGATGCCATGGACCGCTCCATCCCCTATTCCACCGAGCGGATCCAGGGCGGAGCTCCTCTGAGCGAGAAACAGGGCTACACCCACAAGCTCATCGTGCCCCATGTCGTCCGGCTCGAAGCTGCCCGGGCCTACATCGAGGAGACGGCGGAACGCATCGACGCCGGGGAGGGGGACCTGAACACCGAGGGGGCCATCGCCAAGTACATGGCCACCGAGGCGGGGAACGCGGCCGCGGAGGCGGCTATCCAGGCCCACGGGGGCTACGGCTACACCCGGGAATACGTGGTGGAGAAGATCAAGCGGGACGTACGGATCACCACCATCTACGAGGGGACCTCGGAGATCATGGAGATGACCATCTGTCGGGACCGGTGGCAGATGCATCTCAAGACCCGGGGGCGCCACTACCACGAGCGGGCGGAGGGTCTGGAGTCCCTTCACACCCGGCATCCCGAGGTGGGAGCGGACATCGCCGCCCTCGCGCTCCACGCTTTGGCCGAGGTGATGGAGCGGGCGCGGGTCCAGCGACTGACACGGAACCAGCACATCCTGTTCCGACTGGGAGAGATCATCGCCTGGGCGGAGTGCGCCGAGAGCCTGGCCCGTCGGACCGCACAGCATGCCGCGGGGACCCCGCACGAGAAGGCGGTCACGCGTTTCCTCCCCGCGGAGCTGGCCGTCATCAGCAGGGTGTTCGCCAGGGAGGCGGCCATGAAGACGGCCCAGGGAGGACTGCGCTGGACCGCCGGTGCCGGCGGTACCCCCGTGGATGAGATCGCTGCCTTCGAGCGGGCCGTAGGGCTGAACGATGTGCATGCCGCTCAGGTCGGCATGCTGGAGGATATGGACCGGGTGGCGGATGCGCTCTACGACAGGGACTCAGGGTGAGGGACCGGAGATGAAGCCAGCTGAAGAACGAGCGGTGGCGATCGTAGGCATGGGGGCGATCATGCCGGACGCGCCGGACGTGGAGGTTTTCTGGGAGAACATCAAGACGGGGCGCTACAGCATAAGCGAGGTCCCCCGGGACCGCTGGGACCCCGATCTCTACTACGATCCCGATCCGAAGGCACCGGACAAGAGCTACACGAAGATCGGCGGATGGGTCCGGGAGTGGGCATGGGACCCCCTGGGATGGAGGTTCCCCATCCCCCCGAAGGTGGCCGACGCCATGGACCTCACCCAGAGATGGGCGGTGAGCGCGGCCCGTGCGGCCCTCCTCGATTACGGCTTCCCCGGACGGGAGCTGGATCGAGAACGCACCGGGGTCATCATCGCCAACGCCATGGGCGGGGACACCCATCTCTACACGGCCGCCCGGGTCCTCTTCCCCGAATTCGCCGAAGAACTCAAGAACACCCCCGATTTCGTCTCCCTCGAGCCGGCCCTCCGGGAGCGCATCCTGGAACAGCTCGCCGAGGGTGTCGACGGCCGGTTCCCGGAGATCACCGAGGACACGATGCCGGGTGAACTCGCCAACATCATCGCCGGCCGTATCGCGGCGCTGTGGGATTTCCGGGGACCGAACTACGTGGCGGACGCCGCCTGCGCTTCGACCATGGCTGCCATGTCCGCCGCGGTGGAGGGGCTCGTCGAGGGGCACTACGATGCGGTGGTCACAGGAGGGGTGGACGCCAACATGGGGCCGCCGACCTTCGTGAAGTTCTGCAAGATCGGAGCACTCACCGCCACCGGGTCCCGGCCCTACGCGGCCGGGGCGGACGGCTTCGCCATGGGCGAGGGCGCGGGCATCTTCATCCTGAAACGCCTTGCGGACGCCGAGCGGGACGGGGATCGGATCTACGCCCTCATCCGCGGTTTCGGTGAATCGAGCGACGGCAGGGGGAAGGGCATAACGGCGCCGAACCCCGCCGGACAGCGCATGGCGGTTCGGCGTGCCTGGGAACACCTGGGCCTGAGCCCCACCCCGGGGGACCTCCTGGAAGGGCATGGGACCTCCACGAAGGCGGGGGACGCAGCCGAGGGTGAGAGCCTTCACCAGGTACTCTCCCGCTTCGGACTGCCTTCGCGATCCGTGCCGCTCGGTTCGGTGAAGTCCAACATCGGTCACCTGAAGGGGGCCGCAGGGGCCGCGGGGATACTCAAGATGGCCCTGGCCCTGGACGAGAAGGTCCTCCCGCCCAGCATCAACTTCGAATCGCCCAATCCGAACATCGATTTCGAGACCGCTCCGTTCTACGTGAACACGGAGCTCAGACCGTGGGAGAAGGGTCCCTCAGGCGTCCGGCGCGGAGGTGTCAGCGCCTTCGGGTTCGGCGGGACCAACTTCCACGTGGTCATGGAGGAGTACGTGCCCGGTCGTATCGCTTCCGAACGCACCGTCATCACCGCGTCCTCGGAGCGTCCCCCCCCGGGGGCCGCTGGAGAGGACCCGGGTATCAAGCCTCCCCTCCGGGGCGCCCTGGTCATCGGGGATGAGGACGAGGGACGCGTCGTGGCGCGCCTCGCAGGGGTGCTCTCGGAAGCGAGGGCGGGGTGGTCCCCTCAGCCTGCACCACCCTTCGAATCCGATCTCCGCGCCCCCCTGCGGGTGGCCATCGACTACGGTGACGCCGAAGAACTGGCCGAGCGGTCCGAACGGGCCCTCGAAGCCTTCGAGAAGGGTGACGAGGCGGTCTGGAAGCTCCTGCGGAGTCGGGGGGTCTTCAAGGGGAGCGGTCCCGCGCCTAAGACGGCCTTCCTCTTCACGGGCCAGGGGTCACAGTACGCCAACATGCTCCGGGAGCTGAAAGAACGCGAACCCATGGTGGAGGAGGTCTTCGACGAGGCGGACCGGGTCATGGCCCCCCTGCTGGGACAGCCCCTCACCGAATACATATTCGTGGACGGAGACGACGAGGAGGCGGCGGCCCAGGCGGAGGAGGACCTGAAGCAGACCGCCATCACCCAGCCTGCCGTGCTGGCAGCGGAGACGGCCCTGAAGAAGCTCTTCGAGGCATGGGGGATCGTTCCGGACATGGTGATGGGACACAGCCTGGGTGAGTACGGCGCCCTGGTGGCGGCCGACGCCCTCCCCTTCGCCGACGCCCTGGAAGCGGTGAGCGCCCGGGGGAAGGAGATGACGAAGACCTCCCTGGAGGACAACGGGAAGATGGCAGCGGTCTTCGGACCGGTGGATGAGATCCAGAGCGTGCTGGACGGGGTGGACGGCTACGTGGTGGTGGCCAACATCAACAGCACCAGGGAAGCGGTCATCGGGGGGGAGAGCCCCGCGGTGGAGAAGGCCATGGAGGATCTTTCCGCAGCAGGTTATAGGACGATCCAGATCCCGGTGAGCCACGCCTTCCACACGAAGATCGTCATGGGGGCCTCGGAGCCCCTGAAGAAGGTACTGGAGCGTCTGGACCTCAGCCCGCCCCAGATCCCCGTCATCGCCAACATCACCGGGGACTTCTATCCCATGGGACCGGACGCGGTGCCCCGGATGATCGAGATACTGGGCAGGCAGATCGGGTCCACCGTACGGTTCGTGAAGGGACTCCGGACCCTCTACGATGCCGGTGCCCGGGTGTTCATGGAACTGGGGCCGAAGAGGGCCCTCTACGGTTTCGCCGAGGACGTCCTGGGAGGGAACGGGGACGTACTCCCCCTCTTCACCAACCACCCCCGGATCGGGGATGTCGAGAGCGTCAACATGGCCCTCTGCGGTCTCTATGCCAGCGGTCTCGGGATCGGACGTCCCGAGGAGGCGGAGGTTCCGGCCGACGTCTCTGCCCCCAAGGCTCCGGCCGATGTCTCCGCCCCGAAGACGAGTGGAGGGGGAGTAGACCGCTACGAGGCCCTCGGCCGCCTCTTCGCCGAGTTCATGGATCGCGGCTTCGAGACCTACTACGGCTCTCGGGCCGGCGGGGAGCGGCCCCGCATCGGGATCACGGGGGCCTCGCTGGGGCTCCCGGGCGTGGAACGCGTCTTCGACGACCGGAACGTGGAACGGATCCTGAGCGGGGAGGTCTTCATCGAGCCCATACCCGACGAACTGCGGGAAGGGATGGCGGACAAGGGGATCAACCGACTGGTGAAGGGTGCGGGCGGTGAGGCCCGGTTCGAGACCATCGACGATGTGGCCGAGGTGATCAAACTGGCGGCCCGGAGGCACGACCTGGACATCGTCCGGGACTACGGTTACCCCTCGGACCGTATCGAGGCACTGGACGTGACCACCCAGCTGGCCATCGCGGCGGGCGTGGACGTCCTCCGGGACGCGGGCATCCCCCTGGTCATGCGTTACAAGACCACCACCACCGGGAGCAGACTCCCCGACCGGTGGATCCTCCCCGCCGAGATGCGGGACGACACCGGCATCATCTTCACCTCCGCCTTCCCCGGTTACAACGAACTCATCCGCATCCTCGACGAGTTCCGGGAGGACCGGGTGCGCAGGGCCCGGCTGGAGGAGCTGGCCTCCCTCCGCGAGGACCTGGATCCCGGCAGCAGGGCGGTCTCCGACCTGGACCGGCGTATCGGGGAACTCGAGGAGGAGGTGGAGGAGAATGCGTTCCAGTTCGATCGGAAGTTCCTCTTCCAGGTCCTGGCCTTCGCCCACGCTCAGTTCGCCGAGCACATCGGTGCCAGGGGCCCGAACACCCAGATGAACGGTGCCTGTTCCAGCGCCAGCCAGGGTGTGTCCACCGCCAAGGACTGGATCGAGAACGGACGCTGCCGTCGGGTCATCGTCATCAGCGCCGATGACATCACCTCCGACACCATGCTCCCCTGGTTCGGATCGGGGTTCCTGGCCAGCGGGGCCGCCGCCACCGATGAGCGGGTCGAGGATGCCGCCACACCCTTCGATCGGCGCCGTCATGGGCTCCTCATGGGAATGGGGGGCGCAGCTGTGGTGCTCGAGACCCTGGGAGCCGCGGCCGAACGGGGCATCCAGCCCATCACCGAACTCATGGAGACCAAAGCGGCGAACAGCGCGTTCCACGGCAGTCGTCTCGACGTGGAGCATATCTGCGAGATCATGGAGGACCTGGTCTCCACGGCCGAGACCCGCTGGGATCTCGATCGCCGCGAGATGGCCCCCCATCTGGTGTTCGTCTCCCACGAGACGTACACACCGGCCCGGGGAGGCAGCGCGTCCGCCGAGGTCTTCGCCCTCAGGAGGGTCTTCGGCGAGCATGCCGACGACATCGTGATCGCGAACACGAAGGGGTATACCGCGCACCCCATGGGGGTGGGTATCGAGGAGACCGTCACGGTCAAGATGCTCGAGACCGGGATCGTACCCGAGGTACCCAACTTCAAGGAGGTGGACCCCGAGCTGGGCATGCTGAACCTCTCCACGGGGGGAAGCTATCCCATCCGCTACGCGCTGAGACTGGGAGCGGGATTCGGGTCCCAGGTCACCATGAGTCTCATGCGTCACATCCCCCATCCGGACGGTCGCCGCCGTGCTCCCTCCGAGCTGGGCTATGCGTATCGGATCGTCGATCCGAAGGCATGGGAGGAGTTCCTCCGCAGGTCGACGGGATACGAGGAACCGAAGGTCGAGGTCGTCAGCCGTACGCTGCGGATCAAGGACGAGGGGCCGACCAACGGCGGGATCAGTGTCCGGCCGGCGGCGGCTCCGAAACCGGCTCCTCTCCCGGAGCCCCTCGCCGGACCGGGACCGGCATCTGCTCCGACGGCGCAGCCCGCTCCGGTCCCCGGGCCCTCCGGGGGAGGGGAGCCCGCCGCTCCTGCCGCTCCCCCGACGGATACCCTCGCGGAGGACCCGGTGGCCCGGAGGGTACTGGAGATCATCTCCGAGAAGACCGGCTACCCGCTGGACATGCTGGACACCGACCTGGACCTGGAAGCGGACCTGGGCATCGACACGGTGAAGCAGGCGGAGATGTTCGCCGCGGTGCGGGAGGAGTGGGACATCCCGCGTGAGGACGACCTGGCGC
>JAWOFN010000075.1:0-47581 GCA_046497505.1 bacterium | reverse complement strand
AAGCACGGGAGGGAATATCCCCGGCCCGCCGTGCCGGACACCGCGGCCGGGAGCGGGGGGCACTGACCCCTCCTCCGGATGGAAGAGCGCGCCCCCGCATCAGCGGGGAGCACCGGCCGGACGCCGGGGTCCGGCCGGTGTGATCTCACACCCTCCCGGAAGGAGTCCGGGAGGGAGACCCGCCGGAAGGGATCAGAAGCCCCCCGAACCGGGTGTACGCTCATCCGATGGGGGCTCTTCCCGCTCCGGCTCCTCCGGTGATCCCCCGGAAGGTTCCTCCGGCTCGCCCGGACCCTCCCCGAAGTAAGGCTGGTCCCCCCCGCCGGTCGGGACCCTCTCCTCCATCTCCATCTTCTTCGTCCCGGTGCCCAGGACCGCGTACACCGGGCACCAGCCCACCAGGCCGGTGATCAGCATCACGATGCCGATGATGATGAGTACCACCCCCCACACCCCCGTCACCACGCCGCTGAACCCCAGATAGAGGAACACGACCCCCGCGACAGCGCGGAGGATGCGCTCCCATCCTGCCTCGTTGATGGACTTCATGCAGATCCC
This sequence comes from bacterium, assembly GCA_046497505.1. Taxonomy (GTDB): domain Bacteria; phylum Blakebacterota; class Blakebacteria; order Blakebacterales; family JAWOFN01; genus JAWOFN01. The sequence continues at coordinate 47,023 of JAWOFN010000075.1, read as the reverse complement.
TCCGATGCGACGGTCCAGCGGGTCGGTGACCGGACCATGGATGATGATGGATGCTTCATCGTACCGCCCGGACCTTGAGCCGGTCTGCATCATCGTAGCGGACACCGGCCCCCCACCGACAGGACATTACGGTCCGCCGGCGCGGCCGGGGCGGATCGGGGCTACAGCTCCAGGATCCGGATGCCGCGGTCCCTGAGTTCGAAGGACGGTTCGGTGAGGATCTCCAGCAGCCCCTCCATGCCGTGGCGCACGGCGAAGGGGAGGGGGTTGAGGACCCGCTCCTGGGGCCGCCGGTCGGGATAGAGCCAGACGGCCGCCCGTTCGGTCTGCTGCCGGACGATCTCCTCTTCACGGCTCTGGTTCGAGATCGCCTTCTCCCTCAGCCTGCGCAGCTCGCCGGCCATCCGTCCCGCCGAGGTGTCGAAGGGAGCTTCGAGGGTCTCGTCGAAGTTGATGACCCGCTGCTTGAGACTCTCCATCCGTCCCAGGATCGCCTCCTCCGTCCGCTCGAAAGCACGCTCCAGGTCCTCGGGGAAGAGGTCGCGGGCCACCTTGCGCGCAGCGTGCTCCGGCCCCTCCTCGAAGTCGATGACCGCCAGGGAGTATTTCTCCAGCACACGGGCAGCGGTGCGGGGTACCAGGACCACCCGATCGCGGGGCACGGCCAGGGGCCGGGGCACCTCCAGGTCCTCGTACAGGGGACCCAGCTGCCCGAAGTAGGCGATCTCCGCGGGGCCGGCCGCGAAGCCGGCGGTAGGGAGCAGGTGGTCCTGGAGCACGGGGCGGAGGGCCGCGTTCGGGTCGAGGGACCAGGGAGCGTCGGGGTCGAGCAGCTCGGAGACCCCTACCGGTCCCACCCCCGCCACCTCCACCTCCGTATCGGAACCGTCGATGGGTACGAGGGGACGCCGGAGGTCCCCCTCCCCGGTCGCGAAGAGGGGGATGCGGTCGGAGGGCATGTGGAGCTGGCGGTGGTAGCCCGCCTCCTTCAGCTCCCCGCCGGTCTGCTGCAGGGACCGTCCGGCACATCCCGGGTCCTCCAGCACCTGCCGGTAGAGGGGATACGCCAGGGGCTTGAAACGGGGGTCCAGGGGGTCGAGCAGCACCAGACCCAGGGGCCCGAGCCAGCTCCCCATGAAGTGGAAGAAGGCCCCCGCCACGGTGGCCTCGGCGCGGTAAGCGGAGGCTATGGTCTCCAGCAGGTCCTCCCTGAACTCCGTCTCGGGCAGGTGTCGACGGGTCCACTTCAGGAGCAGGTCGGCGGTCTCGCCCAGGGGGATCCGCCCCACCGGCCATCCCCGGTAGGGTTCCATGGGAGGGGTGCTGTGGATCCGGAAGGTCTGGAGCCGGTGGTCGGGACCCACCATGGCCGTCCTCCCCGCCTCCTCCAGGTCGCTGTCGTTGGAGGCGACCCAGAAGACCGGGAGCACCGGACCCCCGGTGAGGGACTCGGCCGCATCGGCCAGGCTCAGGAGGGTGAGGGCCTTGTGCAGCGTGTAGAGCGGTCCTCCCAGAAGGCCCGCCTGCTGGCCCCCCACCACTGCCGTCCCCCTCCCCTCGGCCACGGCCCGAAGCCGTGCGGAGGCCTCCCCGGTGAGCCAGGCCTCATTGGACGCCCGGAGCACCCCGGCCGTCTCCTCCCGGGGGCCGTCGTGATCCTTCGCCCTCCGGGCGGCCGCCTCCCAGGATCCCTCCTCTCCCCAGTCCCCGCTGTAGAAGCGGAGCACCCCGGAGCTCCGGTCGAGATAATCCTTGAAGAGTCGAGTCATGTCTTCGTCCCCTGCCGGGTGGTAGGGAGGCCGCCGCTCCTCACAGGGGTCGGCGCGCCACGAGTATGCACCGGGGGCTGGAGGGGGTGTGCTCCCCGCCGTCGTAGTCTCCCCAGAAGGTCTCCGGGACCAGTCCCGTGTAGCGCGCCAGGCGCTCCAGGTCGTCCCGGGAATAGAGACGGACCGACTCGGTGTGCGATTCCACCCGGCCGTCCGCGTACTCCAGGGTGATGGTCTTCTCCACCCTGCGGTCGAGGTCGGTGAGGCGGCGTTCCGACTTGATGTGAAGCCCCTCCCGGTACTCCCCGTCCTCCTCCACCAGGTCCTCCACGATGCGGGACCGGTTCAGGAAGTCCAGGACCAGCAGGCCGCCCGGCTTGAGGGCCAGGGCCATCTCCTCCAGGGCGGCTGCGTCCTCCTCCTCGGTCTCGAAGTAGCCGAAGGCGGTGAAGAGGTTCACCACCAGGTCGGCCCTCCCCGGCTCACGCCTCACAGGAAGCTCTTTCATGTCCCCCTGGACCAGGAGGAGATCCGGGGGGTCCTCCCCCGTCTCTCGTTCCTCGACGCACTGCCGGAGGGCGTGTCTCCCCTGCTGAAGCAGGAAAAGCGAGAGGTCGACCCCGGTGACCCGGTGGCCGGCCAGGGCGAACTGCAGGGCGTGGCGTCCCGACCCGCAGGCCACGTCCAGGACCCGGGCCCCCTCGGAAAGCTCCAGCCGGTCCAGGAGAGTCTCCACAAAACGCCGGGCCTCGCTCCGGTCCCGGTGATAGTAGGCGTCGAGGTAGCTCTCACCGAACCATCGTTCGTACCAGACTTCAGACATCGTCGTCCTCGCTGGGGGGATCCGAGGAGCCGTGGAGCGCCTCGAGGGTATCGGCCACCGCGTCGGCCACGTGTTCCGGACTCATATCGTACATGCAGCGGAAGTGCCCCTCGGGGCAGGCCCCGCTTCCGTGGAGCCGGCAGGGACGGCACCCCAGCGGCATACCCACCGACCGGCTCCCGGCGCCGATGGGGGCGAACCCGAACCCGGGCACGGTGGGACCGAAGAGGGCCACCACCGGGCAGCGTACCGCGCCGGCCAGGTGCACGGGGGCGGAATCGCCCGATACCAGCAGCAGGGCCCGGTCCAGCAGGGCCGCGGTACCCTCCCAGGAGAGGGACCCCGCCGCCGCGTGTCCCGCACCCGCCCTCTCCGCGATGCGCCTGCATCGTCCCGCGTCCGCGGGGCCGCCGATGAGGACCACCTCCAGACCCCCCTCTCCCAGCATGCCGGCCAGGCGGGCCCAGTATCCCTCGGGCCAGCGCTTGGTGGCCCACACCGAACCGGGGGCCAGGGCGGCGAAGGGGAGGGGCGTCCCCGGGTCCCCCATCCCGGCGAAGAAGTCCTCCGCCTCCTCTGTCCCCCGGGGCGTGATCTGGAGCAGGGGGAGGCGGAAGGGGGGCAGGTCCGCCTGCCAGGTCCGGGCGAGGGCGCCGAGCAGGTCGAAGGCCCGCTCGATCTCGTGGATGCCCCTGCGGTACGGCACGCTCCGGGTGTAGAGGAGGGCGGTGGGGGTCAGCCCGAAGCCCACCCGGGGGGCCAGGCCCGCCCGGCGGGCGATCCAGGCCGACCGGGCGGACCGGTGGGGGAGCAGGACCCCCTCCCAGGGTCCTTCCCGCAGCCGGCGGATGAGCCCTGCCTGGTCGAGGCCCCCGCGCTCCTCATCCTCCCGGTCCGGTCCCCCGCCCCCGCCCCGCTTGTCGAAGACCAGCACCTCCAGGTCCGGGTCCATCATCCGGGCCAGGGGGGCGGTGTCGGGGCGTACCACCAGGGCCAGCGGGAGGGAGGGCCAACCCTCCCGGATCGACCGGATCAGGCCGCCGATGAGGATCACATCCCCGGGGAAGGCGGTCTGCACGACGACCAGCCCCCCCGCGGATGGGGGCTGCGGCACCTTCCCCTCCCGGGGGGAGGGCATGGGGATGTCGGTGCGGGGACTCACGTCCGATCGCCCTCCCGGCGGGGGTTCAGTAGGTGGACACCGGCGGCTGGCTCTTCCAGCGCCGGTGCAGCCAGAGATACTGGGTCGGGTCCTCCCTGACACACTCCTCCAGCCATCCCAGGAAGGCCTCGGAGAGGGCCTGGATCTTATCATCCTCCTCCGCGTCCTCGCCCAGCGGTCCCAGCGCCTCCCGGTCGAGCCGCCGGTAGCGGATCACGTAGCGATCCCCCTCCCGGTGGATCCACCCGCCCACCATCGGCGCCCCGGAACGCAGGCAGAAGGCGGCCGGCCCACGGTAGGCGGAGGCGGGACGTCCGAAGAACTCGATCCACATCGGGTCGTCCGTGCCGGCGTCCTGGTCCGCCAGCATCATCACCGCGCCTCCTCCCTTCAGCGTCTTGAGTACCCTCCGGACCCCGGCCCCCCGTCCCACCAGTTCCAACCCGAGCCTGCGGCGTGTCTCCTTCAGGTCTCTGTCCATGAGGGGGTTGCGCTGGTCCTGGACGATCACCACGGACGGGTCCGCCAGCTGGGCGGTCCGAGCCGCCATCAGCTCCCAGTTGCCGTAGTGCCCGCCGACCAGCACAGCCCCCCTCCCCTCCGCCAGGGCCCCGCGCACCACCTCCTCGTCCCCCGGCTGGATATCCACCATCCGGAGCAGACGCTCCCGGTCCATCCGCCGGGCCTGGAGCATCTCCAGTCCCACCAGGGCCAGGTTGAAGTAGGCGCGGCGTCCCACACGGCGCCGCCAGCGGGGGCCCTCGTCGGGGAAAGCGTGGAGGAGGTTGTCCAGGGTCACACCCCGGCGGATGCGGAGGACATCGAAGGCCAGGAGGGCCACCTTCCAGGCCAGGGCCCGGGCCAGCGGCCGGGGCAGGCGGGATGCCAGCCCCTCCATGACCTTGAGGAAGACGTACTCCAGGCGGTGCCGGAGGGTAGGCTGTGCGTTCTCGTCCATGTCCCTCGTTCCATGCGGCTCAGGGGACGCTCTCGATGACGCCTCCGCCCAGGACGACGTCCCCGTCGAAGAGGACCGCCGACTGTCCCGGTGTCACGGCCCGCTGCGGCCCGTCGAAGAGCACCCGGAAGGTCCCGCTGCCGGCGGGGTCGATCCGCGCGGCGGCCGGGGTGCCGTTGTAGCGGATCTGGACATCGGCCCGAAAAGGCTCCGCCGGCGGGTCGATGGAGACCCAGTTGGCCCCGGAGGCGGTGAGGGAGGGGGTCAGGAGCCCCTCTTCCCCCCCGATCCGGACCGTCCCCCTCTCCGGGTCGGTCGCGTGCACGTAGAGCCGGCGCCCCGCCGCCACACCCAGACCGCGGCGCTGTCCCACAGTATAGAGGGCGGTCCCGTCGTGACGGCCCACGACCTTCCCCTCCTCGTCCACGATCTCCCCGGGCCGCAGGGCACGTTCCAGCTCCTCGTCAAGGCTGCCCGCCTCCCGATCCCGCCGGACCCGGTCCCTCAGGAAGTGCCGGTAGTCGTCGGAGGGGATGAAGCAGATCTCCTGGGAGTCGGGGACCCCCGCGGCGGCCAGCCCCCACCTCCCGGCCAGTTCCCTCACTCGGGACTTGTCCAACTCGCCCACCGGCAGCAGGGTCCGCTCCAGGCTGCGGCGCGGGATGCCCCAGAGGGCATATCCCTGGTCCTTCTGCCGGTCCGCCCCCCGCTTGAGGAGGGTATGCCCCCCCTCCCGGACCACCCGGGCGTGGTGGCCCGTGGCGAACCAGTCGGCCCCCAGACGGCGGGCGTGCTCGATGAGCAGCCCCCACTTCACATACGTGTTGCAGCGCACGCAGGGGTTGGGGGTGCGGCCCAGGGCGTACTGCCGCTTGAAGTCCTCCATGACCGACGCCCGGAAGGCCTCCCGGGCGTCCAGCACCCGGTGCCAGCCGCCCGCGCGGAGTGCCGCCTGCCGCGCCCGGGCCGCCCCCGTGGCCGCGCAGCAGCGCCGTTCCCGCCCCGCCCCCTCGGCGGAGATACCGTCTCCCTCGTCGTGGAGCAGCAGGGTGAACCCCATGACCTCGTAGCCCTGTTCGGCCAGCAGCAGAGCCGTAAGCGAGGAATCCACCCCGCCGCTCATGGCCACCGCCACCACACCGCGCCGTGCGGGGGACGCGGATGGGATCTCCTTATTCGGGATATCGATCGTCATGATGGCTTCCGGGGACCTCCCGACCCCGGGAGCTACCAAGGTAACGCCCCACCCCGCTGTGCCAGAGCACAAAACGGCACGGCCACCGAGCCCCGCTCTCCTGCGATCTGCCCCGGGCGGTCGCAGCCCCCGAAGCGCTCCATGATCCAGCGGCTGAGGATCTCCAGCTCGGCACCTGGCAGCTCGATGGCTCCCTCCCAGTGTCCTTCGAAGTCCCCCTGGGCCCGGACGGTGCCGGGGAGGAGTACGAGGGCTGCCATCATCGAGGCGGAGGCAGGCAGCACGGAGAGGGTGTTCCGGAGGGGGGAGGTCATAGCCGATCTCCTTCAGGTCGGGGGCACGGGTGCCGGATCCCGGGCCGCGGGCCTGCGGCTCCCGGGGGGCGGGACCGTGCGGTCCTCGATGCAGTATACGCCCCTGCGGCCGTGCTTTTCACTCTCCGGCCTGTTGACGGCTCCCCGGCCGGTGGTGTGAAATGGGCGGGAAACGCAAGCCGATCCCCATCAGGAGGACCTCCCATGACAGGCTCCGGTCCCGGCATCCGCCGCACCCGCTCCGCGACGGCCCTGGCCCTGCTCCTCACCCTCGCCCTGACCCTGCCGGCCGCCGCCCAGACCGGCGCGGTGCTCGATTCGGTGCGCGCCTTCTGCCAAACGGAACTGGAGCGCCAGCCGATGCCCGGCTTCTCCATCGCCGTGGCGGTGGACGACCAGCTGGTCTGGTCAGAGGGGTTCGGGGTGGCCCACGTCGAGTCGGGCGACCTGGCGACCGGGTCGACCGTCTACCGTATCGGCAGCGTGAGCAAGCCGGTGGTGGGCACCGCTCTCATGCAGCTCTGGGAACAGGGAACGGTGGACCTGGACGAGGACATCCGCACCTACATCCCCTCCTGGCCCCGGAAGGAGAAGGGTACCATCACGGTCCGCAACCTGCTGACCCACACCTCGGGAATCCGCCACTACCGGGGGGGCGAGTTCCTCAGCATGATCCGCTACGACGACCTGGAGGGCCCCATGGGGATCTTCAAGGACGATCCCCTCCTCTTCGAGCCGGGCACGCAGTACTCCTACAGCACCTACGGTTTCAACCTGGTCGCCAACATCGTGGAGAACACGGGAGGGATGCCGATCGAGGAGTACATGACCCGGCACATCTACGAGCCGGCCTGGATGAACAGCACCGGCATGGAGGACCCGCTTGAGATCCAGCGGGGGCGGGCGGGATGGTACGAGCGGGACTCCCGGGAGAACCTGGTCAACGCCCCCTACGTGGACCTCTCCAACAAGTACGCCGGTGGCGGGATCACCTCCACGGTGGAGGACCTCTGCCGCCTCCACATCGCCTATGCCCGGGGGAAGCTGCTGGAGCCCGCCACCATCGACTCGATGTACACCAACCAGCGCCTGAAGGACGGGTCGCTGGGAGGTTACGGTCTCTCCTGGCGGGTACGCGAGGTGGAACTGGCCGACGGCCGGATGGTCCGCCAGGTCTCCCATTCCGGCGGCAGCGTGGGGGCGAACACCCTTTTCATCCGGTATCCCGACCAGGGGTTCGCCGTGGCGGTGGTGGCCAACCACCGCGCGGGCCTGGGCCGGATCGTGGAGGGGGTGACCCGCTACTTCCACCGGGCGGGGGCGTTCGAGACGAACAGATAGGAGCATCCCATGACCGATCCCCTCTCTGCCCGGATCTTCATCCTGCCGGCCCTGCTGACCGGCATGCTCACCGCCTGCGGCCAGCCGGGACAGAGCGTGCTGGAGATGGAGGAGGAGGCCGTCCAGGAGGTCGTGTCCCTCCTCCAGGGCCAGGCAGAGGCGTGGAGCGCCGGGGACATCGACGGTTTCGTCTCCATCTATGCCGAGGGGTGCACCTTCCCGAGTCCCGACGGGGTGAGCTGGCATATCGTCCAGGACGCCAGCTTCTCCGGTGCCGGGGGATGAGCGCAGGGCCTTCCGGCGCTGTTCCCCGATTCGGAATCGTGTAGAAATCCGCGGCTCCCTGCGTATGTTTACGTAGTATGGGTTCTAAAAAGAAGTATGTCGTGTACGCGGGCACCGAACAGGGGGTGTACCGTCTCCCGGACCAGCGTGTGGTGGGCGACCTGGACGTCCGGGACGTGGCGGTGATGGCGGACGGCGCCCTCATCATCGGCACCCTCCACGCCGGCGAGCTCTTCCGCTACGCCGACGGGCAGCTGGGGAGCGTCGCGGAGGGCTCCTTCGAGGTCTTCGCCCCCTCGCCGGAGGACCCCGAGTTCGTGCTGGCGGGCTCCCGCCCTGTGGGAATGGCGGCCACCCACGACGGGGGCAGACGCTGGCACTACCGCTCGCGCATCCACAACGCCGCCAACAACGAGTTCCCCGACGACCATTACGTGAGGGCCCTCACCTTCTCCCCGAAGGAACCCGACATCGTCTACGCCGGGATCGAGGGGCTGGACGAGGGGGGCGTGCTGCGGAGCCGGAACGGGGGGAAGACGTGGGTCCGCACCTCCCTGGACCGGGACATCCATGCCCTGGTCTGCCCGAAGAAGGAGGGCGTGGTCTATGCTGCGAGCGGTGCCGGTTTCTTCGTCACCGAGGACCACGGCGAGGACTGGCGGACCGTCATGGGCGGCCTGCTCCACAAGTATCCCATGTGCCTGACCGAGGCCAGGGACGGGAGCCTCTACATGGGGGTGGCCGAGGACCCTCCCCCCTACTGGGACCGGGTGCGCCAGGCCAATGCCGCCCTCTACCGGCTGCCGAAGAAGGTGCCCCGCTGGGAGCGGGTCATGGAGCCGGACCAGGCAGCCATCACCGCGGTGACCGCGGCACCCGACGGGAGGGTCTATGTCGGGCGGGCGGACGGCCTCGTCTTCGCAGGCAGCGAGGAGGGGTTCCAGGAGCATGCCGAGCTGCCCTCCCGTATCACCAGCCTCACCGTGGACTGACCCGCCGGCGCGTCCGCCCGTTCCGCTGGTCGTCCCCCACCTGCCTGACCGGGCTGGGGACCGGGTTCACCGATCCACCGCTTCCAGCAGGAGCCGGCCGATACGCCAGAGGGGTTTGAGCCCCCCGAAGGCCCCGGCTCCGGGTCCCCCCGCGAAGAGGGGGACCAGGGAGGGGGTGTGGGCCCCGGAACCGTAGCGGGCCTCCATCCCCTCCCGGCCGTCCGGATGGAGGGAGAGTCCCGCCGTCTCGTGATCGGCGGTGACCACGATGAGGGTCCCCGGACGCTCCGCCTGGTAGGCCAGGGCGGCCCCCACCGCCCCATCGAAGTCGAGCATCTCCGCGGCCACCTCCTCCAGGGGACGACGGTCGTGACAGCGCCAGTCCGGCTGCGAGCCCTCCACCATCAGGAAGAACCCGTCCGGGTCGGCGTCCAGCACCTCGAGCGCCGCGGCGGTCATCGCCGCCAGGGAGGGGCGCCGGCCCTCCGAGATCGAAGGCAGGTGGTCGGCGGCGAAGAGCCCGGCCAGCCGCTCCACCCCATCGAGGTCGAGGGTCTCGAAGAGGAGGGGGTCGGTGACCACCGTACCCTCACGCCATCCGTACTCGCTCAGCAGGTCCCGGCCGTCCCGGCGCCGGCTCCCGTCGAAATGTCCCCTCCCTCCCCCCAGCATGACCTCCATCGGCTGCCGTGCCATGTCCTCGGCGATCTCCTGGAGCATGCCGCGCCTGGGCCGGTGGGCGGCGAAGGCGGCCGGGGTGGCGTGGGTGAGGCTGCTGGTGGCCACCAGGCCGGTGGCCATCCCCCGGGCCTCGGCCCGTTCCAGGACCGTCTCCGCCGGCCGGCCCTCCCCATCCATACCGATCGCCCCGTTGCAGGTCATGATGCCGCAGGCCAGCGCGGTGGCCGCCGCCGCGCTGTCGGTGACGATCTGGGGGTCGGCCCGGGTGTCCGCCATGCCCCCCACGGGCAGCGCCGCCGTGTGCAGGGAGCCGGCGCTGAGCAAGGCGGAGGTCCACTGCGCCGCGCCCGCCCCGTCGGCGATGAGGAGGATGATCCGGACCGGCTCTCCCGCCCTCTCGTTCCCGGCGGGTGGACCGCTGGAGGAGAGGGTGATGGCCGGCACCCCGGAGAGGAGGAGGACGAGGAGGAGGACGAAGAAGAGGCGGGCAGCCGCTCCGCCGGGCAGGCAGTGATCGTCAGGCTGGGCGCTGTGATCTCTCATGGCTTCGATCCCCGGCGGGATGCCGCGTCACCGTCGGGGACGCGGTCCGCCGTGCTCGGATACAGGGGGGCGGGCTCGGATGGATGGTAACCGGCGGACGCCCCGAGGGAAAGGAGGGAGGGACCTCTTCCCGATCGGTCAGGCGATGGGGACCCAGAGGAGGGAGAAGAGATGCCCGCCGCCCAGCACGTCACCGGGACGCCAGGTGTAGGCGAAACCCCACTCGCCGAAGGACCAGGCCAGGCCCGCCGTGAGCCCCGTCTCGGCCAGGGCGCTGCCCGAGAAGGTGCCCAGCGCATCCCCCCGCAGCATGCCCAGCCGGATCGCTCCTTCCGAAATGGGGCGCCACTCGACCCCGCCTCCGGCCCGCATCCGCTCCTCACCGAAGAACCATGCCGTCTCGGCGCTGAATTCCCACTCCCCTCCGGGGGTCAGCCAGGCCCCGCCCGCGCGAACGCGCGCGGGCAGCTCGGTACCCCGCTCCGACGCGAAGGGCTCCAGCACTGCCCCCAGGTTGGATACCCCTGCCCGGAGTTCGAACCGTTCCCACATCCTGCGTACCGAGACCGCGCCCGCCAGGCCCAGGGCCGCGGCGTTCTCGATGCGGGCACTCAGGAAGGTGGCCCCCGCCCCCACCGTGAGTCCCTCCTCGTCCAGGAGCACGGTGGCGGCGGTGAGGGCCGCCTCACCGGGGGTGAACTCCCCCCCGAAGATGCCCAGACGGTCGTCCAGGGCGGTGCGGCGCTGGGTGTTGTAGGAGAGGCTGGCGAAGGAGAGCGCCACGTGATGCCCGGAGAATCGGAAACGGCCCGCCACGGCCGCCCAGGAGAGACCGAAGACGTCGCTGCCCGCGGCGGCCTCGGCCCGGGTCCCACCGGCCGCCCCGGCGGGATCGACGCTCAGACCGAGCAGGTCGCCCGAGAGGACCTGTCCCCCCATCGCGGAGCCCCGGGGAAGGGGCAGCAGGTCGGTGATCGGGAAGGAGTTCTGGGCTCCCGCACCCGCCGGCAGGGCGAGGAGCAGCAGGGGCAGCATGAGGGCCGGGAGGAACCTGCACCGGGAGGACGGCATCAGAGGTCGTACTGCTTGATCTTGTAGCGGATGGCCCGGGTGGAGAGGTCGAGGAGTTCCGCCGCTCGGGTGCGGTTGCCGTTCACCTGCTCCAGGGTCCGCTTGAGGATCCTCCGTTCCGCCCGCTCCATCTGTTCCTTCAGGGTGAGGTTCTCCACCGACTCCTCCCCCTCGACCCCGTCGTTCGTCCAGGAGTTGCGTCCCAGGAAGTTCAGGTGGCTCTCGTTGATGATATCGTCATCGGAGAGGACGATGGCGTTCTCCAGGGTGTTCTCCAGTTCCCGCACGTTCCCCGGCCACTCGTACTCCATGAGGGCTTCCAGGGCTCCCTGGGTGATCCGTGTGGGGGCGTGGGGGTTGTTCTTGCGAAACTCCCTCATGAAGTGGTCCACGAGGGCCGGGATGTCCTCCCGGCGCCTGCGCAGGGGGGGCAGGCGCATGGGGACCACGTTCAGCCGGTAGAAGAGGTCTTCCCGGAAGACCCCCTTGTCCACCATCTCCTTGAGGTCCTGGTTGGTGGCCGCCACGACGCGCACGTCCACCTCGATCTTCAGGTTCCCCCCCACCCGCTGGAAGGAGCGCTCCTGGAGCACCCGCAGGAGCTTGCCCTGCAGGTCCGGGGTCAGCAGGCTGATCTCATCCAGGAAGATGGTGCCGCCGTCGGCGGTCTCGAACTTCCCCTTCTGCGTCCGGTAGGCACCGGTGAAGGCGCCCTTCTCGTGGCCGAAGAGCTCCGACTCGATGAGGGTGGGCGGGATCGAGGCGCAGTTGACCTCGACCATGGGCCCCTTGGCCCGGGGACTGTTGTAGTGGATGGCCCGGGCGATCAGTTCCTTGCCGGTGCCCGACTCCCCCTGGATCAGCACGGTCGCGGTACTGGACGCCACCTTCCGGATCTTCCGGAAGATGTCCTGCATGACACCGGAATCCCCCACGATGTTGTGGAAGGAGTACTTCTCGTTCACCTTCCCCCGCAGTTCCAGGTTCTCCATCCGCAGGGCCCGTTCCCGCAGGGCCTTCTCCACCACCACCAGCAGTTCTTCGATGTCCACCGGCTTGGTCAGGTAGTCGTACACCCCGTCCTTCATGGCCTGGACCGCGGTGTCCACCGTCCCGAAGGCGGTCATGACGATGATCTGTGTCTCCGGGAAGGACTCCTTGACCTTCCGGGAGAGTTCCAGGCCCCCGATACCCGGCATCTTCAGGTCGGTCAGGAGCAGGTCCACGTCGCCGTGGTCCACCAGCACGGCATACGCCTCCTGCCCGTCCGGCGCGCTGAGCACGTTGTGGCCCTCACGGGACATGATGGTCTTCAGCCCCTGGAGGGTGTTTATATCGTCTTCCGCGATGAGGATCTTGGCCATCTTGATGTCATCTGTCCGCTGCATGTGCTGGGGGACCATCCTCCGGCGGTCGGGCAGGAAGACGGATCGTGATCGTCGTTCCCTCGCCGATCTCGCTGTCCAGGGTGATCTGTCCCCCGTGTTCGTCCACGATCTGCTGCGCGATGGATAATCCGAGACCGGAGCCCGAATCACGGGAGGTGTAGTAGAAATCGAACACCTTGCTCACCTTCTCTTCGGGTATACCCTCACCCGTGTCCGAAACTTGAATGGAAATCCCCGGGCGCCCATCCTCCCGCGGCCGTGTCCGGAGGGTGAGTTCCCCCCCTTCCGGCATGGACTGGAAGGCGTTGAGCACCAGGTTCAGGACGGCCTGGGTGATGCGGTTCCGGTCGACCTGGATCCTCGGAAGCTGCCGATCGAAGTCCTTCTTCACCTCCACATCCTGTTTGTCGGCCGTCCCCCTCTGCAAGTTGACGAGGTCGGACAGCAGTTCGTTCACGTCCGTCGACTGCAGCGAGAGGGCGGGGGGCCGGGAGATGTCCTGGAACTCCCGCACCAGGTTCTCCAGCCGTCGGATCTCCCCGCCTATGACATCCAGGTACTCCTGGTCCTCCTCGTCCAGCCGCTCCTCCAGCAGGTGCAGGTTGATCTGCATGGCGTTGAGGGGGTTGCGGATCTCATGGGCCACCACGCTGGAGAACTTGGCCAGCGTGTCCAGGTGCTCCGCACGGCGCAGGCGCTCCTGGATGCGGCTGAGGCGTTCGGCCATGAGGTTGAACTCGGCGGCCAGGGTCCCCAGCTCGTCCCGGCCCGCCACGGGGATCTTGTAGCTCAGGTCGCCCTGGCTCAGCCGGTTGGCACCGTCCACCAGGGTCCCGATGGGCCGGATGAGGCGGCGGGTGTAGACCAGCGTGGAGATCAGGGCCAGGGCGATCCCGATGAAGATGACCGTGAGGATCTGGAGACGCATCCGTCCCACCACGGCCTGGACCTCCGCGAGGGGACGATGGATGATCAATCCCCAGACCAGGCCGGCATCACGGATGGGGGCGTAGGCCGCCATCATCGGCTCGCTCTCCTCACCCGCCTGCTCGGTGTCCACCTGGCCCGGCTCCTCCCGGGAGAGCGCGGCGCTCACGCTCTCCAGGTGCGAGTAGTCGGCCTGCCCGTAGACCAGCGACTTGTCCTCGTGGGCGATCAGGACCCCTTCCTGGTTCACCAGGAAGGCCCGGCCCCGCTCCCCCACCTCGATCCGGTCGATGAGGTCCCACATCTCGTGGATGTTCACCTTCACGACCAGCGCCCCGGCCACCTCCTGCCGAACGGTCAGGGGAAGGGCCTTCACCACGGTGGGCAGCCGGCTGGTCCCCTCGATGAGCACCGGCAGGGTCCTGGGGACCCCGCCCAGGGCCGTACGTGCCGCCTCGGTCACCCGGGCCCCGAGCCCCGAGGCGTCCTGGATGGTGAAATCGGTGGTGGCAACCAGCTCCATGTCGGGTCCCAGGGCATAGAGGTCGCTGAAGATGGTGGCATCCGGGTCCATGGCGGCCTGGTTCAGGAAGTTGTCGATGGCCAGCGTGTTGAAGCGCGGGCCCTCCTCACCCGGTCCGATGAGGTTCTCGATGCTCAGCGCCGTGAGATAGTGCTGCCCCTCCACGAACTTGAGGTAGTCCAGGATCTGTCCCTGGGCCCGGAGGGTGATCTCCTGGTTGTCCTCCGCCTGGGTCTGACGGATGGAGTTCTCCGCGATACGCACCAGCAGCAGGCCCAGGATCACGATGGGGACGGTGACCAGGACCAGGTGGTGCAGGAAGAGCCTGCGGAAGAGACCCCCCACCAGGGGCAGCTGCTGTTTCGGTGCCCGGGGCCGATCGCTCACCGGCTCCACCTCCAGCGGGCCAGGGGTTCCAGCTGGCGGCTGATCCTTCCCACGCTGCCCGCGTCCAGCACGGTCGTGTCGAAGGCGTAGTAGCTTCGTCTCTCGAAGTAGATGGGGATCAGGGGGATGTCCTCCTGGATGCGCTCCACGGCCCCCCGATAGTAGGGATCGGGTTCCTCGATGTCGGAACGCACCACCGCAGCCTCGATGTTGGAATCGAAGGTGCGGCTGCGGTAGCGGGTGAAGTTGACCCCCGTGGCGGCGTTGTCGCTGTGGAAGAGGCGGAGGAGGGCCTCGGATGTGGGGGGGAGGCTCATCTCGGAGAGGGCCATCTGGTAGTTCCCCTCGCGGAGCCGCTCATCGATCTCCTCGGGACAGAGGGGTTCGGCGTTCACCATGACCCCCACACTCTGCAGGTCCACCTTGATCCGCCGTGCGATCTGCTCGAAATGGCGACCCGTGCCGGGGTAGATGAGGTTGAAGAGCACCGTGCTTCCCGCCTCGTCCACCAGTTCCCCGCCCCGCATCGTGTAGCCCGCCTCCCTCAGGAGGACCGCGGCATGGCGCGGGCGATAGGTGTACTGGACGGTCCTGCCGAAGGGGGTGCCGGGAAGCAGGGGCACGTCGCTCACCACGTCCACCTCGCGCAGCTCCGGGTGCTTCATCGCCTCACGGTTCACCGCATAGGCCAGGGCACGCCGCATGGGGGCGGACCGGAGGGGCTGGAAGGCGTTGTTGAAAGCCAGGAAGATGAAGTGGTCCCGCTGGTGGAAGAACCGGCTGATGAAGCCCCGGTCCTCCTGGCCGCTCATCTCCTCCCTCAGACGACTCTGCGCGGCGTAGCTGGGAAGACGCGCCACCTGGATCCGACCCGTGACGAAGGCCCGGACCAGTTCCTGGTCGTTCGGGAAGAGATGGATGACGACCCTCCGGACCTCCGGGTCGGGCATGGGGCCGGTGTCGTCCGCCTCGAGCCGCATGATGACCTCCGAACCCTGCACGCTCCTCCCCTCCCGCTCCCCCCGGACATCGAAGGAGAGACGGTACGATCCCAGGGCGACGATATCACGGCTCTCGAGGGTGGCCCGGACCTCCTGAGGACCCTCGGGGAGACCCCGGAGCATGGCCGGATGCAGGGGGGTGCTGGCGGCCAATCGGTGGGCCTGGTCACCGAAACGGGCGGGCATGACCAGCCCCACCCGGTTGAGGTCCCGTCCGAGACTGACCGAGTCGAGGAAGGCGAAGGCGGGATCCAGGCCCGCGTCCCCCGCTCGGGCCATGTCACGGTAGAGATGGTAGGTGCTGCGGATATCCTCCAGGCGCAGCAGGGTCCCGTCCTGGTAGCGGATCTCGGGGTAGAGGGTGTAGAAGGTCCACCCCGGCCGCACCCCGTCGATGATCTCCGCGGTGAGGACGGTCCGGCTGTCCGGAAGACCGTTCCGCCCCCGGGCATGGAGGCCGGGCCCGTAGACCTGCTCCATGACCCACCGCTCCGGTCCCTCCTCCATGAGGGCCGGCGGCAGGGGGTGGAACCGGCCGCGCCCCACGAGCCCGATGTGGAGCACCCGTTCCCCCCTGGGCTGAGGGAGGGGCCCACCGCGGACCCACCCCGGCCCCGAGAGGGGATCGGAGGGACCCGCGCCGCCGAGCAGCAGCAGGACGACCAGGCCCACCAGCCCGTATGGGAGGATACGTCGCATGCTCTCCCCTCAGGCTCCCGCCCGGCTTCCGGTCTCTTCCCGCCGGCCTTCCCGGGTCCACGACTCGGTTGAGAAACGTCGGGTACGGAGCTCCTCGGCCCGCTCCCGTTCGGAGGGCTCGAGGTCCCCCGGCTGCAGTTCCACGCCCATCCCCCGGGCGAACCCCTCGGCGAACGGCCCGGTGAGGTCCTCGGCGGCGACAGGACGCCCCAGCAGGGTAGCACAGTCCACGGTGACGCGGGACAACCGTTCTGCTTCCGCCTCCCCGTCGTTCCCCGCCAGGTAGCGGGGCAGACGCAGGTGCTCCGGACCCAGCAGGATGGAACCGTGCTGCATCAGCCAGCCGCGGCGGCGGCGCTGTGCGCTCCCCACCACCTTGCGGCCCGCCCCGTCCACCAGCTCGTATCGGCCCGCCGCAGCGAAGCAGGGGTGACGGGTCCCGATCCCGGATGCCCCGGACCTCCGGGACCGTTCCAGGCCCACCTGGACCCCCGCCTCTTCCAGCCCCGCCTCCAGCCCCGCCGCGATCCACCGGTAGGCGGCGAGGGTGCCCCCCGGGGGCGAAGGGGCGGTCACACTGTAGGTCAGTTCCTGCGCGTGGAGGATGGAGCGGCCGCCGGTGGGACGGCGGACCGCTCCGTAGCCGTCACGGGCCAGGGCCTCCCAATCCACCGAACCGGCCGCATCCTGGTTGGCTCCCAGGCTCAGGGTGTGGGGGTCCCACCAGTAGAGTCTCAGGGTGGGGGGGATGCCGCTGCTGATGCCCTCCTGAAGAAGCGCCTCGTCCACCGCCATGTTCCAGTCCCCCCTGCCGGCGCCGTCGACGATGAGGCGCCATCTCTCTTCCGATCCCCTCACGACGTCCCCCTTCGCGTGCCGGTCCCCTCACCCTGCGGCCCCCCCTCCGGGGGGGGACCGTTCAGGGGATCGCCCGGGGGGACCCCCAGCCGGTGCAGGGCCATCCGGGCCGCCAGCTGCTGTGCCTGCTTCTTCGAGTCGGCCGTACCCTCTCCCAGGACCTTCCCGTCCAGGAGGACCTCCACGGTGAAGGTCTTGCTGTGGTCCGGTCCCTGCTCCCGCTTGGTGCGGTAATGCAGGTGTCCCCTCTTCTGCTTCTGGACATACTCCAGGAGCATGCTCTTGTAGTTGCGGTTATCGGGCTGGCGCACCACCTCGGGGAGTTTGGTGACCAGCCGCTCGACCACCACCGACCGTACCCGGTCGTACCCGCCGTCCAGGTAGAGGGCGCCCAGGACCGCCTCCAACCCGTCGGCCAGTATGCTGGCCCGTCGGCGGCCGCCCATCGATTCCTCGTTCTCCGAGAGGAAAAGGGCCTCCCCGATGCCCAGGTCGACGGCTGTCTTCCGGAGTATGGGGCGGGAGACGAGGAGGGACTTGAGCTGGGTCAGCTCCCCCTCCGACTTGTCGCAGTAGCGGCGGAAGAGTTCCTCGGCCACCACCAGGTCGAGGACCGCGTCGCCCAGGAACTCCAGCCGTTCATACGATTCGAGACGGTCCTCACCCCTGGCTCCCACGAAGGAACGGTGGGACAGGGCCTCCTCCAGGAGCTCCGGATCGCGGAACCGGTGACCGAGCTCGCGCTGCAGCGTCTCAGCCGACGCCCGCGCATCGCTCCGGTCCCTCTTCGTCAGTCGCCGCCAGAGGCGGCGGGGGTCAAGACTCCTCGTGGAATCGCCTCACTGCGAGGGTCACGTTGTGGCCCCCGAATCCGAAGCTGTTGCTGAGCCCCACCCCCACCGCCCGCTCGATGCAGGCGTTGGGGGTATAGTTCAGCGTGCAATCGGGGTCGGGGGTCTCGTAGTTGATGGTCGGGGGGATCTTACCATCGCGGACCGCGAGTGTCAGCAGGTTGAACTCCAGCGCCCCGCTGGCACCCAGCAGATGCCCCGTCATCGACTTCGTGCTGCTCACGTTCAGCTCGGAGGCATGCTCCCCGAACACACGCTCGATGGCTTTGCTCTCGATGGCGTCGTTGTAGACGGTGGAGGTCCCGTGGGCGTTGATGTAGCCCACCTCCTCCGGCTCCACCCCGGCCATCTCCAATGCCGTCCGCATGCTCTGCACCGCACCCTCCCCCTCGGGGTCGGGGGCGGTCATGTGATGGGCGTCGGCACTCATGCCGCCTCCCAGGAACTCGGCGTAGATCCTCGCTCCGCGGGCCCGGGCGTGCTCCAGGCTCTCCAGGACCGTGATCCCCGCCCCCTCACTCATCACGAAACCGTCACGCCCCGCGTCGAAGGGGCGGCTGGACCGTTCCGGCTCCTCGTTCCGAGTGCTCATCGCCTTCATCCGGCAGAACCCGGCCATGGCCAGAAGGGTCACCGACGCCTCGGCACCCCCGGCGAGCATCACGTCCGCATAGCCCAGCTGGATCAGGTTGTAGGCATCGAGCAGGGCGTGTCCCGCGCTCGAACAGGCGGAGACGGTGGCGTAGTTGGGCCCCTTGAATCCGTGACGGATGCTCAGATCCCCCGCCGCCATGTCGATGATCATCATGGGGACGAAGAAGGGACTCACCCGTCCCGGTCCCTTCTCCAGCAGGGTCCGGGTCTGCTCCTCCAGCACCCCGATCCCCCCCACCCCCGAGGCCACCACCACACCCACACGGAAGGGGTCCGCTTTCCCGGAGTCGATATCCGCGTCTTCCAGCGCTTCCGCGCAGGCCACGTTGGCCAGCTGCAGGAAGCGGTCGGAGCGCCGGATCTCCTTGCGGTCCATGACGGTGCCCGGATCGAACTCCGGCACCTGGCCCGCGATGCGGGTGGGCAGCTCGGATGCATCGAAGAGGTCCACCGGCCCGATGCCGGAGACCCCGTCCAGCACGTTCTCCCACACCCGGTCGGTGGTGGTCCCGTTGGGGGCGATGGTGCCCAGCCCCGTGATCACGACCCTGCGCGGCAAGCTGCTCGCCCTGCCTGGGAAGTTCAGCTGCTCAGGTGCTCGTCGAGGTACGCGACGGCGTCTCCCACCGTCTGCATCTTCTCGGCGTCCTCATCCGGGATCTCGAGGTCGAACTCCTCCTCGAACGCCATCACCAGCTCCACGGTGTCCAGGGAGTCGGCTCCCAGGTCCTCCACGAAGGAGGCCTCGGTGGTCACCTGGGCGGCGTCCACGCCGAGCTGCTCGACGATGATGTTCTTGACCCGTTCCTCGATGCTGGCCATCTGTTCCTCCCGCTTCATGATCGAAGGGATGTATCAGGTATAGAGCCCGCCGTCCACCTGGACGACCTGGCCTGTGATGTAGCCCGCCCGGGCAGAAACCAGGAAGGCCACGACCGATGCCACGTCCTCCGGGCGCCCGGGCCTGCCCAGAGGCACCTGTTGGAGATAGGCGTTCTTGACCTCGTCGGTCAAGTCCTCAGTCATGTCGCTCTCGATGTAGCCGGGGGCCACCGCGACGACGCGGATACCCCGGGAACCGAGTTCCTTGGCGGCACTCTTGGTGAGTCCCACCACCCCCGCCTTGCTGGCGGCGTAGTTGGCCTGGCCGGGGTTGCCCATGAGTCCCACCACGCTGGTGAGGTTGACGATCACACCTGACCGCTGCTTCATCATCGTCCGGCTGACCGCCTTGATACCGTTGAACGTGCCGGTGAGGTTCACCTGGAGCACCCGCTGCCAATCCTCCGGCTTCATGCGCATGAGCAGCCCGTCCCGGGTGATGCCGGCGTTGTTCACCAGCACGTCCACCCGGCCGTGTTCGGCCGCGACGCCGCCGATGAGGGCCTCGAACTCCTCGGCCGCCGAGATGTCCAGCCCGTGGGCCTCGGCGGAGCCCCCCTCCTCATGGATGATCTCCACCGCCGTCCGCGCGTTCTCCTCGCTGGTGGCCGCGCACACGGCATGGAAGCCGTCGTGGGCCAGGCGCCGGGCCACGGCCAGGCCGATCCCCCGGCTGGCGCCTGTGACCACGGCCACCGGCAGCTCGGTACCCATCAGCTCCCTCCTCCTTCCAGGGACTTCACCGCGGCCGCGATCTCCTCCAGGGCGGCCGCGCTGGCCACCGTGGTATCCTCCACGGTCCGCTTCAGCAGCCCCTTCAGCACCGTCCCCGGGCCGCATTCGATGTAGGAACTCGTCCCCATCCGGTCGAGCTCCTCCATCGACTCGAACCAGCGGACCGGGTAGATGATCTGCAGGCCCAGCAGCTCCCGGATCTCCTCGGGACGCACGGCCGGCCGGGCGGTCACGTTGCTCACCACCGGTACGTCCGCCTGTCCCATCCGTGCCCGCCGGAGGGTCTGCCGGAGGGACTCGACCGCCGGCTCCATGAGGGGAGAGTGGAAGGCGCCGTGGACCTTCAGGTCCAGCACCCGTCTCGCCCCGGCATCCCTGCAGAGCTGCCCCGCCTTCTTCACCGCCTTCTTCTCCCCGCTGATGACCGTCTGGTCCGGTGCGTTGTAGTTGGCGGGCTGTACGGTACCCACCTTCGAGGCCTTCTCGCACGCCTTGCGGACCTTCTTCGAGTCGAGTCCGAGCACCGCGGCCATCTCCCCGGGGTTCTCCTCCCCGGCGGACTGCATCGTCTCCGCCCGCACCTTCACGACCTTGAGAGCATCGGCGAAGTCGAAGGCCCCGGCGGTGACCAGAGCGGAGTATTCCCCCAGGCTGTGCCCGGCGGAGAAATCGGGTGTGACCCCCTCGGAGCGGAGCAGTTCGGCCACCGCCACGCTGTGCACGAGGATGGCCGGCTGGGTGTTCACCGTCTGGAGCAGCTCCTCTTCGGGCCCCTCGAAGGAGATGCGGGCGATGTCCGTGCCCAGCACCTCGGACGCCTCCTCATAGAGCTCACGGACACGGGACGGACCGTTCTCGTACAGGTCCCTCCCCATGCCCACATACTGTGCCCCCTGGCCGGGGAACAGGAATGCGATACGTCGGTTCATGACGCGTTCCGACCCTGTGCGGGTGAATGGTCCTCGAGGTGCCGGGCGGACATCGGTCCGGTGTGGTGTGCCGGGAGACTCAGAACGAGACCACCAGGGAACCCCAGGTGAAGCCGGCACCGAACGCGACCATCATAACCTTCGTCCCCTCCCCGACGCGACCCTCTTCCCGGGCCTCGTCCAGGGCGATGGGGATGCTCGCCGCCGAGGTGTTCCCGTACTCATGGATGTTCACGAACACGCGCTCGCCGGGGATGTCGAACCGCCTGGCGGTGGCATCGATGATCCGGATGTTGGCCTGGTGGGGGATGAAGAGGTCCACCTCGTCGGGGGTGAGCCCGGAGAGTTCCAGGCCGCGCTCGGCAGAATGGACCATGGCCCGGACCGCCGACTTGAAGACCTCCGAACCCTCCATGTAGATGAAGTGCTGGCCGGCCGCCACCGTCTCGGGGGTGGCGGGCATCCGGGTCCCGCCGGCGGGGAGCTTCAGCAGGTCGGCCAGACTCCCGTCGGCGCCGGCACAGGCGGCGAGCACACCGCTCTCACCGTCACCGGGACCATAGACGGCCGCCCCCGCCCCATCTCCGAAGAGCACGCAGGTGGTCCGGTCGGTCCAGTCAACCAGGCGGGTGAGGGTCTCCGCCCCCACCACCGCCACATGCTCGAAGGGACCGGTGGCGATGAGGCTGTTGGCCAGCATGCTCCCGTAGATGAAACCGGAACACGCCGCCGAGACATCGAAGACGGGGATGCGGTCCAGGTCCAGGTGCTGCTGGACCATACAGGCGGTGCTGGGGAAGAGCCTGTCGGGTGTGGCGGTACCCACGATGACCGCGTCCAGGTCACCGGTCTCCATCCCCGCGTCCTCGAGGGCGTCGGTGAGAGCCTTCGCGGCCAAATCGCTCGTGGCTTCATCGTCCGCCGCGACGTGGCGGCGCTTGATGCCGGTGCGGGAGGTGATCCACTCGTCCGAGGTGTCCACGATCTCTTCCAGGTCGTGGTTGGTGAGGACCTTCTCCGGCACGTACCGGCCCGTCCCCACGATACGGCTCGCGCCCCGTGCCTCAGGAGGGAAGCTCGGCTGCATGCATCTCATCCAATCTGAGTTTGATGTGGTCGTTCAGCCCCTCCGCGACGATGCGGGAGGCCCCCCTCACGGCGTTCCGGATGGCCTTCGCGGACGATCGGCCGTGGCCGATGATGACCACCCCGTCGATACCCAGGAGCGGGGCACCGCCGTACTCCTCGTAATCCAGGTCCTTCTTCAGCTGGCGGAAGACCGGGCTCATGAGCACCGCGCCCAGTTTCGCCACCGGGCTCCTGGAGAGCCCTCGTTTCACCCCCGCGGTCAGCAGGCTGACGATCCCCTCGGCGAACTTGAGGATCACGTTCCCGGTGAACCCGTCGCACACCGCCACGTCGAGGCCGCCTGCCAGGATGTCCCTCCCCTGGACGTTGCCCACGAAGTTGAGGCCGCTGGCCTTCAGCAGGGCATGGGCCCGGACCGCCGTCTCGGTCCCCTTGTTCTCCTCCTCCCCGATGTTCACCAGCCCCACCCGGGGGGAATCCACATCGAAGACGTACTCGGTGTAGAGGGACCCCATCAGGGCGAACTGGAGCAGGTTCTCCGCGGAGACGGCGGGGTTGGCCCCGACGTCCAGGACCAGCGTGGCCCCCTCCTCGGAGGGGAGGAGGCTGGCGATGGCCGGGCGATGCACCCCTCTCAGGCGGCCCAGGGTCAGCAGGGCGCTCGCCATGGCGGCGCCGGTGTTGCCGGCACTCACCACCGCGTCCACCTCCCCGTCCCGGTGGAGCCGCATCGCCACCGGGATGGAGGCGTCCCGCTTCCGCCGCATGGCGGCGGCGGGGGCCTCGTCCATCTCGATGATCTCGGGGGCGTGGACGATCTCGATGGGGAGGCCGTGGAGCATGTGGGAGAACCGCTCGGTGATGAGCAGCTCATCGCCCACGAGTACCACTTCGAACCGTCCGCCGGCTCCGGCGGCAGCCTCCACCGCTCCGGCTACGATCCGTTCGGGGGCGTGGTCGCCCCCCATGGCGTCCACGGCGATCCGCATGCGGTCAGTACCCGACGGGGGCTGCCGTCCGTGGGTACTCAGACCTCACGCGGGAAGATGACCTGGCGACCGCGGTAGTAACCGCAGCTCGGGCACGCGCGGTGGGAGAGCTTCGGCTGACCGCAGTGGTCGCAGGTACTCAGGTTGGCGGGTTTGAGTGCATGATGGCTGCGTCGCTTGTTCTTCCTGGAGACCGATGATTTCCTCTTCGGAACGGCCATAGTCCGTTCTCCTCACTGCTCTTCGAGCAGCGACCGCAGGTCCTCCCACCGCGGATCGGCGGGTTCGGGCGCACAGTCGCACGTCGATTCGTTCAGATTGGTGCCGCACCGGGGACAGAGCCCCTGGCAGTCGGGACGGCACAGCGGCTTCATGGGCACGGCCAGGAGCAGCGCCTCACGGACGGAGAGGTCGAAGGCCACCCAGTCCTCCCCCAGGACAGCGGGCGTATCCTCTTCGTCCTCCAGTTCGATCCCCCCCTCGGCCGCGCGGAGAACGACGTCGAAACTCGCTTCGAGCTCGCCGGTGAAAGGCTCGAGACAGCGGGCGCAGGTCATCTCCGGTTCGGCGCGTACCGTGCCCCGTGCCGTGATGACGCGGCCGGTGAGGGAGAGGACGAGGTCGAGGGTCACGTCCCCCTCGATGCACAGCTCGTCCTCCGGCAGGTCGAGGCTGGATCCGGGCTCGACGAGGGTGAGTTCATGGCGGCCTTCGGAGAGACCGCGGAGATCCACGGTGAACGGCCGGTCGACCTTTGCCATGATACCCCCCCTTTGAGACAAGATTATCAATATAAGGGGCCTGCTCCGGCAGTCAACCTGCCGGGCGGCCCCTCCCGGTCTCCTCAGATACCCCGATCCCCCTGCCCGGAGGGGGTGTGTGCGGGACCCTCCGGGTGCCGGCGCGGTCTTACAGGTCGCCCCCCAGGTCCGCCAGTTCCCCCTCGGGGAAGAAGAAGAGGGTCTCACGCACCCCGTTCTCCGGGGAGTCGGACCCGTGCACGGTGTTGACCCCCACGTCGGTACCGAAGAGGGCCCGGATGGTACCCGGCGCGGCCTCCGCCGGGTCGGTGGCGCCGATGACCTCCCGGAGATATCCGACGGCGTCCTCGCGCTCCAGGGCCAGGGCCACGATCGGTCCGCCGGTCATGTAATCCACCAGCTCACCGAAGAAGGGACGCTCGGCGTGGATGGCATAGAACGCCTCCGCCTCGGTCCGGCTGAGGCGGAGCATCCGGAGTCCCCGGATCGCGAACCCCTCCTCCTCGATGCGTGCCGTGATCTCCCCGATGTGCCCGCCGGAGACCCCGTCGGGCTTTATGAGCATGCAGGTCCTCTCCATCTCCTACCCTTCTCGAAACGGTTCTTCCGGGTCATCTCTCTGTCGACGGCGCTGACCTAGCCCAGCGCCTCGGCCACCGTGCTGCCGATGACCGCGGGCGACTCGCATACGTGGACCCCCGCGTCCCGCAGGGCGTCCATCTTCTCCTCCGCCGTGCCGCTGCCGCCGCTGATGATCGCACCTGCGTGACCCATACGGCGTCCGGGGGGGGCCGTCTGCCCGGCGATGAACGCCACCACCGGCTTGTCGAAGTTCTCGGCGATCCATGCCGCGACTTCCTGCTCCGCGGTGCCCCCGATCTCCCCGATGAGGACCACCGCGTCGGTACCGTCGTCCTCGGCGAAGAGGGGGAGCAGGTCCAGGTAGGTGGACCCGATGATGGGGTCCCCGCCGATGCCGATGGCGGTGGACTGCCCCAGCCCCTCGGCCACCAGCTGCCCCACGGCCTCGTAGGTCAGGGTGCCGCTGCGGCTGATGATGCCCACGCGGCCCGGCTGGTGCACGAAGCCCGGCATGATGCCGATCTTCGCCTCACCCGGGGTGATCACACCGGGACAGTTCGGGCCCACCAGCCGTACGTCCACGGCCTCCACGGCCCGCTTGGCCTGGACCATGTCGATGGCCGGGATGCCCTCGGTGATGCAGACGATCAGCTCGACGCCTGCATCCGCCGCCTCCTCGATGGCGTCGGCGGCGAACGGGGGCGGCACGAAGATCACCGAGGCGTCGGCCCCGGTGTCGTCCGCCGCTTCCCAGACCGTGTTGTAGACGGGCACGCCCAGGTGCTCCTGTCCCCCCTTGCCCGGGGTGACGCCGGCCACCACGTTCGTGCCGTACTCCTGCATCTGTTCGGTGTGGAAGGTCCCCTCACTCCCCGTGATCCCCTGTACCAGGAGCCGGGTGTCCTTGTCGACGAGGATGCTCATGGTTCGGCTCCTTCTAGCTGGAGAGGGCGGCGACAGCCTTGTCGGCCGCGTCCTTGAAGTCCTCGGCCACCAGGAAGTCCAGATCGGACTCCCTGAGGATCCTCGCGCCCTCCTCGGCGTTGGTCCCGTCGAGACGGACAACGACGGGTACGTCCACCTCGACCTTCTCCATCGCTTCCACCACGCCCTGGGCCACCCGGTCGCAGCGTACGATGCCGCCGAAGATGTTGATGAGCACGCCCTTCACGTTCTCATCGCTCATCAGGATCCTGAACCCGTTGGCCACCGTCTCCACGTTCGCCGCACCTCCCACATCCAGGAAGTTGGCGGGTTCGGAACCGGCGTACTTGATCAGGTCCATGGTGGCCATGGCCAGACCGGCCCCGTTCACCATGCAGCCGATGGTGCCGTCGAGTTTGATGTAGTTCAGGTCGTACTCGTGGGCCTCGACCTCGAGGGCGTCCTCCTCGTCGGGGTCGTGATAGGCCGCGATGTCCTTGTGCCGGTAGAGGGCGTTGTCGTCGAAGTTGATCTTGGCGTCCAGGGCGACGACGTCCCCCGAA
This sequence comes from bacterium, assembly GCA_046497505.1. GTDB lineage: Bacteria > Blakebacterota > Blakebacteria > Blakebacterales > JAWOFN01 > JAWOFN01. The sequence continues at coordinate 21,147 of JAWOFN010000075.1, read as the reverse complement.
CCGGTGACCACCAGGGGGTTGATCTCCGCCAGGCTGGCGTCGGTCTCCACGAACGCCTTCGCGAGGGCCATGAAGAACTTCGCCGCGTTCATGGCCTGCCGGCCCTCCAGACCCACCTGGTAGGCGAGGTCCCGGGCCTGGAAACCCCGCAGCCCGCCGTCCACGTTGAACCAGCGCTTGACGATCTTCTCCGGGGTCTTCGAGGCCACCTCCTCGATCTCCACCCCCCCCTCGGCGCTCGCCATGAAGACGAGCATCTCCGCTGCCCGGTCCAGCACGATGCCGGCGTAGAGTTCGGAGGCGATGTCCACCCCCTCTTCGACCAGCACCCGGCGGACCACCTGGCCCTCGGGGCCGGTCTGGTGGGTCACCAGGGGCCTGCCCAGCATCGACTCGGCCGCCTCGCGGGCCTCGGCGGGTCCGGGGACCACCTTCACACCGCCGCCCTTGCCCCGCCCCCCGGCGTGGATCTGGGCCTTCACCACCACGGTCCCCCCACCCAGGTCTCTCGCGGCCTGCTCGGCCTCTTCCGGTGTGGTGGCCACGCGATGCTCCGGTACGGTCACGCCGTACTGCCGGAGTACCTCCTTGGCTTGGAACTCATGCACCTTCATGGCTGCGTTCCTTTCCAGGTGTCAGCATGTGCACTCCCGTACCCCCGGGGGCAGTCGATCGGGACCGGCGGAACGGTCCACCCTCCGCGTTCCGCCGCCTCATCGGGCGGGAGATGGTCAGCGCCGGAAGTACCTTCCGGAGCTGGACTCTTTCGATACCTGCTGCTTCTTCAGCGCAGGCGTTTCGTTGTCCATCGGCTGGGGCGGGTCCGGCTCGTTCAGGAAGATATCCTCCAGGGACTCCAGCGCCGTGAAGGCATCGGCTTCCTTGATGAGATCGAAACCGATCCGGTCCTGGAAGGCCACCACCTCCACACGCTTCCCCAGGTTCTGGACTGCCCGGACGAGTCGGACGAAGTCCGAATCCCCTGAGGCCAGCACGATGACGTCCAGGTTCTCGGCCTGGGTCAGCATGTCCACGGCCAGTTCCATGTCCATGTTGGCCTTCACCCGTCCGTCGGCGGACCGTGACCACTCACGCTCGATCACTTTGAACCCGATGTCCCTGAGCGCGGAGATGAAACCTTTCACCGGTTTCGGGTTGTCGGGGTCCACCGTGACATACGCGTTGCAGCGGAGCAGCTCCCAGTCCTTGGTCGAGAACACCTTGAGCACTCTGTAGTTGATGGAAGGGCCGTCTTTGCGATACAGGTTGGCCGCGTCCACATACAGACCTGCCTTGAGCGGCATATCCGAATCCTCCGTTCCAGGTGCCGCCGGGGATCCCGGATACGGCACCGATCTGAGTCTGATGAGGCGGGACGGATCTCGCCCCTGCCTCCCCCTGTCTATACAGACCCATCCTGCGATACCCCGGACCCGACATAGCGGGTCCCGGAGCGGGTCGTACCGGCGGTGACGGGGATATCCCGCACCCCGGTCTGCTCCGCGGCAGGGGCGCGAGGGCCTCTGACCGCGGTCGGGACTCAGCGGTTCTCCGTACATTGACGGCGACCGCGGGCCCCCGGCGACCTGCGATATGCAGGTCAGCCGTGTTCGATGATGGTGCCGGCGCGTCCGTCCAGGATCTCCTTCGCCTGGTCCAGCGCCCCGATGAACACCCGTTCGCCGCCCTGCTCCAGGAAGTGGATGGCGGCTTCGATCTTCGGTCCCATGCTCCCGGCGGGGAAATGCCCCTCGGCCAGGTAGCGTTCCGCCTCGCTCAGGGTCATCCGGGCCAGGTCACGCTGCTGCGGGGACCCGAAATCCAGGGCCACGCGGTCCACACCGGTCAGGATGAGGAGATCGGGGGCACCGATGTCCTCCCCCAGCACGGCGGAGGCCCGGTCCTTGTCGATCACCGCGTCCAGTCCCTCCAGGAAACCCTTGGGGGAACGGCGCACGGGGATCCCCCCGCCGCCGGCGGCGATGACCGTGGCACCCTTCCCGATGAGGTCGTTGACCACGCGGGCCTCGACGATCTTCAGGGGCCAGGGAGAGGGCACCACGCGGCGCCATCCCCTCCCCTTGTCCTCCTTCACGTCCCACCCGCGATCCTCCGCCAGCCGCCTGGCCTCCTCCTCCGTATAGAAGGGGCCCACGTACTTGGAGGGGTCCTCGAAGGCGGGGTCGTCGGGATCCACCTCGACCTGGGTCAGGACCGTGGTCACGTACGGTTCCACGCCCCGCTCGCTGAGCAGCTCGCTCAGCACCTGGCCTATCATGTACCCCATGCCCCCCTGCAGGTCGGCCACGATGATCGAGAGGGGGAGCCAGGGGACCTCGTCCTTCGCCCGTTCCACGCGGATCAGGTAGTTCCCCACCTGGGGACCGTTGCCGTGGGTCAGCGCCACCTTCCGCCCGGAGGCGATGAGGTCGGCGATGGGACTGAGGCTGCGGTGCGTGTTCTCGAACTGCTCCGGTATGGTGCCCGTGTCCTGTTCCTGGGTGATGGCGTTGCCGCCCAGGGCCACGACGAGCAGGCCGTCGTTCTCGTTCACGGTACGGCCCCCTCTACAGGACGCGCTGGAGCACGTCGTTCAGGTCCGGGCTGCCGATCTCCTGCAGCTCGTACCGCACACGCACGCTGGGCTGGTCGATCCCGATCACCCGGCGCAGGTCGATGGGCGTGCCGATGATCACGGCCTCGGCGTCGGAGTTCCGTATCGTCTCCTCCAGGTCCTTCATCTGGTCCTCACCGTAGCCCATGGCGGGCAGCAGGAAGCCGATCTCCGGGTACTTCTCGAAGGTCTCGGCGATGCTCCTCACCGCGAAGGGACGGGGGTCGACCAGCTCGGCCGCGCCGTAGCGCTCCGCCGCCACCACCCCGGCGCCGTAGGTCATCTCACCGTGGGTGAGGGTGGGTCCGTCCTCCACCACCAGTACCCGCCTGCCGGCGATGATCGCGGGATCGTCCACGAAGATCGGGGAGGCGCCGTCGATGATCACCGCGTCCGGGTTGACCTCCCGGACGTTGGCCCGCACCTCCTCGATGTCCGCGTAGTCGGCTGTGACCTCCTTGTTGATGACCACCACGTCCGCCATCCTGAGGTTCGTCTCGCCCGGGTAGTAGCTCATCTCGTGCCCCGGACGGTGCGGGTCCGCCACGGTGATGTGGAGGTCCGGCCGGTAGAAGGGGGTGTCGTTGTTCCCGCCGTCCCAGAGGATGATGTCCGCCTCCTCCTGGGCCTGTTCGAGGATCTCATGGTAGTCGACCCCGGCGTAGACCGTCATGCCGTTCACGATGTGGGGCTCGTATTCCTCCATCTCCTCGATGGTACAGTCGTGCTTCTCCAGGTCCTCGATCGTCTCGAAGCGCTGGACCGACTGCTTCACCAGGTCACCGTACGGCATCGGGTGACGGATGACCACCACCTCCTTGCCCGCCTCCTGCAGGAGCTTGGCCACCCGACGGGTGGTCTGGCTCTTCCCGCACCCGGTGCGGACGGCACACACGGCCACCACGGGCACGGAGGCCTCGAGCATGGTGTCACGGGTGCCGATGAGGACGAAATCGGCGCCGGCGGCATTGACGATGGCGGCCTTGTGACCCACGTACTCATGGCTCACGTCGCTGTAGGCGAAGACCACCTGGTCCACGTCCCGTTCGTCGATGAGGTCCGGCAGGTCCTCTTCGGCCAGGATGGGGATCCCGTCCGGGTGGAACTCGCCGGCCAGTTCGCCGGGATAGACCCGACCCTCGATGTCCGGGATCTGGGCGGCGGTGAAGGCGACGACCTCGGAGGCCTCATCGTCCCGGAACACGCTGTTGAAGTTGTGGAAGTCCCTACCAGCGGCTCCCATGATGACGACGCGCTTACGCGTACTCACAGAAGTACCCTCCTGGTCCACATGCTTGTCTTCTAAAGGACGCAGTCAGTGGCAGTGGAGCAGTGCCAAGGCGCTGATGCCGAAGGCGGGTGCATCTCATTCGGGAGTCGTCGCTCCCGTCGGCGGTCCACGGCGGACCCCTTTGGGTCCCCCGATCGGTGTCAGGGGACGATCGTCACGCGATAAACATACGCGACCCGCGAACACCGGTCAATCCAGACTCCGGGGTCCGGGAACCGCTCCCTCGCCGCGTCCCGATCATGGCCTCACGGCGCCCCGAGCCGCCCGATGGGGGGAGTTGACGGGGTCAGCGATCCACGCGCTCGATGCGGTACCTCACCCTCCCGGCGGGAATGTCGATCTCCGCCTCCTCCCCCGCCTTCTTCCCGAGCAGCCCCCTCCCGATGGGGCTCTCCACGCTCAGCTTGCCCTTCCGGGGGTCGGCCTCCGGGGGGGAGACCAGGGTGTAGGTCTCCTCGGATCCGTCTTCGAGGTCCACCAGCGTGACGGTGGCCCCGATGTAGCACGTGTCCGCCGGGATGTCCATCTCCTCGATGGGGCGGGCGTTGGCCAGGTCCATCTCCAGCTGTGCGATCCGACGCTCCAGCTGGACCTGTTCCTCCTTCGCCGCGTCATATTCGGCGTTCTCACTCAGGTCGCCGTGGGCCCGGGCCGTCTCGATGGCCTTGCTCACCTCCGGACGACGCACGAACTTCAGATGATGCAGCCGTTCCTTGAGCTCCTCGATCGCTTCCGAGCTCATGTAGTTCGGTCTCGCCATCGTCTTCCCCGGTCGTGGTTCCGTCCCGCGGGACGGGGCACGCGGCCAACAGAAAACGGCTTCCCCGGTCAGGAAAGCCGCAGGTGGGGGCAGCGCGTCGGATGGGGGCGCCGCCGACAAAAAAGGCAGCGCCGTGGCTCGCGGCGATGCCCTTCCGGGCGGCGGAGCCGCCCTTCGAGGACAGTCAAAGGCAGGAGGACAGGGGTGTCAACGGTATTGTGGTGGATGGCCAGGCCGTGGGGCTTCGTCTGGGGGCCCCTGGACGGAGCGGCCGTGGCCGCGGCGGCGGTCCTTTTCGCAGTCGGGCTGGCCCTGGGGATGACGGCGGAGCGGCGCGACATCCGCTGGGCCGCGGCCTGGGGACGGTACGTCCTGCGGCGCCTCGAAGCGTGGCTGGGTTCCCGGCGGCGGAGTATCCCCGGCCTGGTGGCCCTCATCTCGGCGGTGAACATCCTCTCCACCGGCCTCATCGTCGCGGCCTGCCGCATCCCCCCCCTGAGCCTGCTCCTCCTGCTGGCCGTGGGGGTCAACACCGGGGTGATGGCCCAGCGTCTGGGGGGAGGGAAGGCGTGGCTCGCCCTGCTCATGCCTCACGCCTGGATCGAACTCCCCGCGGTGATCACCGCCTCGGCCGCCGCTCTCCAGGCCACCGCCTTCCGGGCGGGCCTGGGCTGGTTCGACCTGCTCGCCGATCCCACCTGGGCCACCGCCTTCTTCCTGAAGGCCGCGGTACCCCTGCTCATCGGGGCCGCGGTCATCGAGGCCCTCCTCATGGTGGGCCTCTCCGACCTCCCCGTCCCCGAGAGCCTGGCCGAGCAGTTCAAGGACCGCTCCGGCACCTCGGCCGACCTCCTCCTCGAGGGGCCGGAGGAGGAGGGGGAGCAGGAAGGGGAGGGAGGTGAGGGCGGCCGGGACCGAAGGGTCGAGGGGGACGATGAAGGGGGCGGGTGAGCGGGGCCGGCCGGAAGCCGGCGTTGACCCGGTGAAGTACGTTTTTGTACACTGAGAGGCATGGAACTCACCTGCCCGACCCTGCTGCTCACCGACGATACCCGGCTCCGGGACGATCTCGCCCGCCTCGCGGGCGAATCCTCCGAATACCTGGTGCACGCTCCCCACTGGGAGGCCTTCCGCCGCCTGGTGGCCCAGCTGGTCTTCGGGGTGGCGGCGGCGGACTACCGGCTGCTCACCTCCGAGGCCGGGGAAGGGGAGGGACCGGACGGCCGGGTGAGCGAGTTCATCGAGGAGACCTTCGATTCCAGCACGCAGACCCGGCTGCTCCTCTTCAACGTCCCGGACGGGGAGGCCCTGGACCGCGTCACCGCGGCCGGCGTCCACGACGCGGTGCGCGCCCCCCTGAGCGTCGAGGAGCTGGGACTGCGGGCCCAGAAGGCGTGCGAGACCTACAGCTGGCTGGCCCAGCGGAACTACTACCGGGGCAAGAGCGGCCACATCTTCGAGGTCGACGACATCGTGGGGGAGAGTGCCGGGATGGAGCGGGTCTTCACCCAGGTGCGCAAGGTGGCGCCCAGCACCTCGCCGGTCCTCATCACCGGGGAGACGGGCACGGGCAAGGAGCTCATCGCCGCGGCCATCCACTACAACTCACCCCGCCGGGACCAGGCCTTCATCAAGGTGAACTGCGCCGCCCTCCAGGACACCCTGCTGGAATCCGACCTCTTCGGCCACGAGAAGGGGGCCTTCACCGGCGCGGTGCGGCAGCGGATCGGACGCTTCGAACAGGCCCACGGCGGCACCCTCTTCCTGGACGAGATCGGAGAGATGAGCCCGGGCATCCAGGCCAAGGTGCTCCGGGTCCTCCAGACCCAGGAGTTCGAACGTGTGGGAGGCACCCGTCTGATCCGGGTGAACGTGCGCATCATCGCCGCCACCAACCGGGACCTGGAGCATGCCCTGCGCAGGGGCACCTTTCGGGAAGACCTCTACTACCGGCTCAACGTGGTCACCATCCGGATCCCCCCGCTGCGGGAGCGGACGAGCGACATCCCCCTGCTGGCCCGCTTCTTCCTGAAGAAGGCGCAGTTCGAGGAGAAACGTCCGGAGCTGGAGTTGGGCGAAGACGCCCTGGCCTTCATGCGGACCTATCCCTGGCCGGGGAACGTGCGGGAACTGGAGAACACGGTGATGCAGGCCGTCCTCCTATCCGAGGGTCCCCGCATCCGCAGGGAGGACCTCTCCATCTTCCACCGGCCTCCCCGCCGCCCCGAGGAGCTGCAGCGCGGGGGCCCCGAACCCTCCTTCCCCGAGCCGGAGCCGGCGGGCGGGGAGAGGGGGGGCGGCGACCCCGGGCGTCCCGGAGCGGACCGGGAGGAGGCGATGGAGACGACCGGCGCCGCGGAGGGGGAGGGGGGAGCGGTCCTCGACCTCGAGGAGGTGGAGCGGCAGGCCATCGTACGGGCCCTGGAGTCCACCGGCCACGTCCAGAGCCGTGCGGCCCGGCTGCTGGGCATCAGCCGCCGTTCGCTGAACTACAAGATCTCCAAGTACGGCATCACCCACCCCAGCTGGCGGGTGAATCGATGAGGGGCCCCGGGAGGACCGGGTACGATAGAGGAACGCGTCCCGGCCGGGGAGGGGGTGCAATCCTCACCGATCCAGGACGCGTCCCGATCCGGTCGGGGCACCGAGAGCCCAGGGTCGAACCGGCGGCTCCCGGCCGGACTTGAAGGATATCGGGGCCCGTCACATGGCCGAACGGATCTTCGCCAGCCGCTCGTCGAATTGTTCGAGCCGCTCAGCCACGCTATTGGCCCCGATAAGACCCACCTGACTCTTGGTCAGGTACCTGTAGTAATTGTTCAGTTCCCCGCGAAGCTCGTCGAGGGCAGCCCTGATCACTCTCTGCCGCCTCGCGAGGAACTGAAACGCCTCGTTGGAACGCTCGAACGCCGCGCGCTCGGTCTCACCCGCGTCCTCCGGCACCTGCAGCACGGGCATGTTGCCCGAGCGGACCGATCCCATCGCCTGCGCCAGGGAGGTCCAGGAGTCCGACGGGAGTTCCCGTTCCTCCTCCCTCGACGCGGGACCCGCTGTGCCGGGACGCAGGGAGACCAGCCGCAGGCCGGCGGTCCCCATCAGCCCGAGGCCCAGGAGCGCCAGCGCTGCCAGGGCCCAGCTCGGCAGGGGCACATGGGCGGAGAGAGGGGTGGCTCCCACGAGGATCCCGCCCAGCGCGATCACCGTGCCCGCGGCCGCGACCCACTGCCACCGGGCCCGACGTGCGCTCACGGCCTTCGCCATGCTGATCGCGGTGATGGTACTCATGGGGGCCTCATCTCCTCCGGGCTGATGTGTGTCCGTCTGCATTCACTCCAGGTAAACTTGCAATCCCCGTGCCAACATCCCGGATGCGGAGGCCCCCGCTTCCCCTCCGTCGGGGGTCGGCAGCGGAGGAGCCGATCGAGGGAACATGCAACCATATGTCCGTCAATTACTTACAGGGATCAGCCCCGGCGGGCACATTTCGTCTTCGGTGAGGGAGAAGGCACCGATCCCTCTCGGCCCCTGCCGGCATGCGGATCCCGGGGTGTCCCGAAGCCGTACTAGTTGTTACGTTATCGTACTTGCCCGGAGGAAACAATCGTACCCGTAGTACGTGATCGTACGGGCGAGCGGATCTCCCCGCCCCCCGCCGGCACCGCAGGGGACGGGAGACGGGCACGGAAAGGGATGAACACGACGGCCCCCCGTACTATCTTGAGCTGCATGACCGAACCCATCACACCTCCGGTCCCCGAAGCCGAACGGCCCTACCGGATCGAGATCGCCTTCCTCCCCGAGGCACGCGACGCCCGGGGCGAGGGTGTGACGGTGCGGGCGGCCCGCGACCTGGGCATCCGCCTCGAGGAGGTGGAGACCCGTGACGTCTACCTGGTGGACAGCGACATCTCCCCCCGGGAGGCGGAGCGGACCGCCGCCGCCTTCGAAGACCCGGTGGTCCAGCGGGCCCACCTGGGCGCCGCCCCGGCCCGCCCCTTCCGGTGGGCCGTGCAGGTCGGCTACAAGCCCGGGGTCACCGACAACGTGGGCACCTCCGCCCGGACCGCCCTCAGCGACCTCCTGGGCCGCCGGCTGGAGGAGGATGACAGGGTCTTCACCTCCACCCTCTATTTGCTGAGAGGGGAGGTCTCCCGTGAGGAGGCCGGCCGGCTGGCCGAGGGCCTGCTGGCCAACCCGCTGATCCACAGCATCCGGATCCGTTCCTTCGAACAGTGGCGCTCCGAGCCGTGGGAGACCGAGGCCCCCCGGGCCGGGAGTCCGACCGGGGCGGAGGTGGCCGCCTTCGACCTGGACCTCCCTGACAGCGAACTGCTGGCCCTGAGCCGGAAGAGTCTGTGGGCCCTGAGTCTGGAGGAGATGCGCACCATCCGGGCCCATTTCGCGGCGCAGGCGGAGAATCCCCGGCGGCGGGAGGCGGGCCTGGGCCCCCACCCCACCGACGTCGAGATGGAGACCCTGGCCCAGACCTGGTCGGAGCACTGCAAGCACAAGATCTTCAACAGCCGGGTGGAGTACGAGGACACCGAGACCGGGGAACGGCGGACCCTCGAGGAGGGACTCTTCACCCGGTACATCCGGGGCACCACCGACGAGGTCGCCCGGGAGGTGGACTGGCTCCTTTCGGTCTTCAAGGACAACGCCGGGGTGGTCCGCTTCAAAGAGGGGACGAACCTGGTCTTCAAGGTGGAGACCCACAACACCCCCAGCGCCCTCGACCCATACGGCGGGGCCATCACGGGTATCGTGGGGGTGAACCGCGACCCCTTCGGGACCGGCCGGGGCGCCGATCTGCTGGTGAACACCTGGGGGTACTGCTTCGCCAGCCCCTTCCACGCCGGGGAGGTGCCCGAGGGACTCATGCACCCCCGCCGGATCCGGGACGGGGTGCACAAGGGGGTCATCGACGGGGGCAACCAGTCCGGCATCCCCTATGGCCGGGGCTGGGAACTCTTCGACGAGCGCTACCTGGGCAAGCCGCTGGTCTACTGCGGGACGGTGGGCATCATGCCCGCCGAGCTGCCCGACGGAAGACCCTCCGAGGAGAAGATCCTGGAGGTGGGGGACGTGATCGTCATGGTGGGCGGACGCATCGGGGCGGACGGCATCCACGGCGCCACCTTCTCCAGCCAGGAACTCCACGAGGAGTCCCCCACCCAGGCGGTCCAGATCGGGGACCCCATCACCCAGAAGAAGATGACCGACTTCCTGCTGGAGGCCCGCGACGCGCTCCTCTATCACAGCATCACCGACAACGGGGCGGGCGGGCTCTCTTCCAGCGTGGGGGAGATGGCCGAGGGGACCGGCGGCGCCGAGCTGGACCTGGCGAAGGCCCCCCTCAAGTACCCGGGGCTCGAGCCGTGGGAGATCCTCCTCTCCGAGGCCCAGGAACGGATGACCCTGGCCGTGCCCCCCGAGAAGCTGGACGCCTTCCTGGAACTGGCCGATCGCAGGGAGGTGGAGGCCACCCCCCTGGGCACCTTCACCGACTCCGGCTACTTCCACGTGCGCTACGGGGATCGTACCGTGGCCCTGCTGGACATGGACTTCCTCCACGAAGGCTGGCCCCAGCCCCACCTCCCCGCCCGCTGGGAACCTCCGCGGGTGCGGGACACCGGCCCTGTGGAGGATGACCCCCTCCGCGTGCTCACCGACATCCTCCGGGGAGAGAACCTGGCCAGCAAGGAGACCAAGTGCCGGCAGTACGACCACGAGGTGAAGGGCCGTACCGTGATCAAGCCGTTCACCGGCGCGGGGGCCGACGTCCCGGCCGACGCCACCGTCTTCCTGGTGGATTACGAGGGACCCGAGGGCGTGGTGCTGGCCGAGGGGGTGAACCCCTATTACAGCGACATCGACACCCGGGGCATGGCCCTGGCCGTGGTGGACGAGGCGGTCCGTCGGGTCATCGCCGGCGGGGCCCGTCCCGGCACCATCTCCGCCCTCGACAACTTCTGCTGGCCGGACCCCGTGCTGAGCGAGCAGACCCCCGACGGACGCTACAAGATGGCCCAGCTGGTGCGCGCCTGTGAGGGGCTCCACCGGGGATGCGTGGGTTTCGGGGTCCCCCTGATCTCGGGGAAGGACTCCATGAAGAACGACTCGACCCGGGGCGGCGTGAAGATCAGCATCCCCCCCACCCTCCTGGTGAGCGTGATGGGACGCATCGACGACGTGAGACGGGCCTCCACCCCCGAGCCGAAGGCCGCCGGGGACCTGGTGTACGCGGTGGGTACCACCCGCCAGGAACTGGGCGCCTCCGAGTTCGCTCGCTGGGCGGACCGGAGGGGAGGAAGGGCACCGGACGCCGCTGTCGGGGGCCTCCTCCCCGCGGTGGACCCGGAGGCCTTCGCCGCCCGGTACGGGAAGCTGGCCTCGGCCATCTCCGGAGGTCTCACCCAGAGCGTGAAGACCCCCTCCCTGGGGGGCTCGTCCGCGGCCCTGGCATGGATGGCCTTCGGAGCCGGACTGGGGCTCGATGTCGACCTGGACCTGCTCCCGGTCCCCCCCGCCGGGGGGGAGGACCCCGACAGCTGGGGGCTGCTCTTCAGCGAGAGCGCCGGCCGCTTCTTCGTCACCGTACGGGATGAGGACGCCGAGGCCTTCGAGGAGACCCTGAGCGGCGAGCCCCTCGCCCGGATCGGGATCGTCACCCCCGAGCCCCGCCTGCTCCTTCGGCGGGGAGAGCGGACGCTGGTGGACGAGGACGTCATGACCTTGAAGCAGGGGTGGAAGGCGCCCCTGGCGGAGTTCTGAGATGGCGCAGATACAGCAGGGGAGCGAGATGGAGGAGAGCGTGCGCCCCCGGGTGCTCATCCCGACAGGCTTCGGTCTGAACTGCGAGGCGGAGACCGCCCACGTCTGCCGGGTGACGGGCATGGACCCCGACCTGGTCCACATCAACGACGTGCTGGCGGGGGAGGTCCGCCTCGAGGACTACGGGATGGTCATCATGGTGGGCGGCTTCTCCTTCGGCGACCACCTGGGTGCCGGGAAGGTACTGAGCATCAGGCTGGCCCACCGCCTCCCCTCCTCGCTGGGCGACTTCGTGGACGGGGGCGGGCTCCTGCTGGGGGTCTGCAACGGCTTCCAGACCCTCACCAAGATGGGACTGCTCCCCCGGCTGCATCCCGACGGCGAGCAGGTCGTCACCGTCACCACCAACCGGCGGGGTGTCTTCCACGGCGGGTGGGTCCGCATGGCGGGCGAGGAGGACAGCCCCTGCGTGTTCACCCGGGGGATCGGCCGCATCGAGATGCCGGTACGTCACGGCGAGGGGAAGGTGGTCCCCTCCAGTGAGGAGCTCGCGCGGCACCTGGACTCCGAGGGCCTGGTGCCCCTCCGCTACATCGGCCCCGACGACGAGCCCACCGAGACCTTCCCCCACAACCCCAACGGCTCGCCCGGGGGGGTGGCGGCCCTCTGCGACCCCACCGGACGCATCTTCGGCCTCATGCCCCATCCCGAGGCCTATCACACCCCCTACCTGCACCCGGACTGGCCCCGGCAGGAACGGGAGGGCACGCTGCCCGCCGAGGGACCCGGACTGCAGGTCTTCCGGAACGCGGCGGCCCACCTCCGGGGGGATTGAGCCACGAGGCGTCCCGCCCTCCGTCCCCTGCTCCGCCTGCTGATGGCCGCCGCCGTCCTGGCGGCCTGTGCGGCGGCCCTGCGCTGGGCGGCCGCCGGACCGGCCCTGGCCCCCGAGCGGGTGCAGGCCGCGGCGGACGCCCTGGGTGCATGGAGCGGGCTCATCTACATCCTCATCTGGGCAGGCGCCTCCAACCTCCTCTTCCCCACCAGCGTGCTCGGCACGGTGGCGGGGCTGGTCTTCGGGTGGGAGCGGGCCCTGCTCTGGAGCATCCCCGCCGCGGCCGCCGGTCACGCCCTGGGATGGTGGCTCGCCGCGCGCATGGCCTCCCGCCAGGCAGAGCAGGTCCTGGAACGTTTCGGCCGGGAGGGCATGCTGCTGAAGGCCCACCGGATGCCCCCCTTCCAGGCCGGCTTCGCGGCCCGCTACGTGCCCATGCCGGTCGGGGCCCAGAACTACCTGCTGGGGGTGGTCCGCCTCCCCTTCCTGCCGTACCTTGCGGGCTCGGTGGCGGGCTCACTCCCATGGCTCCTCGCCTTCGCCCGCCTGGGCGATTCCCTGGATGAGCCGCTCGGGTTCGGTTTCTGGCTCTCGGTCGGCGTCTACCTGGCGCTGCTGGTCCTGGCCGGCCTCTGGTGGCGGCGCCGGGAGCGGCGCATGACGAAAGAAGAAGGATGAGACTCCACCCCGCCGACCCCGGTGCCGCCCAGCTCCGGAAGGCCGTCCGTGGGCCCCTGGAGGGGCTGGCGGACCGGATCGCCGGCGACCCCTCCCCTCCCTCTCTCGATGAGCTGGGCCTGGACGATCTCATCGCCTCCGCCCCCGTGCTGGGAGCCCTGGACCGGATGGGTCGTCACAGGGAGGTGGAACGGGTCCTGAGGGGCTACGGCAGGCATCAGGGATGGGGAGGGGGGTTCGAGGCTGACAGCAGCGGTCCCGGGGCCACAGGGGCGGCTGTCTGGTCGCTGGTGGACCACGGCCGCATCACCGAGGACCTGGACTACCTGGACGGTGTCTACCGCCGGATCCGAAGGGCCCTGCGGTGGCTGGAACGCACCCGAACCCCCGACGGCACCGACCCCCACACCGGCCTCATGCCCGCCGACGGGACCGACGGCGAACCGGAGGACCACGGCGTGCCCATGAAGCGCTACCGGGCCACCTTCTGGGCCATGGCGGGGGCCCAGGAGGCGGCCCGGGCCGGCGCGGTGCTGCACCGCCGGAGGATCCAACGCGACGGTGAGATCCTCTTCCACGAACTCCGCCGGGCCCTCCGCCGCTCGCTGGAGGGTCTCGCCGCCACCGACCGGGAGCTCCCCCTCCTGGCCCCCACCGGCAAGGGAGACGGAGAGGGTCTCCTCACCGACATCCTCCTGAGCGTGGTGTGCGGCGAGACCTTCCCCCCCGACTACGAGCCCCTGGTCCGCACCCTGGAGGGGGTGGTCGGATCCGGGGACCATCCCCTCTCCCGTTCCGCCATGGCAGCCCACCAGCTCCTGCGGCGCGGGGACCCCCGGGTGTGGGACCTGGTGGACACCCTCGATCCCGGTGACGGCGGGCTCACCGTCGTGGAAGCCGGGCTGCTCTTCTGGCTGCTGAGGAGCCTGCATGTGAGCGACCAGCGGGCCATCCTCCTCCTGGCCCCGGGGCACGCTCTCCGCCCCCTCCCCGACGGGAACGAGGTGGTCGTCGAGGCGGCCCCCAGCATCCACGGCCGGGTGAGCTATCGCCTGTGGCGAGACGGAGAGCGCCTGCACATGGAATGGTCGGGGCTCGAGCGCCATGCCCCCGAGAACTTCATCTGGCCCCTTCCCGGCCGGGTCTACCGGGTGGAACCCCCCAACATCTCCCTCACCGATTCGCGGATGGCCATCCGCCTCGACCCGGCAGGGGGCCGACTCGACGTCGAGCTGGTCCCTGACTCGTCGCCGGGCTAGAAACCGGAGACCGTCCCGGCGGCATCCTCTTCCAGCAGGTCCCATACATGACGGAGCCTGAGCATCAGGATCTCAGATCCACCATCCGCTCCGCCCGGTTGAGGGTCCAGACATGGACGGGGATCCCGCGGGACCGGGCAGCGTGGAGGAACCGCGTATCCACGCGGCCGCTCGTGACGGCGAGCAGGTCGACCGGCAGCCTCGTGGGATCGCCCACAGCGGCGGCCGACAGGTAGCCGGGGAGGACGGGAAGCAGGCGGAGGAGGACCACCACGGCCACCGCTCCCCAGAGGATCACCCACCCTGCCGCCAGGCCCCTTTCAGGAATCCCTTCTGCTGTGAGGCGGGAGCATCCATACGTTTTTCGGGATAGCGGGAGGCCGGCGGATGGACAAGGTCAGAAGGTACTCGATATCTTCCCCCGAAACTCTTGATATGTCACCCGGCCTGCGCTACGCTCCCTGCGAGCGTGACCCCTGCGGTCGCATGGAGGAGGTACGGCATGGCCGTTCCCGGAGTGTCCCAGACCCCGGGCGGTCCCGGGCCGGTTCGTCTCGATGAGCTGGACCGCGGCGGCGGCCCTCTGGTTCGGGTTCAGCCTGCTGCTCAAGAACTTCACGTATCGCTGGATGGCCATCGGGACCCTCGGGGCCACGGTGGTCCACCTCTTCGTGATCGACCTCGCGCGCCTGGATCCGGGGCTGCGCGTCGCCGCCTTCCTGGGCCTGGGCGTCATCGCTGTGGTGATCTCCCTCTTCTACACCCGCATCCAGCGCCCGATCTCCCCGGACGGGCGCGGGGACGTCTCGTGAAGGAGCTCCCATGAACCGGAACGAACAGAAGCGACCTGCTGACGAGCGCGGCGGGGAGGAAGGCCGCCGCGGCTTCCTCGGGGCCCTGCTGGGCACGGGGGCGGCCGGCCTGGCGGCCAGCATCCTCTACCCGGTGTGGCGCTTCATCTTCCCCCCCCGCAGCGTGCGTGTGGCCGAGGCGGCGGTGACGGCCGGACGCGTGGAGGAATTCGCGCCCAACTCCGGGAAGCTCTTCCTGCTCGAGGGCGAGCCGGCCATCGTGGTCCGGACACCCGAGGGGGAGTTCCGGGCCTTCCTGGCCACCTGCACCCACCTCTCGTGCACCGTGGAATACCGCTCCGACCTCACCCGGATCTACTGCGCCTGCCACGACGGCCGCTTCGACTTGAACGGCCGCAACGTGTCCGGTCCTCCGCCGCGCCCCCTGCCGGCGCTGGAGGTCCAGGTCCGCGAAGGCGACGTGCTCGTCAGCAGGAGGACCTGAGATGGGGATGGTCGAACGCGTCACCGGCTGGCTGGACGAACGGTACCAGATCGGCGACCTGCGGGAGTTCGCCGAGCATAAGACCGTCCCCATGCGGCACACCATCTGGTACTACTTCGGCGGGATCACCCTCTTCCTCTTCCTGATCCAGGTGGCCACCGGCATCCTGCTCCTGCTCTACTACCGGCCCACCGAGGCCCAGGCCTACGAGAGCGTGCAGTACATCGTGGCCGAGGTCCCCTTCGGGTGGCTGGTACGGAGCATCCACTCCTGGTCCGCCAACCTGCTCATCGGGGCGGCCTTCATCCACATGTTCAGCGTCTTCTTCCTGAAGGCCTACCGGAAGCCCCGTGAACTCACCTGGCTCTCGGGCATCGTGCTCCTGGCCGTCTTCATGGGCTTCGGCTTCACCGGCTACCTGCTCCCCTGGAACCGGCTGGCCTTCTTCGCCACCAAGGTGGGGACCGAGATGGTGAGCGTGGTCCCGGTGGTCGGGGAGACCCTCATGCGGATGATCCGGGGGGGCGAGCACGTCACCGGCGCCACCCTCACCCGCATGTTCGGGTTCCACGTGGCCCTGCTGCCGGCGATCACCACCCTCTTCCTGGCCCTCCACCTCCTCTTCGTCCAGCGACAGGGGATGAGCGGCCCGCTCAAGGGGGAGGACCCTGAGCAGATGCCCTTCTTCCCCAACTTCATCCTGCGGGACCTGATGGTCTGGATGATCGTGCTGGGCCTGCTGGGCACCCTCTCCCTCTACTTCCCGTGGGAACTGGGGGTGAAGGCGGACCCCATCGCGCCCGCACCGGCCGGCATCGAACCGGAGTGGTACTTCCTCTTCGTCTTCCAGGCCCTGCGGATCTTCCCCTCCACCCTGCTCGGGATCGACGGGAGACTCATCCTCTTCGGGCTCCTCGGCGTCATCGGACTGGCCTGGACCTTCGTCCCGTGGCTCGACCAACGGGCCGCCCAAGGGGAACCGAGCAAGCTGATCAACCGGGCGGGGTCGGTCCTGCTCGCCGCCATGATCGTCCTCACCGTCTGGGCGAAGTTCTTCCATCATGCGTAGCCCCGGGAGCGGAGGACCCATGAACCGTACATCCCACATCCCGACCCTCTTCGCCGGCGCGCTCCTTATCCTGCTCGCGGGTCCGGAGGCGGCCCGGGGCCAGCCGCCGACCGGCCAGGCGGCGCAGCCGAACTGCGTCACCTGCCATCAGGTCCTGGAGGGCCCGGAGGCCGAGACCGGGCCGGTCCACGACTTCCGGATGAGCAGCCACGCCGAGGCGGGGCTGAGCTGCGCGGCCTGCCACGGAGGGGACCCCGAGCCGCCCGCCGACCTCGAGGGCTTCGACTACACCCCCGCCAAGGGACCGGGGACCGGCTTCCGGGGCGTACCCGCCCGTGAGGACGTCCCCGACTTCTGCGGACGCTGTCACAGCGACCCGGAGCACATGCGGCGGTACGACCCCCGGATGCGGGTGGACCAGGAGCGTCTCTACTGGACCAGCGGCCACGGGGAGGCCCTCCGTCAGGGGGACGAGGACGTGGCCACCTGCGTGGACTGCCACACCTCCCACCGGATCCTCCCGGCCTCCGATCCCCGCTCGGCGGTGGCCCCCGGGCAGGTGCCTTCCACCTGCGCGAGCTGCCACGCGGACCCCGCGGTCATGGAGGGGACCGGACACGGCACGGCGATGATCGAGGAGTACGAGGGGAGCGTCCACGGCATCGCCCTCCTGCAGGAGGGCGAGACCGGCGCCCCGGCCTGCAACGACGGTCACGGCAACCACGGGGCGGCACCGCCCGGTGTGGATTCGGTGAGCGCGGTATGCAGCCAGTGCCACATCAGCAACGCGGCCGACTTCCGCTCCTCCCCCCACGGGCCGGTCTTCGAGGCCATGGGCCTGGCCCAGTGCGAGGCCTGCCACGGCAACCACGCCATTGAGCCCACCAGCGACGCGCTGCTCGACGAGGGGGGGGTGTGCACGGACTGCCACGTTCCCGGTGACCCCGGGATGGAGACGGCTCAGACCATGCTGAGCGACCTCACCACGCTGGAGGAGACCATCGGAGGGGCCCGGGCGCTGCTGGAGGAGGGGGCCCGGAAGGGGGTCATCGTGGAACCGGGTGTACTCACCCTCGAGCAGGCCAGGAACAGCCTGATACGAGGACGCGCGGCGGTGCACACCTTCTCGGTGGCGGGACTGCGTGAGGTCACCGCCCCGGGGATGGAGGCCGCGGCGGAGGCCTACCGGACGGGGGCGGCCGCCCTGGAGGAGTTCGACACCCGGCGACGGGGATGGGGACTCTTCCTGGTGCTGAGCGTGATCGTGGTGGCGGGACTGGGCCTGTTGATCCGCCGGATCGAGCGGCCCGGCGGACCCCATCCCCTCAAAGAGCCCGAGTAGGCCCTACCCGGGGAGGTCGGAGGATCAGCGGGCGTGTCGAGGTCTCATCCCGGCCCGCTATCACCTGAGGAGAAGGGACTGACTCAGAGCAGGCTGAACAGCCCGAAGAGCACGATGGCCAGGAGGATCATCACCATGGCCGAGCCCAGGATGGGCCGGGCGTCATCCGCGTCGTATCCCGCGCCGGCCCGATCGGGTCCGGGGGCCCCGGTCAGGCGCTGCAGCCCCGGTGCGGGGTTGCGGAGGATCCCCGCAGCCGCGGCCGCCACCTGCCTGCCCCACCGCTCGCTGGCGATGAAGAAGCGGTCGGTGAGCTCCACCACCCTGCGTCGCAGGAAGGGGGCCGGCCGGCGGTAGACCCAGTCGGTGTCCAGAGCCAGCTTCGCCTCACCCGCCAGCTTCCACCGCAGGACCCAGAAGCCCGCGAAGGTGAAGATCAGGATCTGCGTGGTCTCCACCAGGTGGGCCAGGTTGTAGGGCTCGAAGTGCACCGGGTAGGGGAGGTACCGGTAGAGCACGCCGGGGGCGATGCCGAAGAAGGTACAGAGGAAGGCCACCACGCCCATGCCGATGTACATGTTCACCGGTGCCTTCCGCGGCTCGATCCCCCGGTCCTCACCGAACCAGGTCCAGTAGGGGAGCTTCAGCCCGGTGTGCAGGAACGTCCCGATCGAGGCCAGCAGGAGCAGCAGCATCACCGTGACGTGGTGCGCCTCCCCCGCCCCGGTGATCACCATCGACTTGGAGATGAAGCCGTTGAAGAGGGGGAACCCCGAGATGGAGAACGCCCCGATCATGTAGAGCCAGAAGATGGCCTTCTGGTGCCGGTAGATCCCTCCCAGCTCGGTGAGCTTGCTCTTCCCGGTGGTGTAGATGGCCGCCCCCGCCCCCATGAAGAGCAGCCCCTTGTAGAGGATGTGGCTGAAGGCGTGCGCCACCGCGCCGTTGATGGCCATCTCGGTGCCCAGGCCGGCGCCGGCCACCATGTAGCCGACCTGGCTGATGATGTGGTAGGCCAGGATACCCCGGATGTCGTTGGCCAGCACCGCGTAGACCACCCCGTAGAGGGCCATGGCCACGCCGAACCAGATCAGGATGTCGTAGCCGGCGAACATCCGGACCAGCACGTACACGCTCGACTTGGTGGTGAAGGCGCTCATGAAGACCGCGCCGGTGATGGTGGCCTTCGGATAGGCGTCGGGGAGCCAGGGATGCAGCGGCGGGATCGCCCCGTTGATCGCCACGCCCACCAGCATGATCCAGCTGGAGGCGAAGGCGGGGTCCATCGCGGCCACCGCGATGCTGCCGGTCCGGCCCAGGTGGAGCAGGATGCCCCCCATCAGGAACGATCCCCCCACCAGGTGCATGAGCAGGTAGCGGGTGCCCGCCCGGCGGGTCTCCTCGGTCCTCCGGGCCCACACCAGGCAGGTGGAGAAGACCGCCATGAGCTCGGTGAAGAAGAGGAGGCTGAAGAGGTCCCCGGAGAAGGCCAGCCCCACCGCGCCGCCGCCGTAGACCAGGGCCGCCACCTGCTGACCCGTGTCCCGGATGTGCCAGGCGTAGATACCCCCGGCGGTGGCGATGAGGGCGAAGATGGTGGCGAAGATGCGGCTGAGGGCGTCCACCTTCAGGGGCTGGAGGGTGTACCCCAGCGCCTGGATGGTGATCGTGGTCCCCTCGGGGAGGTTCCAGAGGTAGACGAGGGCCGCTGCGGGGATGAGCACCGCCGCCGCGCTCCGGGCCTTCTTCGGGAGCAGCGGGATGGCGAAGGCACCCGCGATCATGATGAGTGCGGGGGGCATCATCGCTCCGCCCCCCCTTCCTCCCCGAAGACATCCTCCGGGTCACCGGCCAGGGCGCGCTCCTCGGGACCCCGCTCCGAGTCCGCACCGGGGTCGTCGGTGCCGGTACGGGCCCGATGGGGGTCGGTGTCCCCGTGCTTCTCGTAATAATCCTCTTTCCGCTGCACCCAGAACTTCCCGTACCACTTGGAAAGGTAGATGATGGCCACGCAGCCGATGAAGCCGTAGACCACGAAGAAGGCGGGGATGCCGGTGAACCAGTAGTGGTGGTCGTGGTGGGCCAGGCGTTCGGCCGCCAGACTGGCCGCGGTCAGCGCGCCCAGGACCACCCCGTGCCAGCGCTTCATACCGCACCTCCGAAGACGCCCCGGGTGATCAGCACGGCCAGGTCGTAGAGGTTGACCAGCCCGTTGGGCCAGAGGCAGAAGAGGATCGAGAGCCCGGCGGTCATCACCAGGGGCACCACCATGAAGGGAGAGGCCTCGCCCAGCCCCTCGTACTGCTTCGAGGGGCGCCAGAAGGCACGGTGCACGATGGGGAAGAAGTAGGCCACGTTCAGGACGCCGCTGATCAGCAGGACCACCAGGGCGGCGATCTGCCCGCTGGAGGCGGCCCCGGCGCCGATGAACCACTTGCTCACGAACCCGTTCACCGGCGGGAGGCCCGCCAGCCCGATACTGCCCACCGCGAAGGAGGCCATGGTCCACGGCATGGCCTTCCCGATGCCGTCCAGCTCGCTGATGTTGCTCTTGTGGGCGTGCGCATAGATGGCCCCGGCCACGAAGAAGAGGGTGATCTTCATCGTGGCGTGAGTGGTGATGTGCAGCACCCCGCCGGTGAAGGCCTCGGGAGTGATGAGCGCGGCGGCCAGCACGATGTAGGAGAGATGTCCCACCGTGGAGTAGGCCAGCCGGCGTTTCAGGTTGTCCTGTGCCAGGGCGAGGATCGAGGCCACGATGATGGTGAACCCGGCGAAGACCGCCAGGGGGAGGGCCAGGTCGTATCGGGCCATGACCGTGGGCCCGAAGACGAAACCCACCACCCGGATCACGCCGAACACCCCCGACTTCACCACCGCCACCGCGTGCAGCAGCGCGCTCACCGGCGTGGGGGCCACCATCGCGGCCGGCAGCCAGGCGTGCAGCGGCATGATGGCCGCCTTCACCCCCACCCCGCCGATGAAGAGGAGGAAGAGCCAGCGGATCGTGGCCGCCGAAGCGGGCACGTCGGTCAGCATCCCGCCCGGCATGAAGTCGAGCGTCCCGGTGATGCGGTAGATCCAGGCCGCCCCCGCCAGCAGGGCGACGCCCGCGGTCAGGGTGTAGAAGAGGTACTTCCTGCCCGCACTGATCGCCTCCGGGGTCTCCTTGTGGATGACCAGCGGATAGGTGGCGATGGTGAGGATCTCGTAGAAGAGGATGAAGGTG
>JAWOFN010000048.1:0-40021 GCA_046497505.1 bacterium | reverse complement strand
TGGTGGCGTCCCGATCCGCGGTGGGCCGCCGGTCTCATCCTGGAACTCAACCGGGCGGAACAGGGGGAGGGGGTCTTCCGGGGCGGGGTGGCGGCCGCCCGTCTCACCTGGACCCCCACCGTGGACATCGCCGCCAAGCTCTTCACCCAGTTCAACAGCGAGACCGACCAGGGGGGGTTCAACCTCCTGGTCTCCTGGCGCTACCGGCCCCGGTCCTATCTCCACATCGTATGGGACGGCGGGTGGACACCGGGTCGGGGGGTCCCCCTCACCCGCGACCGGGCGCTGCTCATCAAGGCCGCCTACCTGCTGGATCTCTGATCCTCGTCGGGATCCCGGCGGCCCCGCCGTGGGATCCCCCTCCCGGGGGGTCCTAAAGGCCGTTCGCCTTACTTTCGCCTTCACGGGATCGGTCGGAGAACAGCGTCTTTCTCCTTGACCTCGGAGAGCGGAGGGGCCTACTCTGTGCGGGAAGTGGGGAATTGTGGGTAATAGTGGGTAATCCTGGGGCCCGGCCGCACCCGGCCGGGCTCACCGGCCCCGGAGGGGCAGATGCCGGCGTTCCGAGGACAATATAGGTACTCCCTCGACGCGAAGGGGCGTGTGAACGTCCCCGCCCGGTTCCGGCATGCCCTGGATCCGGAGGCGGAGGACACCTTCGTGGTCACCACCGGCTTCGACCGCTGTCTCTTCGTCTACCCGCTGAACATCTGGGAGGAGAAGGAAGCGGTCCTTCGGGAGCAGCCCATCACCAACAGCCGTTCCCGCAAGGTGGTCCGGCTCCTCATGGCCAACGCCGCCGAGAGCACCTGCGACGGACAGGGGCGCATCAACATCCCCCAGCAGCTGCTCGAGTGGGCGCGTCTGGAGAGGGACGTGCTCATCAACGGCACGCTGGACCACCTGGAACTTTGGGACCCCGATCAGTACGCCCGCTACATGGGCGACATCGAGGACACGTTCGAGGAGCTCGCGGAAGATCTCATCTTCTGACCCGTCCGGGGCGTGCGGTGCCCGGCGGGAAGGGAGCGAACACCTCCAGGGAGGCTGATCCGATGACGTGTCGTGAACAGGACATCCGAGGCATACGGGTCCTCCGGCTGGAAGGAGACATCAACGCCCTGGCCATGGTGGAGCTGGACAACCTGCTCCAGCGGCTCCAGGAGCACCAGGTGGAGCGGCTCGTATTGGACTTCGAGGAGGTGGGGGACATCAGCTACCGCGGGGTGGGCCTGCTCAGCGAGCGGGCCTTCCGGATCCGCGGATCCGGGGGCACGGTGAAGGTGGCCGGACTCCACGGCACGGTGGCCGACGCCTTCCAGTTCGTCGGCGCCGACCGGCTCATGGACGTCTACCCCTCCTCCGAGGACGCCCTGGGGAGCTTTGGCGTCGCCGCGGGGAACTGACCCCGGCGGCACCTGGCACCGCCCGGTCCTCCTGGAGGAGAGCATCGGGCTGCTGGCCGTCCGGGAAGAGGGCGCGTACGTGGACGGCACAACCGGCGGGGGAGGGCACCTCGCCCGGCTCCTGGAGGTCCTGGGTCCCGGGGCGCGGGTGCTGGGGATCGATCGGGACCCGCAGGCGCTGGAAGAGACGAGGAGGAGGATCGGGGAGGACGAGAGGGTCCTTCTCCGCCAGGGGCCCTTCGGCCGTTTGAGGGAGACGGCCTCCGAGGAGGGCCTGTTCCCCCTCAGCGGCGTGTTCCTCGACCTGGGGGTCTCCTCCCGCCAGCTGGATGAGCCGGAGAAGGGATTCACCTACCGGGGGGACGCCCCCCTGGACATGCGGATGGACCCCTCCCAGCAGGACACCGCGGCGGACCTGCTGGCCTCGGTCGACGAGGAGGAGCTGGCGGAGGTCCTCCGCGCCTACGGGGAGGTCCGAAGGGCCCGGGCCCTGGCCCGGGCGGTGGTCAGGACGCGAAAGGAAGAGGGTCCCCTCACCCGGAGCGGGGAACTGAGACGGATCGTGGAGGAACTCACGCCGGACCGCCTCCGCAGCAAGGTCCTGAGCCAGGTCTTCCAGGCCCTGAGGATCGCGGTGAACGACGAGCTGACAGAACTAAGCCGGGCGCTTGAAGGGGCCGTGGAGGCCCTGGAGCCCGGGGGGAGGCTGGTGGTGATCAGCTACCACTCCCTGGAGGACCGCAGGGTGAAGCACTTCATGCGGGAAGCGGCACGGGGCTGCACATGTCCCCCCGACTTCCCCGTCTGCGTCTGCGGAGCGGAACCGACCCTGAGGCTCGTGAGCCGGGGTGCGGTGATGCCCGACGACGAGGAGATCGAATCGAACCCCCGCGCGCGGAGCGCCCGCCTGCGCGCCGCGGAACGCACGAGGGGCGGTGACCGGGCATGAGAGGAGGAGGCGTCAGCAGAGGGAGGGGGCGTACCCCCGCCCGGCCCTCCCGTACGGGCAGGGGACGGGTCCTCCTCGTCATCGCCGCCGGTGTGGGGCTCT
Organism: bacterium; assembly: GCA_046497505.1. GTDB lineage: Bacteria > Blakebacterota > Blakebacteria > Blakebacterales > JAWOFN01 > JAWOFN01. The sequence continues at coordinate 37,564 of JAWOFN010000048.1, read as the reverse complement.
GCCTGGCCTACCTGGGCGGTATGAACCGCTCGCTGGAACTGGCCGGTGAGGTGGAGGGACTCCGCCGGGAGCGGGACGCGGTCCGTCGGAAGGTGGACCATCTCTCCCTCCGCCTGGCCGAGGCACGGAGGGGACACACGGTGGTGGAGGAGGCCCGGGGACGTCTCGGCATGCAGTTCCCCTCCGAGCAGATCCCGGTCCTGGCGGTCCAGCCCGGGGCGGCACGGGGGGGCCCCTCCCTCTGGACCTACATGGAGAACGCGCTGGTCATGGCCGCCGAGGGGCTCCAGCGCCACCTGAGCCCCGAGGCCATGGCCCGGGAGGCGGCACCCGACTCCGCCAGGGGGGGATGACGGCATGCCCCCCGCCCCCCTGAGCCGAGGACGGCTGCGGCTGGTGGCCCTCCTGGTGCTGGTCGGCTGGGGGGCCCTCCTGTATCGGCTCACGGACATCCAGGTCCTCGCCAGCGGCGAACTGAAGGAACGCGCCGAACAGCAGCATCGCCGGGAGGTGGTCCTGGAGGCGCGGCGGGGGGATATCCTCGACCGCCGCGGCCGGGTGCTGGCGGAGGACCGTCTCCTCCACACGGTGGGGGTGAATCCCAGGCTGGTGCGCGACACCGCCCGGGTGGCCGCTCTCCTGGAGGAGCTCACGGGTGAGCCCGCCTCCACGTGGGTCCGGACCATCGGGCGCCGGGAGGGCTTCTTCTACGTGGTGCGCCGGCAGGAGCTGGCCTCCGAACCTCCCCCCTCCCATCTGCTCCCCCGCGGGGTGGAGGTCACCGAGACATGGCGTCGTACCTATCCCATGGGGAGGGTGGCGGCCCAGGTCCTGGGACCGGTCGGGGTGGACGGGGAGGGGCTGGACGGCATCGAGATGTTCCGGGAGGGGCTGCTGAGCGGGCGTCCCGGACGGGTGATCCGGCAGGTGGACGCCACCGGGGCCCCCATCCCGGGCCTGGAGGAGGTGCGCCAGGAACCGGTCGCGGGTCTCGACCTCCATCTGACCCTGGACGCGGTGGTCCAGGAGGTGCTGGAGGAGGAACTGGCCCGGGGGGCGAAGGATGCCGAGGCGGAGGGTGCCCTGGGCGTGGCCCTCGACCCCCGTACCGGGGCGGTGCTGGCCATGGCCAGCTGGCCCGGCTTCGACCCGAACCGCGCCCGATCCGCCCCCGCTGCGGTGCGCCGCAACCGGGTGATCACCGACCCCTTCGAACCGGGGTCGGTACTGAAGATCGTGACCTTCGCGGCGGCCGTGGACACCCGCCGCTACACCCTCGCCGACACCATCGACGGGGGGAACGGCGTGATCCAGGTCATGGGGTCGGAGATCCGGGACACCCACGCCCACGGACGGATGAGCCTGAGCGAGGTGCTCCAGGTGAGCAGCAACGTGGGGACGGTGAAGATCGCCAGGGCCCTGGGTGAGAACAAGGTATACCGCTACGCCCGGGACTTCGGTTTCGGGCAGGCCACCGGGGTCGACCTGCCCGGTGAGGCGAACGGGCGGCTCCGCCGCCTGCCCGAGTGGCACGGTCCCGCCCTGGAGAGCCTGGCCATCGGGTACGGGCTGAACGCCACGGCGCTCCAGGTGGCGACGGCCTTCGGATCGGCAGCCAACGGCGGCCGGCTCCTCCGCCCCTACATCGCGGCCAGTTCGGAGGACGGGGAGGGTCGTTTCCGGCCGGTGGAGGAGGTGGAGACGATCCGCAGGGTCATGCGCCGGGAAACATCCGCCCTGCTCAGAGGTATCCTCACCGGGGCCGTGGGTGAGGGGGGCACGGGTGACCGTGCCGCGGTGTCGGGGCTCGAGATCGCCGGGAAGACCGGTACGGCCCGGAAGGCCTCAGGGGGCGGTTACCGGGCGGGGGACTACATATCCAGTTTCTGCGGTTTCCTCCCCGCCTCCGATCCCCGCTTCCTGCTGCTGGTGGTGGTCGACGAACCGGGGGGGGGCTACTACGCACGGGACGTTGCGGCCCCGGTGTTCGCCCGGACCGTCCGCCGGCTCATGTCCCACCCCGACCGGCCGCTGGAGGGCCTGCGGCCGGCGATTCATCACGTGGTGCAGCGTCCCGACCCATTGATCCCCGATCTGCGCAGGTGGCCCGCCTCCGAGGCGGGGAAGGCGCTGACCCGACGGGGCCTGAGGGTCCGGTTCGTGGGACAGGGGCACCGGGTGCTGGAACAGGAACCGGTCCCGCTGAGCACCGCCCGGGAGGGTCAGGTGGTGGTGCTGCACCTGGACCGGGCACCCCGGGAGCGGGCGGCGGAGGTACCCGACCTGCGGGGGAGGACCCTGCGGGAGGCCGCAGCGGCCGCCAGCGCGCTGGGCCTGGGCCTCGCAGCGGAGGGGAGCGGTCTGGTCCGCTCCCAGGACCCCGGCCCCGGCACATCGGTCCGGGGTGTGGAGCGTATATGGGTCCGGGCATCACGTCCCGGACGGGAGGGATCATGAGATTGGAAGCCCTGCTGGAGTTCTCCGGGCTGAAGGAGAGGGCCCGGGGGTGGGAGCCGCACCGGGAGGTGCGGGTCTCCGGCGTGACACACGACAGCCGGCAGGTGAGGGGCGGGGACCTCTTCGCCGCCGTGCCCGGTGAACGGGCGGACGGCCACGACTTCGTGTCCGAAGCGGCGGAGCGGGGGGCCGCAGCCGCCCTGGTGGAGCATCCGGTGGAGGTCGACATCCCCCAGGTAGTGCTGCCGGACGTGCGTGCCGCCATGGGCGCGGCGGCCGCGGCGTTCTGGGGTCACCCCGCCGAGCGGCTCTTCACCGTGGGGATCACGGGGACGAACGGCAAGACCACCACCGCCCACCTGGTCCGCGGCCTGCTGGCCGCGGAGGGGGGAGGGGTGGGGATGCTGGGTACCGTGCACCACTGGATCGGGGGGGAGGCGATGGACAGGGTGCACACCACCCCCGAGGCCACCGACATCCAGCGGCTGCTGGCGCGGATGCTGGAGGGGGGGGACGGGGCCGCGGTGCTGGAGGTGAGCTCCCACGCCCTCGCCCTCCACCGCCTGGCGGGGACGCTCTTCGACGTGGGGGTGTTCACCAACCTGGGACGTGACCACCTGGATTTCCACGGGAGCATGGACGCCTACCTGGAGGCGAAGCGGACCCTCTTCACCCGGCACCTGAAGGAGGGGGGCGGGGGTGTGGTCAACATCGACGACCCCGCGGGGGCCCGGCTGGCGGCGGAGATGGAGATGGAGTGGGTGACGACGGGGCTCGACCCGGCCGCCGACGTGCGGGCGGAGGAGGTGGAGACCGATGCCGGGGGAGTGCGGTTCGACCTGTGCTGGGGGGAGGAGGGACGAGCCCGTGTGGAGAGTCCCCTGCTGGGACTCTTCAACGTCGCCAACCTGCTGGCGGCGGGGGCGGTGGGACGTGTCGCGGGCCTCGACATCGAGAAGACGGCCCGGACCCTCTCGGGGATCGGGGGGGTGCCGGGACGGATGCAGCGGCTGGAGGGACCGGGAGGTGTGACGGTGGTGCTGGACTACGCCCACAAGCCGGAGGCCCTCCGGGGGGCGCTGCAGGCGTGCAGGGAGCTCACAGACGGCCGCCTGCTGGTCCTCTTCGGATGCGGAGGGGACCGGGACCGGGGGAAGCGGCCCCTCATGGGGCGCATCGCCGCCCTGGGTGCGGACCGGGTCATCGTCACCAGCGACAACCCCCGCACGGAGGACCCGGCGGGGATCATCCGGGAGATCGTCTCGGGGATCCCCCCCGAAGCGGACGCGGTGGCCGTCACAGACCGCCGGGAGGCCATCACCCGGGCCCTCGCGGAAGCGCGCCCGGGAGACCTGGTGCTGGTGGCCGGCAAGGGACACGAGCAGTACCAGGTCGTGGGGAGCGAGAAGCTCCCCTTCGACGAGGCCGAGGTGGTGGCCGAAGCAGTGGCCGCGTTGGGGTCGGGGGGAGCGGCATGAACGGCCGTCTCCCCAGAGGGCTCCAGCCGGAGGATGCCTTCACCGGGGTGTCCACCGACAGCCGTACGGTGAGGAAGGGGGACCTGTTCATCGCACTCAAGGGGGAGCGCTTCGACGGCCACGACTTCGTGGGCGAGGCCCTCCGCCGGGGGGCGCACGCCGCGGTGGTGGACGAGGAGTGGCTCACCTCGCAGGACCGCCGGGCGGTCAGGGGGAAGCCCCTTATCGGGGTGCCGGACACGCTGGAGGCACTGCAGGAGCTGGCACGCTACCACCGGCGCCGCATGGGGATCCCCCTGATCGGGGTGACGGGCAGCAACGGGAAGACCACCACCAAGGAGATGACCGCCTCGGTGCTCGGGGGACGTTTCCGGGTCCTGAAGAGCGAGGCCTCCTTCAACAACCACATCGGGGTCCCTCTCACCCTGCTCCGCCTGCGGCGGGCACACGAGGCGGCAGTGCTGGAACTGGGCACCAACCACCCGGGGGAGATCGCCGAACTCTGCCGCATCGCCGCTCCCTCGGCGGGCATCATCACCAACGTGGGTCCGGTCCACCTGGAGTTCCTCGGGGATGAGGAGGGGGTGGCCCGGGCCAAGGGGGAGCTGGCGGACGCCATCGGTCGGGACGGCTTCCTGGTCCTGAACGCCGACGACGAGCGGGTCATGGGCCTGGCCTCTCGGACCCCGGCCCGCAAGGTCACCTTCGGCTTCTCGGAGGGGGCGGACGTGCGCCCGGAGGGACTCGAACTCCGTGGGGGTGCCTTCGCCCGGTTCCTCCTGCGGGGAGAACGGGTCCGTCTCCGGGTCCCGGGGCGGCACAACGTCCACAACGCCCTGGCCGCTGCGGCGGCTGGGTTCGCCATGGGCTGCGAGCCGGCGGAGGTGCGGGAGGGGCTGGAGTCGTACCGCGGGACCGCCTGGCGGGGGGAGCTGGTCCGGACCGGGGGGCTGCTGGTACTCAACGACGCATACAACGCCAACCCGGTGAGCACCGCGCGGGCGCTCGACCTGCTGGCGGAGTGGCAGAACGGGAAGCCCCGGCGGAAGGTGGCCGTGCTCGGGGACATGCTGGAACTGGGGGAGGCCGCCCCCGAGGCGCATGCCGAGGCGGGTCGACGGGCCGCCGCCGCCGCCGTGGACCTGCTGGTGGCGGTGGGCTCCCACGCGGAGGAGATGGCTCGGGCCGCCGAGGCTTCCGGGCTGGATGCGGAGCGGATCGAGACGGGTCGGGATGTGGAAGGGGCGTGGTCGGTGCTCCAGCAGCGGCTGCGGTCCGGCGACCTGGTGCTCCTGAAGGGGAGCCGGGCCGTGGGGCTGGAGCAGCTGGTGGACCGGCTGCGGGGGCTGCAGGGTCCGACACCCGAGGGGGAGGAGGCTTAGCAGGTGTTCTATCATCTCTTCTTCCCGCTGGCCGACCAGATCGGGTTCATGCGCCTGTTCGGCTACATCACCTTCCGGTCCGCCTACGCCGCCATCACGGCCCTGCTGATCTGCTTCCTCCTCGGGGGATGGCTCATCCGGCAGCTGACCCGATGGCAGCTGCGGGAGCACATCCGGGCGGACGGTCCCGCCACCCACCTCACCAAGGCGGGCACCCCCACCATGGGGGGGGTCCTGGTGGTGGCGGCGGTGGTGATCCCCACCCTGCTCTGGTCCGCCCTCGATACCAGCTACACCTGGATCATCCTCCTCTGCACGGTGTGGATGGGGCTGGTGGGTTTCCTGGACGACTACCTGAAGACGGTGCGGCGATATCCGAAGGGACTGGTCGCCCGCTACAAGCTGCTGGGACAGATCACCCTCGGTCTGGTGGTGGGGGTCATCATGATCACCTGGCCTCCCCCCCCTCCCGAGGTGGCCAGCCAGACCATGATCCCCTTCATGAAGGACACCATGCTCGACTTCGGGCTGCTCTACGTGCCCGTGGTGGTCCTGGTCATCACCGCCACCAGCAACGCGGTGAACCTCACCGACGGGCTGGACGGACTGGCCATCGGGCTGGTGGGGATCGCCGCCCTGGCCTTCACCATCATGGCCTACGTCACCGGGCGGGTCGACACCGCCGCCTATCTGAACATCGCGTTCCTCCCGGGTTCGGGGGAGCTGACCATCTTCGGCATGTCCCTGCTGGGTGCGTGCCTGGGGTTCCTCTGGTTCAACGCCCATCCGGCCCAGGTCTTCATGGGAGACACGGGATCGATGGCACTGGGCGGTGCGCTGGCCGGCATGGCCCTGCTCCTGAAGAAGGAGCTGCTCCTCATCATCGTGGGGGGCGTGTTCGTCATCGAGGCTGCCTCGGTGCTCATCCAGGTGGCCTCCTACCGCTGGCGCGGGGGCAGGCGGGTCTTCCGCATGGCCCCCCTCCATCATCATTTCGAGCTGAAGGGGTGGCCGGAGTCGAAGGTCGTCATCCGGTTCTGGATCCTGGGCATCATGCTCGCCCTCTTCAGCCTCTCCACCTTCAAGATCCGCTGAGGGGGGTCGACGTGCTGGAGTTCAACCTGGCGAAGAAAGCGGGAGGGGCACTCCCGGCGCCGCCCGCGGAGGGACCGGCGGGCAGCGGTGAGGGGAAGAAGAAAAAGGAATCCCGGGGTCGGGATCAGGACCGGGGACGGAAGGAGTAGACGGACGTGGACCTGGGCGGGAAGCGGGCGGTGGTCATCGGACTGGGGGTCTCCGGGCGGGCGGCGGCACGCCTTCTGTCGGCCCGGGGCGCACGGGTCCTGGCCTCCGACTCCGGCCGCCCCGAGGGGGCCGGGGCGGAACTCGACGACCTCCGGGGAGCGGGGGTGGAGGTCGAGACCGGCGGGCACAGGCCCGGCCTCACCGAGAGCGCGGACCTGGTGGTCCTCAGCCCCGGTGTGGACCCGTCCGCCGGACCCGCCGCGGAGGCCCTGGCTGCGGGGCGGAAGGTGGTGAGCGAGGTGGAGGCCGCCTCCTGGTCCTTCGACGGCCGCATCGTGGGCATCACCGGGAGCAACGGGAAATCCACCACCACCTCCCTCTGCGCAGCCATGCTCCAGCGGGCCGGGGTGCGGGCGGCCGCCGGGGGGAACCTGGGGCGGGCCTTCTCGGACCTGGTCCTGGAAGAGCCGGACATCGAGGTCATGGTGCTGGAACTCTCCAGCTTCCAGCTGGAGCGGGTGGAGGACTTCCGGGCCCACACGGGGGTGCTGCTCAACGTCACCCCCGACCACCTGGACCGCTACCCGGACATGGCGGCCTACTCGGCGGCCAAGGCCCGTCTCTGGGAGGGACAGGAGGAGGAGGACTGGGCCCTCTTCGGCGCGGACGACCCGGGAGCGGTGAGGGTCTCCGCCCCGGCACCGGGATTCCGGATCCCCGTCTCCCGCCTCTCCGGGCCCCAGCGTCCCGGGGTCTGGGTCGAGCGGCGGGGAGGGGGGGAAGCGGCCGTCGCCGCCCTGCCGGGGATGGAGGAGCGGGTGCTCTTCTCCCTCTCTTCGGTGCCCCTCCCGGGGGAGCACAACGCGGCCAACGCCATGTCCGCGGCGGCCGCGGCGGCCCGCTACGGGGCGGGACGGGAGCAGATCGAGGAGGCGTTGAGAGGTTTCAAGGCGCTGTCCCACCGGCTGGAGCGGGTGGGGGAGCGGGAGGGCGTGGTCTTCTACAACGACTCGAAGGCCACCAACACCGACGCCGCACGGGCGGCGCTCACCGGCTTCGACGAAGGGGTGGTCCTCATCGCCGGCGGGAAGCACAAGGGTTCTTCCTACGCCCCGCTGGCACGGGAACTGGCGCGGTGCGGGAAGGCGGCCGTGCTCATCGGGGAGGCCCGGCCCCACCTGCTGGCCGAACTGGAGGGGAGTGTCCCCCTCCACGAGGCGGATTCCCTCGAGGAGGCGGTGGGACGGGCGTGGGAGCTGGCGCGGCCGGAGGGTGTGGTCCTCATGGCTCCGGCATGCTCCAGCTTCGACATGTTCGACGACTACAAGCACCGCGGCCGGGTCTTCACCGGGGCGGTACGGCGCATCACCGAGAGCGGAGGAGAAGGTTGAGCCACAGCACGGGACAGAAGCGGTCCCGGCGGTCCGCGGACCGCACGATCCTGACCGTGACCCTGCTCCTGGTGGGGCTGGGTACGGTGATGGTGTACTCCGCTTCCTCCAGTGTGGCGGCCGCCTCCCATGGGGACCCGGCCTTCTACCTGAAGCGGCACCTGGTGCGTGCGGTCATCGGCCTGGTCATCATGGCCGTCCTCTCCCGGGCCCGATACGTCCCGGTGGCCCGGCTGGGCCGGCCCCTGCTCATCCTCTCCTTCGTCGGTCTGGTCCTGGTGCTCATGCCCAGCCTGGGGGGGGTGGGGGCGAAGGGGGCCAACCGGTGGATGGCCCTGGGCCCCCTCACCTTCCAGCCCTCCGACCTGGCTCGCTTCGCCCTGATCCTCTGGCTGGCCGACACACTGACCCGGCGGCGGGAGGATCTGGGCGCGTTCCGCGAGGGTCTGCTCCCCATCCTGGCACCGGTGGCGGGGGCCTGCGTACTCATACTGGCCGAACCGGACTTCTCCACCGCCGCGGCCCTGGCCCTCATCTGCGGCGGGATGATCTACCTGGCGGGGGCCCGCCTCGTCCATCTGGGGGCCCTGGCGCTGAGCGCGGCGGCACCGGTCTGGGTCTTCCTGATGAGCAGTCCCTACCGGAGGACCCGCATCTCCGCCTTCCTGGAAGGGGGGAGCGACCTGCAGGGCGCCAACTACCAGGTGTGGCAGTCCCTCATCGGTCTGGGGAGCGGGGGTATCCTGGGACGGGGTCTGGGGAACTCGGTCCAGAAGCTGCGGTTCCTCCCCGAACCGTTCAACGACTTCATATTCAGCATCGTGGGGGAGGAACTGGGTTTCGCGGGTGCGGTCCTCACCCTGGTGCTCTTCCTGGTCCTGGTGGTCCGGGGACTCCGTATCGCACGGCACGCCCCCGACATCACCGGTGCCCTGCTGGCCGCCGGCATCTCCATGACCCTCGGGCTCTACGTGCTGCTGAACGTGGGGGTGGTGACCTCCACCCTCCCCGCCACGGGCCTGGCCCTCCCCTTCATCTCGTACGGCGGGTCCTCGCTGCTCTTCAGCCTGGCGGGGGTGGGGGTGCTCCTGAGCGTGAGCCGGGAGGCCGCCCTGGAGGACCTCCCGGGGGAAGGAGGGCGGGCATGAGGGTCTGGATCGCGGCAGGGGGGAGTGGCGGTCATCTCTACCCGGCCCTGGCCGTGGTGGAGGAGCTGGAGGCCGCCATGGAGGGGACCCGGAGTCTCTTCGCGGTGAGCCGCCGGGGTCTGGAGGAACGGGTACTGGACGCCCAGCACCGGCCCTACCGGACCCTCTGGACCGAAGGCTTCCACCGCGGGGAGGTGGTCCGGAACCTCCTCTTCCCCCTCCGCCTGGCCGCCGGGTTCTTCCAGAGCGTGTGGGCGGTGCTCCGGCTCCGCCCCAACGTGGCCTTCGGGACCGGCGGCTTCGTCTCCGGGCCCGCGCTTCTGGCGGCCCGGATGCTGGGCGTACCGGTGGCCCTGGTGGCCCTGGACGCCCGGCCGGGGCTCACCATCCGGATGCTCAGTCCCCTCGCCCGGAAGACCTATGTCACCGGGCACGCGGCCATGGAGGTCCTGGGGGAGCGGTCGGGACTGGAGATCGTGGGCACCCCCATGCGGCGCCCCGACCCGGTCCCAAGGGAGCGGGCACGGGATACCCTCGGTCTCCCCCCCGACGCCCGGGTGCTCCTGGTCACCGGGGGCTCCCAGGGCTCCGCCGCGTTGAACAGGGCGGTGGCCGGGGCCCTGAAGGACCTTTTCCAGGTCCCGGACCTCACGCTGCTCTGGCAGACGGGTGAGGAGGGAGAGGCGATGGCCGAGGGGAAGCGGGAGGAACTGGGCGGGGAGTACCGGGAACGGGTGCTCGTGCTCCCCTACATCGATGCCATGGAGCAGGCGTGGTCGGCGGCGGACCTGGCGGTCTGCCGTGCCGGGGCCTCCACGATCGCCGAACTCACCGCCTACGGTGTCCCCTCCATCCTGGTCCCCCTCCCCACATCGGCCGGGGGACACCAGCAGGCGAACGCCCGGGCCATGGAGGATACGGGTGCCGCCGTGGTCCTCCCCGAGTCCGACCTCACCCCCGGCTACCTGGCCCGCCGGGTGCGTGCCCTGCTGGATGCGCGGAACGGCCTGGAGTCGATGAGGGCGCAGGCGGCGAGCCTGGGACACACCGGGGCGGCCCGGACCATCGCCCGGGGTCTGGTCGAGATCGCCCGGGGTGTGGACGAGGAGAGCCGGGAGGCCGCCCTGATGCGTCTGGAAGGGGGCGGGGCATGACACGCTTCACGCGCATCGAACGGATCCATTTCGTGGGGATCGGGGGCATCGGCATGAGCGGGATCGCCGAGCTGCTCCTGCACCAGGGATACGAGGTCACCGGGAGCGACCTGCGTCTCACCGAGGTCACCCGCCACCTGGAGGGACTCGGGGCGGTCGTCCACGAGGGGCACGCCGCCGAGCATGTGGAGGGCGCCCACGCGGTGGTCTATTCCAGCGCGGTGAAGCCGGACAACCCGGAGGTGGTCCGGGGCACCGAGCTGAAGATCCCGGTGATCCGGAGGGCGGAGATGCTGGGCGAGCTGATGCGCATGCACTTCAGCATCGGCGTGGCGGGTACCCACGGGAAGACCACCACCACGAGCATGACGGGCGGGGTCCTGGCCGCCGCCGGTCTCGACCCCACGCTCATCGTGGGGGGGAAGGTGAACGCACTCGGTACCAGCGCCTCCCTGGGGGAGGGGGACTACCTGGTGGCGGAGGCGGACGAGTTCGACCGCTCCTTCCTCCGGCTCTTCCCCACCGTGGCGGTGATCACCAACGTCGAGGCGGAGCACCTGGACACCTACGGCGACTACGACTCGATGCGGGAGGCCTTCGCCGAGTTCGCCAACAAGGTGCCTTTCTACGGTGCCGTGGTGGCGTGTCTGGACGATGCGGGGGTACGGAGCCTGCTGCCGGTGATCGACCGGGCCCTGGTGAGCTACGGGGTCACCAGCCAGGCGGACGTGCGGGCCCGGGATGTGCGTTTCGAAGGGCTGGGGAGCCGCTTCGAGGTGAGCTGGCAGGGAGAGGAACTGGGAACGGTGGAGCTGCAGGTCCCGGGACTGCACAACATCCGGAACGCCCTGGCCGCCCTGGGAGTGGGGCTGCACCTCGACCTGGACCGTCGGGCCATGCTGGAGGCCTTGAGGGGATTCACCGGCGTGGCCAGGCGGTTCGAGGTGAAGGGGGAGGCGGCCGGTGTGGCGGTCGTCGACGACTACGCCCACCACCCCACCGAGGTGGCCGCCACCCTGCAGGCCGCCCGGGCAGGGTACGAGCGGCGCATCGTGGCCGTATTCCAGCCCCATCTCTACACCCGGACACGGGACTTCGCCGGGGACTTCGGGGCGGCCCTGCTCGACTCGGACGTGCTGGTGGTCACCGACGTCTACCCTGCTCGGGAGGCCCCCATCCCCGGCGTGAGCGGGGAGCTGGTGGCCTCCGCGGCACGGAGTCAGGGGCACCGGCAGGTACACTACGTGGAGGACGCCGCCCGGGTGAGCGTCGAGCTGGCGGAGATCGTCCGGGAGGGGGATCTGGTCATCACCATGGGTGCGGGCAGCATCTGGAAGGCCGCCGAGGAGCTGCTGCGGCTGCTTGAAGAGGGGGAGGGGAGGGGATGATGCGCATCCGGGCCCTGCAGGCGGCACTCGAGCGTTCCCACGTGGGGGAGATCCGCATGGAGGAGCGGCTGGCCGCCTATACCAGCCTGAAGGTGGGGGGAAGGTGCCGGGCCCTGGTCCGCCCCCCCGATCTGGCCAGTCTCCGGCGCCTGGTGGACACCCTGGGGGAGATGGGCGTGCCCTACATGCCCATGGGGGGCGGCAGCAACATGCTGATCTCCGATGAGGGGTTCGACGGGGTGGTGGTACTCACCGACGCTCTGCAGGGGTGGGAGGAGCCCGAACCCGGGTACCTCCGCCTGGGGGCGGGGGTGGCCACCGCCCGGGTGGTGAGGTGGGCGGCCCGCCGGGATATGAGCGGGATGGAGGGGCTCACCGGGGTGCCGGGGAGCATCGGCGGCGCGGCGGTCATGAACGCAGGGGGCCGGGGAGGGGACATCCGGGACGCTCTGGAACGGGTGACGGTGGTCACCCCGCCGCCCGAGGTCCATACGGTGGAGGTGGAGGCCGAGGCCCTGGGGCTCGCCTACCGTTCCTCCAGTCTCCCCCGGGGGAGCATCATCGGGGCCGTGGAACTCCGCCTGCATCCCGCCGCCGAAGAGGGAGCGGCGGCCCGGCGGATGGAGGAGCTGCTGCAGCATCGCATGGCGACCCAGCCCGCCGGGGTGCTGAGCGTGGGGAGCGTGTTCAAGAACCCGGAAGGCGACGCGGCGGGGAGACTCATCGAGTCGTGCGGTCTGAAGAGCGCCTCGGAGGGACCGGTGGAGATCAGCTCCCTCCACGCCAACTACCTGGTGAACACCGGGGGTGCCACCGCGGCCCAGGTACGGCGCCTCATCGACCGGGTACAGCGCATCGTGGAGGAGCGGACGGGGGTGGGACTGGAACGGGAGGTGGTCACGGTGGGGTTCGATGCCGACCCTCTCCCGCCGCGGGTCTGGGTCCCGGCCGGGCATCCCATGGCCGACCGGCGCCGGAGCGAACGCGGCTTCGGAAGCCGGGGTGAGGGGGACTCGTGAGCCGATCCCGAAGCAGCAGCCGGAGGGCGCGCAGCCGTCGCAGGACCCGCTTCCTCGACCGTCTCAAGGGGGCGGCGGGGATGCTGGTGCTGGTCGCCGCGATGGGCTTCTTCGCCCGGATGGCGCTCGCGGGCCTCTCGGGCGCGGCGGACTTCACCGTGGAGGAGATCCGGGTGGAGGGCACCCGGTTCCTGGAAGGGGCGGAGCTGCTGGCCCTCACCCGGACCGTGCAGGTCCGGGGTGCGAAGATGGGTCCGGAGGACATGGAGGGTCTGGGTGCCCGGGTGGCACAGCACCCCCTGGTGGAGCGGGTGGCGGTGCGCAGGAGCCTGCCCGCGTCCGTGATCATCGAAGTCACCGAAAGGGTCCCCGCGGCCCTGCTGGAAGGCACACCGGTACGGGGCGTCGATGCCTCGGGACGTGAACTGGAGGGTCTCGATCCCGCCCGCTACGGGTCGCTCCCCTTCATCACCGGCCTGCCGGAAGGTCGCGGTGAGGCCCGGGAGAGAGCTTTGACGAAGAGTACCAGGGCCATCGAGACGGTCCGGGCCTCGGCCCCCCGTCTGCTGGACCGAGTCTCGGAGGTTCGTCCGGGACCGGACGGCGCCATCACCCTCGTACTGCTGCCCGACGCGGTGGAGGTGCTGCTGCGCAGTTCCGACCTCTCCAGGACCCTGCCTTTGGTGGGCGCCCTGGTGGAGGAGGGGCGGGAGCGGCACGCGCCTCTGGCGCAGGTGGACCTGCGCTACGAGGAGACGGTCATCTATCGAGAGCGAAAAGGGGGCGATTGAGCCCATGGCAGGATCCAGCGTGATCGCCGGTCTGGACATCGGCACCACGAAGATCGTGGCCATCATCGCGGAGCCGGACGAGAACGGCACGCTCCGCATCCTGGGCGTGGGCAGGAGCCCATCCAACGGGCTGCGGAGGGGCGTGGTGGTCAATCTGGAGAAGACCATCACCAGCATCCAGGACGCCCTGGAGGAGGCCGAGCAGCACGCGGGGGTCCAGGTGAACAGTGTCTACGCCGGCATCGCCGGGGACCACATCCGGAGCATCAACAGCCGGGGGGTCATCGCGGTGGGCCGGGGAGGGAGCGAGATCACCCCCTCCGACGTGGAGCGGGTCATCGAAGCGGCCAAGGCCATCGCCCTTCCCATGGACCGGGAGATCATCCACGTCATCCCCCAGGAGTTCATCGTGGACGACCAGCCGGGCATCAAGGACCCGGTGGGGATGTCCGGGGTCCGCCTGGAGGGGGAGATCCACATCATCACGGGCGCGGTGACCAGTGCCCAGAACATCTACAAGAGCGTCCAGCGGGCGGGGGTGGAGGTGGAGGACCTCGTGCTCCAGCCCCTCGCCTCCTCCTTCGCCGTCCTCACCGAGGACGAGAAGGAACTGGGGGTGGGGATGCTCGACCTGGGCGGCGGCACCGCCGACCTGGCCGTCTTCTACGAGGGCTCCATCCGCCACACCGCGGTCATCGGTCTGGGAGGGGAGAACGTGACCAACGACGTGGCGATCGGGCTGCGTACACCCCGGGACCAGGCGGAGCGGATCAAGATCCAGCACGGGGTGGCGCTGCAGGAGATGCTCGAGACCGAGGGGCCGATCGAGGTCCCCGGCGTGGGAGGACGCCCGCCCCGGGAGGTGAGCCGGGACGTACTGGCCGCCATCATCGAGCCGCGCATGGAGGAGATCTTCGCCCTCTCGCTGCGGGAGGTGCAGCGTTCGGAATACCCCGACCTCCTCACCACGGGACTCGTGCTCACGGGGGGCGGGGCCATGCTGAGCGGGGCGTGCGAGCTGGCCGAGCAGGTCTTCAACCTGCCGGTGAAGCTCGGGGTGCCCGCGGGGGTGGCGGGTCTGGGCGAGGAGGTGGCCACACCGATGTACGCCACGGCGGTGGGCCTGCTCCACTACGCGACGAAGGAGGGAACGGGCGGACGGCGCCGGCCCTTCGGTCGGGGCGGAGGGCTGTTCGATTCGATCCTGGCCCGGATGCGCCGCTGGATGGACGAGTTCTTCTAGCACCACCCCCGGCCCCGGGAGAGACCGGGGTCGGGACACGAGCCATCACCGGCCGGCACCAGACCGGTGCCGGTCACACACAGCGTCGGGCCGCGGTCCGACGCCGGGCCGTCCCCCGGAAGGGACGGCATCCGATGAAGCGGGAGGAAGCATATGTCACTCACACTGGGTCTGGAATCAGAGGGCCAGGCCGTCATGAAGGTCGTGGGGGTCGGCGGTGCCGGCGGCAACGCCGTGAACCGCATGATCAGCGCGGGCCTCTCCGGCGTGGATTTCATCGCCGTGAACACGGACGCTCAGGCCCTGGATGTCTGCAAGGCACAGAACAAGGTGCAGATCGGAGGCAGCCTAACCCGCGGCCTGGGAGCGGGCGCCAACCCCGAGGTGGGGCGCAAGGCTGCCGAGGAGGACCGGGAGGTGATCCACGAGGTCCTGGACGGGGCGGACATGGTGTTCGTCACCGGCGGGATGGGCGGAGGTACCGCCACGGGGGCGGCACCCGTGGTCGCGGAGATCGCCCGCGAACGCGGGGCGCTCACCGTGGCCATCGTCACCAAGCCCTTCCTGTTCGAAGGGATGAAGCGGATGAAGCGGGCGGACGAGGGGATCCGTCACCTCAAGGAGGGGGTGGACACCCTCATCTGTATCCCCAACCAGCGCCTGCTGGCCATCACCAGCGAGGACACCCCCCTGCTGGACGCCTTCAAGATCGCCGACGGGGTTCTCCTGAACGCGGTGCGGGGCATCTCCGACCTCATCACCGTGCCCGGTCTCATCAACCTGGACTTCGCCGACGTGAAGACCGTGATGATGGAGATGGGGGACGCCCTGATGGGCACCGGCCAGGCAGGCGGCGAGCATCGGGGGGCGGAAGCGGCCAGTCAGGCCATCTCCAGCCCCCTCCTGGAAGAGATCTCCATCGAGGGTGCCACCGGCCTGCTGGTCAACATCACCGGCGGTTCCAACCTGGGCATCCGGGAGGTCAACGAGGCGCTGGAGGTCATCGGGGAGTCGGCGGGCAACGAGGCCAACATCATCTTCGGTACGGTGCTGGACGACAAGATGGATGAGGAGATCCGGGTCACCGTCATCGCCACCGGCCTGGGCGGGGGAGGCGGCCGAAGGAGCGGCCGGCCCGCCGAGGAGGAGGGCGAGGAGGAGGGGAAGGTCGTGGTCTTCCCCACCCGGGGGAGCGACCAAGACCGTGAGATCCCCGCCTATCAGCGGGGGAGCGGTACGTCCGCCTCCGCGAAGGACAGGGAGCAGATCGTCATCGAGAAGGGGAAGATCCAGTCGTTCACACCGGACGACCTGGACATCCCCACCTTCCTTCGGAAGCAGATGGACTGAGCGGGCCGCCGGCGGAGGGGACCGCCCCGCCCTCCGGCCGTTCCGACCCGCGGTACCCGGACCTTCCCTCCGTCGTGCCCGGGTGCCCGTCCCCCCCTCCCGCGGGGGACGGGCGCCTCTTCCGGGGGCACCAGGAGGGGATGTGCGGGGATAACGGGGACCGCAGGCGGATTCGTGGTTGCAGAAGAGGGGCGGGGCAGCCAAGTTACCTTAAAAGCCGACTTATCCGGTCCGTGTTTTCCCGTCGGACCGAACGGCGAGCATCATACACCCACCCACCCGTTAAAGGGAGGCAACCATGGCACACGAGCTGCCCGAACTTCCCTATGCCCATGACGCCCTGGAGCCGCACGTCGATGGCAGGACCATGGAGATCCATCACGGCAGGCATCATCAGGGATACGTGAACAAGCTGAACGCCGCCCTCGAGGGGCATGGCGACCTCCAGGAGAAGAGCGTGGAGGACCTGCTCAGGGAGATCGACTCGGTCCCGGAGGAGATCCGCACCGCGGTGCGGAACAACGGCGGCGGTCATGCCAACCACGCCCTCTTCTGGACCATCATGGGTCCGAAGGGAGGAGGCGGGCCCTCCGGCGAGCTGGCCGGGGCCGTCAACGACACCTTCGGCTCCTTCGACGCCTTCCAGGAGGAGTTCTCCGGAGCCGCCGCCGGCCGGTTCGGCAGCGGCTGGGCCTGGCTGGCTGTGGACGAGGCGGGGAACCTGAAGGTGTACAGCACGGCCAATCAGGACTCCCCCTACATGAACGGCCATGTCCCGATCATGGGCATCGACGTGTGGGAGCACGCCTACTATCTGAACTACCAGAACCGGCGTCCCGACTACATCTCCGCCTGGTGGAACGTGGTGGACTGGGACGAGGTGGGACGCAACTACAGCGCCGCCCTGTAGGGCCCCGGTTCCCTCAGAGGGCATACCGCACCCCGTCCGGCGCCGTGCCGGGCGGGGTGTCGTGTCATCGGGGGTGCCGCAGTTCCCGCAGCCGCCGCCGGACGGTCTTGGACTCGTAGGTGGGGTTGTTGACGGCGAGCCGCGAATAGGCGCGGATCGCCTCCTGCCGCTGGCCGTGTTCCTGGTAGTACTCCGCCAGGGCGAAGCGGGCAGGGGCGAAGAAAGGGTCGAGTCCCAGGGCGGTCCGGAAGTGTTCGGCCGCCCGCTCGTTCCGGTCGAGACGGCGCCAGGCCCGGCCGAAGGAGAGCCACACCTGCGGATCGTCCGGGTCGGCCCGGGCGGCCCGGGCGTAGTAGTCCATGGCCCGTTCGGCGGAGTCCTGTCCGATCCAGTGGAGTCCCAGTGCGAGCAGGGCCCCGGTATGTCCGGGGTCGGCCCGGAGGGCGGCCTCCCACCGGTTCACCTTCACCGAGTCGGGGAGGCCCTGCTCGGCCGCCTGGAACCCCTGGAGGGTGTAGCCGTCCGCGGGACTCAGCTCCACCAGCTCCTCCACGATCCGCTCCGCCCGGGCCCTGTCCCCCCCCACGATACCCGGGAGCACGGCGTAGTACGCCGCCAGGACCGCGCGGGCCTCGGTGTCCATGGGGTCGAGTTCCAGGGCCCGGGCCGCCATGTCCCTCAGCCTTGCGGCCTGGAAGATGGCGGAGAGGATGTTCAGGGAGCGTCCCCGGGTGATGACGTAGCGCATGAGCAGCTCGCTGCTCTCCCCCCGGTATCGGAGGGCCTGTTCGTAGGCCTCGGCGGCCTCCTCGAAGAGCCAGCGGCCCTCCCGGGCCCGACCCAGCAGCTCCCACGCCTCCCCGTCCCGGGGATGTGACGCGAGGTACTCCTCCAGCCCCGACTGGGCGATGCGCAGGGCGCGCTCCTCCACCAGATCTCTGAGTTCGGGGAGTCCGGTGGGGATCTCCTGGCCCCCCGCGGGCCCGGGCAGGAGGAGGCAGAGGACGGCCAGGAAGGAGAGGCGGGGGCGGGTGCAGCGGTGCGGCATGCTCCTCCCAGGGTCGACAGGGTCGTACGAGGATGCCTATATTCAACGACACCCCGCGGACGGTGTTCCACGGTAGCCGCGGGCCCGGTAGCCGTCAACGCAAAGGTCCTGACCTCTATGACGAGCTGGCGTACACGTGTACGGGAGCCGCGGACCTGGGTGTTCGTGAGCATCCTGGTGTTCACCCTGGTGGTGGTGGTCTGGTTCTCCCAGGCCCTCGTCCCGGTGGTGGCCGCGGGTGTGGTGGCCTACCTGCTGGATGGGCTGGTGGAGCGGTTCGAGCGGCTCAAGCTCCCCCGGGTCATCGCGGTGATCGTCGTGATAGCGGGGACCCTCCTCTTCCTTGCCCTGCTCCTGTTCAGCGTACTGCCCACCGTCGCCGAGCAGCTCAACGCCCTGGCCAACCAGGTCCCACGCCTGGTCACCAGCGTGGAGGAGTGGCTGGTGAACGTGCAGGCCAGCTGGCCCCAGTTCTTCCGGGGCGGCTCCGCCCAGGAGTTCGTGGACCGTCTCAACGTCCAGCTGCAGGACCAGCTCGGCCGGCTCATCACGATCCTGCTGGCCTGGGCCGGGGGGGCCATCGGCAACTCGGTGAACACGGTGATCGTGGTCTTCCTGGTCTTCTTCATCCTGAAGGACAAGGAAGAGATCTGGAACTACCTGAAGCGCCTGATCCCGGGAGCGGGCCACCCGAAGGTGACCAGCATCCTCGCGGACATCGACCAGCAGATGGGACAGTTCATCAAGGGGAAGTTCATCGTCGTCTTCGTGCTCTTCCTCCTCTCCACCATCGCCTTCATGCTCATCGGGCTGAACTTCTTCCTGCTCCTGGGGATCCTGACGGGGCTGAGTACCTTCATCCCCTACGTGGGGGCCATCGTGGTGGCCCTGCCGGTGGTGGCCACCGGGTTCATCCAGTGGGGGACCTTCACCGGGGGCGTCGGGACCCTGCTCGTGTACATGGCGGTCCAGGCGGTGGACGCCAACTACCTCACGCCCGTCATAATCGGCAGGGAGACGAGCATCCATCCCGTGGCCATCATCCTGGCCATCCTCATCTGCGGTACGCTCTGGGGGTTCTGGGGTGTGTTCTTCGCCGTACCCATCGCGGTGGTGGTCAAGAGCGTGCTGGACCAGGTCTACTTCCCCGCGCGGGAGGGTACCCTGGGCGAGCCTCACGAGGATACCGCCGGCCAGGAGGCGGGATGAGGGGTGTCCCGGAAGCCCTCCTGGCCGCATGCCTGATCGCGGGATCGGCGGGTGAGGCGGGGGGCCAGCTCCCGGAAGCGGGGCCCGATCCCTTCGCCATCTCGGTGGGGGGGGTCGCGGCCATGCCCGGCGGGAACCTGGCGCAGGATGACCCCTTCGACGGGCTCTACGCCACCCCCGGTCCGGGACTGGTCCAGCGCTTCTCCTGGAGCCCCCTTCCCCGATGGGGCGTCTTCTTCCAGGCCTCCTTCCCCTCCTTCGGAGCGGACCTGGAGGCGCTGGAAAGGGACTTCCCCCTGGAACTGGAGGAGGGGAGGAACCGCGTGGACCAGTGGGATATCGGGATCCGCATGCGCGGGGGACGCTCGTGGCAGGAGGGCCCTTTCCTGGAGGTCATGGGAGGTCCCTACCGGGCCCGGACGGAGTTCGAGGTGGCCGGGGAGGACACCCTCCGGTCCCAGACGGGGGACTGGTCCGCCGGGGTCGGACTGGCGGCCGGCTGGGCGGTCCCCATCGGGCCCGCCTTCGCCCTGGAGTCGTCGGTGATGATACATCAGTTCGAGGACGAGGATTTCGTGTACCGCTGGTTCGGCATCAGGATCCTGGCGGTCGTGACCTTTGGAGGAAGAGGTTGAGTATGCGAGGAGGAATGGGTGCGGTCTCGCTGGCAGCCCTGCTGGTCCTGTCCCCCGGCCGGGCGGATGCCCAGCAGCCGGGGGTGACGGGAGAGGGGGGTCGACGGCCGGTGACGATCGTGGTGGGGGCGGGCATCAACCTGCCCATGGCGCATCTGGCGGCGGAGTCGGAGGCATCCGACGGTTTCGCGAAACCGGGGATGAACCTCAGCTTCCGGGGGTTCATACCGGTGAGCGGCTCCCTCGACGCCATGATCGACCTGGTGCTCCCCCGCTTCAAGGTGGATACGGAGCGCTTCCAGCGGGAGACCAACATGAACATCCAGGATGCGTTCTATCAGGGGAAGGTGCTGAGCGTCGGGGCGCGGTGGAGCCCTTACCGTGCAGGCTGGGGGAAGGCGTTCCTGACCGCGTCGGGCGGGATGTACCAGCTCATCTACGACCGGTTCGAAAGGGGGATCCAGACCGTCACCGAAGGGGCCTTCCGCCTGGGAGGCGCCGTGGGCGCCGGGGTGCAGTACGACTTCGCCCTGGTGGATGCTGACCTCTCGATCCGCTATCGCCGGTACACCGACACCGGCAACTTCGGTCTCGGGGACCTCAGCTGGCTGGAGTTCGGACTCTCGGTGGTGCTGCCGGTGGGAGGGGAGGGCTGAAGGAGGCGGAGGCCGTCGGACGGCTCAGGCCTTGGTGACCTTCCCCGCCTTCAGGCAGGATGAGCAGACCCGGATGGTCTTCGTCTTCCCGTCCATCCTCGCCCGGACCTTGTGCAGGTTGGGCATGAATCGACGCTTGGAGACGTTATGTGCGTGGGATACGTTGGAGCCCACCTGGGGGCCCTTGCCGCAGATCGCGCAGCGGCGTGCCATATGCTCAGCTCCTGTGGTACTTGTGGGGAACGGGACCCCGTTCTACTATGTCCTTCGCGGACCAGTCGCAAGACGAAACAAGATAGGTCCGGGACCCTCCGGCGGCAAGCTCCGAGGCGTCCGCGGGCCCACGGAAGGAGACCTGTATGTTCCGTCGCATGAAGCTCATCGCCGCGGCAGCAGTCATCGCCCTGCTGGTCCCCGCGGCGGCACAGGCCCAGACCGGCTTCGGCGCGCGCGTCGGGAGCTTCTCTGTCTCCGGCGACAACGTGGAGATGGACGCCACGACGGCGTTCGGGGCCCACGTCTCCCTGGGATTCCTCCCCATCCTGAAGTTCCAGCTCGGGGTCGAATACCTCTCGGGGACGGCCGACTACACCTACGGGGCGGTCACCGTCCCGGACCAGGACTTCACGAACGTGGGCGTGTTCGCCGATGTCCGCTACCCGATCAGCCTCATCCCCATGTTCCCCCTCAAGCCGGTGGTCGGTGGCGGGCTGAACCTGAACATGCTCTCCTATGTGGATGAGGACAACGCCGCCTCCGTGGGGCCTGGAGCCGCACCGGCCGACTTCACCCGCAGCGGCTACCACCTGATGGCCGGGCTGCTCTTCAACCCCCCCGTGGTGCCCCTGGCAGTGAGCGCCGAGTATCGTCTGCAGTACATCAGCGTGTCGGAGGGGACCATCCCGGTGAAGGGGATCCTGGTCGGTCTGACCTTCGGATTCTGAGCGCGGTCCGGATCGTATGAATGAAAGGCTGGCCGCCCCCGTCCAGTACCTGAAGGGGGTGGGCCCCTCCCGTGCGAGGGCCCTGGCCGGCGCGGGAGTGAGGAGCGTGGAGGACCTCTTCCTCTACGCTCCGCGTCGTTATGTGGATCGGCGCCTCTGTCTTCCGATCCGCGACCTGGAAGAGGGCGAGCAGGCCTCGGTACTGGCCGAAGTGGCCGCCGCCGGAGTGGCCCGGGGACGGCGCCCGCGCTTCGTGGCCAAGTTCACCGACGGCACCGGACTCCTGGAAGGGGTGTGGTTCCGGGGCGTGGGCTATGTGAAGGACGCCTTGAAGGCGGGTGACCTGGTCGCCCTCTCGGGCAAGGTGGGTTCCTATCGCGGCGCCCTCCAGATGGCCCACCCCGAGTTCGAGGTGCTTGGCTCCTCCGCGGACGCCGACGAGCCGGCCGACCTGCTGGACGAGGCGGTCCACACCGGGGGACTCATCCCCATCTATCCCCTCACCGCCGGACTGCGGGCCGTGGGCCTGGCAAGCCGCGGACTCAGGCGTATCATCCGCGGTGCTCTCGACGCTTTCCGGGAAGAGGCGGGCCCCCTGCCGGACGACCTCCCCGAGGCGATCCGGGAGCGCCGGGGTCTGCTGGACCGGGACAGTGCCCTGGAGCAGATCCACTTCCCCTCCGACCCGGAGTCGGCGGAGGCGGCCCGGCGGCGCCTGGCCTACGAGGAGTTCTTCCTCATGGAACTGCTCCTGGCCGAGCGGAGCCGGAGCGTCCAGCGCAGACCGGGCCGCTCTTTCGAGACCCGGGGCCCCCTGGTCGGGGCCTACCTCCAAGGCCTGGGTTTCCGTCCCACGGGGGCGCAGCAGCGGGCCCTCACCGAGGTGTTCGAGGATATGGCCCGCCCTCATCCCATGAACCGCCTCCTCCAGGGGGATGTGGGGAGCGGCAAGACCATGGTGGCGGCGTGTGTGCTGCTCACCGCGGTGGAGAACGACACGCAGGCCGCGCTGATGGCCCCCACCGAGATCCTCGCCGAACAGCATGCCTCCCGCCTGAAGACCGAGTTCGGGCGGCTGGACACCGAGGTCGTCTTCCTCACCTCCCGGCTCGGTGCCCGCGAGCGGAGGGAGGCGGTGGCCCGGCTCGACTCCGGCAGCCCGGTGGTGGCGGTGGGCACGCACGCCCTCATCCAGGAGGACGTGGATTTCTCGAACCTCGGCGCGGTGGTGGTGGACGAACAGCACCGCTTCGGGGTCCTCCAGCGCGGGGCGCTCCAGGCCAAGGGGACCGATCCCGACGTGCTGGTCATGACCGCCACCCCGATCCCCCGCACGCTGGCCATGACCCTCTACGGCGACCTGGAGACCACGATCATCGACGAGATGCCCCCCGGGAGGGAGCCTGTGAAGACCGTCCGCATCCCCCTCTCCAGGCGGGACAAGGTGGTGGAGAGGGTCCGGGAGGTGCTGGAGGAGGGACGCCAGGCCTACTGGGTCTTCCCCCTGGTGGAGGAGAGCGAGAAGAGCGATCTGAGGGCCGCCGCAGAGAGCTTCGAACAGCTCGCATCCGGTCCCCTGGAGGGGCGCCGGCTCGGCCTGCTCCACGGCCGCATGCCGCCGGAGGAGAAGGACCGGGTGATGGACGGCTTCCGGTCCGGTGAGATCGAGCTGCTCGTCAGCACCACGGTGATCGAGGTCGGGGTGGACGTGCCCAATGCGAGCCTCATCCTCATCGAGCACGCGGAGCGGTTCGGACTGAGCCAGCTCCACCAGCTCCGGGGACGGGTGGGTCGGGGTGGAGGCGAGGCCGCATGTGTGCTGCTGGCCCCCGAGGAGCTCACCGAGGAGGGAGAGCGGCGGCTGCAGGCGATGGAGGAGACCACCGACGGGTTCAAGATCGCCGAGGCGGACCTGCAGATCCGGGGACCGGGGGAGTTCTTCGGGACCCGCCAGTCGGGACTCCCCGACCTGCGGATCGCCAGCCTGGTGGGGGACCAGGCCCTGCTTGCCCAGGCCCGGAGCGACGCCTTCGCGGCCCTGGGCGTGGGGGAGGGG
The DNA here is from genome assembly GCA_046497505.1 of bacterium. Classification (GTDB taxonomy): domain Bacteria; phylum Blakebacterota; class Blakebacteria; order Blakebacterales; family JAWOFN01; genus JAWOFN01. The sequence continues at coordinate 14,060 of JAWOFN010000048.1, read as the reverse complement.
AGGGAGCCCGCGGTGGGCGGGGAGACCCTCGCACGCTGGAAGGAGGCCCTGGATCGGCGCATGGGGACCCGGATGGCCCTGGGAGACATCGCATGACCCGCGAAGAGGGGGACCTGCTCTACGGCATCACACCCGTGCAGTCGGCCCTGGAAGAGGCTCCCGAACGGGTGCACAAGCTCTATGCGGCGGAAGGGCGGCGTGACGGGAGGGTGGAGGCCCTCCTCTCCCTGGCCCGGGAAGATGGGATCCCCGTCGCCTTCCAGCCCCCGGGTGCCCTGGACCGTCTCACCGACGGGGCCAGCCACCAGGGAGTGGCGGCCCGGGTGGCCGCCACCGTCTACGAGGACCCGATGGAGCTGGTGACCGCGGTGAAGGCCCTGGGGGAGGTACCGCTCCTGGTGGCCCTCGACCACCTGCAGGACCCTCAGAACCTGGGGGCGGTGGCACGGAGCGTGGAGGCCATGGGTGCCCACGGCCTGGTGGTCCCCCGCTACCGATCGGCGGCCCCGGGTGCGGGGGCCGAGAAGGCCAGTGCCGGTGCCCTCCAGCGGGTGAGCCTCTGTCGGGCCGCCAACCTGGCACGCACCCTGGAACTGCTGAAGGAGGAGGGTCTCTGGGTGGTGGGGACCGCCGCCGAGGAGGGCACCGAGCCGTGGGGGCTCGACCTCACCGGACCGCTCTGCCTGGTCATCGGGGCAGAGGAGAAGGGGGTCCGGCCCATCACCCGGAAGGCGTGCGACATGATGGCCGCCATCCCCCTGGCCGGGCGGACGGCGTCCCTCAACGCCAGCGCGGCCGCGGGGATGATGCTGTACGAGATCGTCCGGCAGCGCCGAGACGCCGCTCACGGCCCCGGAGGATAGCCGGCGAATCTGCTTGTAGTGCCTCGAGGGCCTCGGTCATCATGGGACGTTGCCGATGGTGCCCATCCCTATGGTGCCGCCCCCGGTGACGGGGACGCGGCCCCGGAGGTCGATACCTATGCCGGCAGGTCATGTGAAGTGGTTCAACAACCAGAAGGGGTACGGGTTCATCAGCCAGGTCGACGGTCCGGACGTCTTCGCGCACTATTCCGCTATCGTGGGCGACGGATTCCGGTCACTGAAAGCCGGGGAGGAAGTCGAGTTCGAGATCACCGAAGGGCCGAAGGGACCCCAGGCCGCCAACATCGTCCGCAAGGGCCTCAAGAGCCAGGTCGGCGGGTAGGCCGCCGGGCGTCCCCCCGGACCGCCAGCTGGAAGATATCATGAGACCGATACGCCTGTGCCTCTCGCTATGCCTGCTGCTCACCGCCGCCGCCGCGGCCTCCTGCGGCGGGAGCCCGCAGGGGGATGCCCTGGAGGGCTCGCCCCCCGAGGTGGAGGACGGCATCCTCCACGGGGTGACGGACATGGAGTACGTGATCGCACACTTCCCGGTGTTCCGCAGCCGGACCGAGCTGGTGTCGGTCCCCCCGGCGACCGTGCGGTACCTGAGGGAGCTGAGGGAACCGGTCCGCCTCAAGCTCTTCATGGGCACCTGGTGCCATGATGCCCAGGTCCACGTCCCCCATCTCTTCCAGGCCCTCCAGCAGGCGGACAACAGCAGGATCTCCCTCCAGGTGGTGGGTATGGACCGGCAGAAGGGGGACCGCGACGGCTTCTGCACGACCCACGACATCGCCTTCAGCCCCACCCTGGTGGTGGAGCACGAGGGAGGGGAGCTGGGGCGGGTCGTGGAGGTCCCGGCGGACGACATGGCCTCCGACCTGGTCGCGATCCTGCGCACCACCCTGAGCCGCTGAGGCCTGGCTTGCGGTTCGGTACGCCACGCTGGTCCGCCGAACTGGATTGTCCATCGGTCTCCCTCCGTGAGGAGGCCCTCCGGGTACTGGGCTGGCTGGCCTCCGGAGAGGGACTCCCCGCCCCTGCCGCGACCTTCCGCCTCGAGGGACGCGGCGGTTCCTGGCAGCTGGACCTGGATGGGCAGGCATGGGAGCGCGCGCCCGACCCGGAGGGACTCCTGGCCGCCTTCCACTGGCATGTGACCCAGACCGCCTTCCGGAGCACCCCCGGCCACGCCGCCTTCCATGCCGGACTGGCCGCTTTCGACGGTCGCTCCCTCCTGGTCCCCGGCCCATCGGGAGCGGGCAAGTCCACCCTCACGCTGGCCTGCTGTCTCCGGGGGGCGGCATACGGCAGCGACGATCTCACCTGGTTCGATCTCGCGAGCGGGGAGCTGGTCCCTTTCCCCGTGAGCCTGGCCCTGGGGCACCGGGCCCTCGACCGCCTGGGTCCCGCCGCCCCTTCTCCCATGCTGGTCGCCGAGACCGACTGGGAACCGGGGGAGCGGCGCCGCTGCCTGGTCCACCCCGAGGACTTCGCCCCCGCTCGTGCGGAGGCGGCCCCCCCCGCGGCTGTGGTGATCAGGGGGGCCGAGCGGGAGGGTCCCCCGCGGCTCGACCGCCTGGCGGAGGGAGAGGCCCTCCACGCCCTCTATCCCCACGCCCAGTTCCTCTGGCAGGAGAGGGCCCGGGTGTTCCAGGCACTGAGCACCCTGGCGGCCCGGGTACCGGTGTATCTGGGACGGGGTCCCTCTGCAGGCCTGGCGGAGAAGGTGAGGGAGCTGGGATGAACGCGCGCTACTACCGTGCCCTGCTTGGGCAGCCCCGACGCCTGGCCGTCATGGACGGGGCCATCCGGGCATGCGTGGAGGAGGGGGATGTGGTGGTGGAGGTGGGTACCGGGGTGGGGACCTACGCCCTGATGGCCGCCCGGGCCGGGGCATCGGTGGTCTACGCCGTCGAGCCGGGCCGGGTCTCGGAGGCGGCCCGGCGGATCGTCCGGGCCAACGGGATGGAGGACCGGGTGGTGTTCCTGAAGGGCAGGGGGGAGGAGGTCGAGCTGCCCGAGCCCGCGGACGTGCTGATCACCGAGGACTTCAGTCCCTGGTTCTACGACGGGCACCTGAACGAGCTGCTGCTGCAGGCCAGGCCGCGCCTGCTGAAGCCCTCCGGCCGCACCCTGCCCCGGCGCGTGGGACTCGAGGCGGTGCCCTGGGGCGGCCCCCCGCCTTCCCCTCCCGACCCCCCTCCCGCCGGGACGGTCCACGACCCGCGCTGGCGGCTCCGGGCCGGGGGAGGGGACCTCGACCTGGAGGACGTCCAGGGCCTCGACCTGAGTTTGATGGAGGGTCTGGCCGCCAACGCCCTCGATCCCGGCGGCATCCCCCCCGAAGGTCCCCTCTCCGAACCGGTGACCCTGATGGAGTGGGACCTGGCCGTCATGGAGGAAGGGAGCTACGAGGGCGAGGGACGCTGGACCATCCGCCGGGACGGGAGGATCTGGGGGCTCGGTCTCTGGATGGAGATCGAATGGGCCCCCGGGAGGGCGTACAGCAACGCCCCGGAGAGCGGGGAGGCCTCCTGGGGGCAGGGGCACCTGCCGGTGACCCCTCCCCTGGAGGTCCGGGAAGGGGCGGTGGTCCGGGGAGGCGCAGCGGCCCGGAGCGACCCGTCGGGGAGGGTGTGGTGGTCGTGGCACCTCCGGGTGGAGGGAGAGGAGGAGAGGGTCCGGGAGGGGAACACCTTCCGCTCGCTCCCGCTGGAGGAACGCAGGCGGGGACTGGCGCGGGATCGGAGGCTCCCCCTGAGCCGGTGGGCCGCCGCCGATGCCTTCCTCCTGGAGCAGCTCACACGCTCCACCCTCGGCGAAGCGGCGCGGGCGGCGGCGGCGTCCTTCCCCGGGCTCTTCCGGGACACGGATCACGCCGAGGGGCGTGCGGCGCGACTGAGAGAACGCTACCTGCAGCTCCCCGCCGAGGAGGAGTGATGAGTCCCGACGGAACCCTTCCCAGACCCCGCAAGGACCTCATGAGTCGCCCCATGGACACCGAACTGGCCCTCTTCGACGTGGAAAGAGGCAGGGTGCACACACTCAATGCCAGCGCCGCGCTGGTGTGGGAGGCACTGGAGGGGGCCCGGGAGCGTTCCGAACTGGTGGAGCTCCTGCGGGAGAGCTTCGGACTGGGTCGCCGGGAGGCGGAGGAAGGTGTGGAAGAGGCCCTGGAGGCCTTCCGGGAGGCGGACCTGGTGGAGGAGGGGTGAGGGTGCCCCCGGCCGTCCCCCTTCCTTCCCCTTGTGCGGACCGGCGGTATGGACGAGATTCCTAACAAGGAGGATCGATCAGGATGACAGCCGACCCCAGCAGCGGATCACCGGGGACCCCCGGTCCCGACCCGATCACGACCCAGAGCCGCAGGGACTTCCTGCGCCGCCTGGCCGGTACGGGATATACCGTGCCCGCCGTCCTCACCCTCTCGATCGCCGACTTCTACGACGAGGAGACCGGCTACTCCCTGGCCCAGGCGGCCACACCCCCCGGCTGGGAGCATCATCCCCATCATTAGGACAGGTCGTCCGAGCGGCTCCCGAGCAGCCTGCGTCCGAGGTCCCACAGGCGCCGGAGGAGATAGAAGGGCCTGAGGAGGGGGCGGTAGGAGGGATAGAGGGTCCGCATGGTCGCCCGCCCGGGGAAGAGGGTCTCCCACACCAGCAGCGTCCGATCCCACGGTCCCCGGGCCATGGTCCAGAGCATCCGCTCACCGACCCACCCCATGGGTCCCAGACCCCGCAGGCGTTCCGACGCCGCCCGGACCAGCCTCTGCTGACCGGGCGAGATCCGTTCCCCGCCGGGGCGCAGTCCGGGGGGCAGCGGCGCCCCCCATCCCTCGAGTATCCCGCCCATCACGATCCAGGAGGTCTCCAGACGCAGCCGCCGGGCCCAGTACGCCGCCCGCCGGCGCCCGGCGGGGTCCATCCTCTCCCCGATGAGCAGCAGGTCCAGGGGCCACTTGAGTGAACCGAAGGAGTGCTTCTGGGCGTGGGCCAGGGTGAGGACCCACAGCCAGGGGAGGGAGGGCACCCGGGTCGGCGGGGGCAGGGGGCCGTCCGGGTCGGCGGGGCGTGCCTCCTCCCACACCTCGGCGTCGTCCAGGGGGAGGGCCAGGCGGCGACGGAGGATGCGCTCCATCCCGAGGGGGCGGGCATGCAGGTCCAGGGTCCCTCCCCGCCGGGTGAGACGCCCCGAGCCGTCCAGGGCCCGGAACCCACAGCCCAGGAGGATCCGCCGTGCCCGCTCCGCCTGATGGGGAGGGACCACCACGTCGGCGTCCACCATGTTCCGCAGCTCGGGATGGGGGAGGTCCACCGAGTCCAGCAGGGCGGCCCCCTGGGTGACCAGCAGGTCCACCCCCTCCCCGGCCAGGATCCCGGCGGCCTCCTCCAGGGCTCCGAGGGCGGCCAGGGTGCGGACCCGGGCTGCCAGGAAGCGGGGTCGGAGCCGCTCCGCGAGGCGGGGCCAGGTCCCCGGCTCTCCTTCCACCAGGAGCCAGGCCGGGGCCGCCATCCCCCACCGGGCCAGCAGGGCCGACGAGGGTCCGGGATCCTCCTCCCCCCGATCCAGGGACTCCCGGGGACGCAGGGGACCACCCGGAGAACGGATGGCCGACGCCCAGGCCGAAGCGATGCTGTGGGGGAGCGAGGTCTCCATGTCGCCCATGATGCTACACCGGGGGAGAGACGCAAGGGGATGCCAATCCGGTTGCCGCGAACATCCCGCCCTCACTACCATGGATTGACCACGTGAACGTTCTCCCGACAGGCCGGCCATGCTCAGAACACTGATCCTGATCACGCTGCTGACCTCCTCGACAGGGCCCGGGCGCGCCCACGGACCTCGTGACGAGGCCTCCCTGAGGGGGAAGATCCCGCGGGCCTTCCTGCGCCTGCCCGAGGGGACCTTCGGCATCCTGGTGGAGAAGAGTACCCAGAGCCTGATCCTCTACCGGGGGAGTGAGACGGGTGAGGCCCTCCCGATACGGGTGGTGCAGGCCAACACGGGGGAGCGGGACGGGGACAAGGAGGTGGAGGGGGACCTCCGGACCCCGGAGAGCATCTACTTCTTCAACCGGATCATCGACGGCGGGGAACTCCCGCCGGAATACGGGATCGGGGCGTTCGCGACCGATTTCCCCAACATCTTCGACCGGCTGGGCGGCAGGGACGGCAGCAACATCTGGCTCCATGCCACCGACGAACCCGCCCGAGTGGCCGAGGGGTACAACACCCGGGGCTGCGTGGTGGTCACCAACGACCAGCTGCTGGAACTGGAGGCGGACATCCGGGTGGGTCGGGGGGTGCACGCCACCGGGATGGTGGTGGAGCACGAACTCAACCTCCTCGACCCCGTCGAGGCCTCCCGGCAGCGGGCGGAGGTGGAGGAGCTGATCGCCCGGTGGGAGGAGGCCTGGGAATCGCGCCGGATCGAGCCCTACATGGACTTCTACAGCCGCTCCATGTGGTCGATGGGCCGGGACTGGGAGGCCTGGAAGGCCTACAAAGAGCGGCTGGCCCGCACCTACGACTTCATCCGGGTGGAGATCAGCGGCCTCCACATCTACATGCACGACGGGGAGCTGGTGGCCGCCTTCGACCAGCGATACGAATCGGACCGTTTCCTGGCACATTCCGCCAAGCGTCTCTATTTCCGCATGGAGGACGGGGGATGGCGGATCGTCCGGGAGACCAGCCAGCCCATCGGATAGGGGAACCGTGTGAAGAGTGAGAACCGCCGGAGCCGGATGTTCACTCTGATCCTGCTCCGTCCTGACGGCACGAACCGGACCTGGCAGATCACGCCCGGTCTGATCCGGGGTGCCGTGATCGGCGGGGTCGCGGTGCTTCTGGTGGTGGGGGTGAGCCTGGCGGCGGCCCTCCTCTTCTGGCGTCGCTACGACCACCTTCAGGAGAAGTACCAGCTGGTGAGCGGACGGGAGATCCTGGCCGTCACCCCCCAGCCGGTCCCGGCGGACCGGGTGCCGGGTGCGGCGGAACGGCCCGAGGAGCCTGCAGGCGGTGCCGGCGGGACCGCGGACTCCCCCCAGGAGGAGGAACCATCTGCCGGGGAGGAGGTCCCGGTGAGGCTGGAGCAGTTCGGGGTGGAGCCCCTCGACGGGGGGGACTGGAGATTGAGCGTCCAGCTCACCAAGAAGGAGTGGGACGGCGAACTCCTGAGGGGGTACACGGCCATCCTCATCGAGGACGCGGCCCGGCCGGGACGCTTCCTCACCCACCCCCCCCTGGCGCTCCGGGAAGGGCGTCCCGCCGAACCCGCCGAGGCGGAGTCCTTCGCCATGCGCCGCCTCAAGCCGATCGAGTTCGAGTTCGGCCTCCCCGAGGGCTTCCGGATGCGTGAGGTGAGGATCCTCGTGTACGACCGTTCCGGGGACCTCATGCTGGAACGGGTCTTCCCGGTGGAGGGGTCATGAGGAGCCTGGCGAGGGTCTTCCTGCCGCTGGCGGCAGGGGTCCTCCTGCTCCTGCCCGGTGCCGCCCGCCCCGACCGGCACGAACCGGGGGCGCGTGGGACCCGGTCCCACAGGGTCTATTTCGAGGACACCGACAACGAGCTGAACGTCTATCACATCCGGGGCCGCGAGGAGGGTCCGACCCTCCTGATCATCGGCGGCATCCACGGCGATGAGCCGGGAGGGTACCTCGCGGCGGACCTCTACGCCGACCTCACCCTCCGGAGGGGGGACCTGATCGTCATCCCCCGGGCCAACGTCTACTCCATCCATCGGGACGAGCGGGGGACCCGTGGGGACATGAACCGGAAGTTCGGCGCGGACCACGACCACGAACTGGACGGGCAGATCATCGGGGTGCTGAAGGAGATCATGCGGCAGGCGGACGCCCTGCTGAACCTCCACGACGGTTCCGGGTTCTATCGCCCGCGGTGGGTGGACGTGATGCACAACCCCCTCCGCTGGGGGCAGTCGGTCATCATCGACACGGACAGGCTGCGCACGGCCTCGGGTGAGGTGGTGTACATGCAGCGGCTGGCGGAGAGCGTGGTGGAGCGGGCGAACCGCTCCATCCGTGAGGAGTCCCACCGTTTCCGGGTGAAGAACACCCGCACCTGGGAGCCGAACACCGACTACAAAGAGCAGCGGGGCTCGGCCACCTTCTACGCGGTGGACGAGGTGGGTATCCCCGCCTTCGGGGTGGAGACCTCGAAGGAGATCGGGGAGGAATCCCTCCGGGTGGAGTACCAGATCGAGGTCATCAACGGCTTCCTGGATGCCATGGGCATCGTACCCGACCATCCCCGCTTCGCACTCGAGCCCCCCGTCCTGCGCTATCTCACCGTCCGGGTGGACGGCGCGCACCCGGTGGTGGTGGAGGACGGGCACTCCCTGGCCGTCCGCCCCGGGGCGGAGGTGGCCATCGCCCACGTGGAGGCCAACTACGAGCGGGGCCTGGTGGTGGACGTGGAGGGGACGGGCAGCTTCAACGACCTGGGACGCCCCTTCACTCTGGAGCGGGACGCCCGGGTGACGGTCCGAAAGGACAAGTATCCCTGCGGGGGGATCCGGCTGGTGGCGGATCCCGCTGCCGAGGTCCCGGTACCGCCTGCCTCCTCCCCGGCAGGGGGTGCGGAGAGCGGTCTCCTCGCCTTCCGGGTGCGGGTGAACGGTGAGGAACGCCTCCTGGCACCCGGCGGACGCCTGGTGGTGCTCCGCGGTGACGAGCTGGAACTGGAGGACCCGGTGGGCCCCGGTTTGGAGAGAGACTGCAATCTCAACTTCCGGGGGTTCGTGGGGAACCAGGTGGAGAACGATGCCGAGGACCGGGGGTATGTGATCCATACCGCCCACGACCTGCTCCAGCGCTTCAGCCTCCGTCCGGACGGCGAACTGTACGAGATCCGGGCGGAACGGGGGCAGGAGATCCTCGCCGTGGCCGAGGTGGAGGTGGAGGCCCCGCGGATGCGCTACCTCATGATCCGAGCGGGGGAGGGGCCCCGGGTCGCCCTCGCCCCCGGGGACACCCTCCGTGTGAGGCCCCGCGTCCCCCTGGTCGTGGAGGAGCTGGTCTCCGAACCGGACGGGGCGGAGGGTTTCATCGTGAACGTGCGGGGCTTCGCCGGCCCCGAAGGGGCGGAGGACCGGGGTCATCCCTTCCTCCCGGGGCGCGACCTGCTCCCCCGCTTCAGCCTGGGCGGAGAGGGCCGGGTCTACGAGATCCTCACCGCTCGCCTCGAGGTGGGGACCGGCCGGGCTTTCCTGGTGGTGGATCCCGACCCGCCCCGGACCCCGTGAGGGAGACGGGGGAGCGTATGCTGGCGGGCTGCATGTCCGGCACCTCCGCCGACGGGGCGGACGTGGTGTTGGTCCGTTTCGAGGGCATCCCTCTGGATCCCCGCTGGGAACTCCTCGTCCATCTCAACATCCCCTATCCCGACGATCTCCGCACGAGGGTCCTCGCCGCCGCCTCCGGGGAGGAGGTCCCCCTGCATACCGCCGCCCGCCTGGGCGTCGCCCTGGGCCGTTTCTACACAGGCGCCCTGGAGCGGGCCATGGAGCGGGCGGGCATCCCCTCCACCGGGGTGGACGCCGCCGGGCTCCACGGCCAGACCCTTTTCCACGACCCCTCGGGTACGGAGCCGGTCTCGATACAGGAGGGGTCGGCGGCGGTGACCGCCGAGCATACCGGCCTGGCCATCGTCCACGACTTCCGCAGCCGTGACATCGCCGCCGGGGGGCAGGGAGCACCCCTGGTCCCCTTCGCCGACTGCGCGCTCCTCCGGCGCTCCGACCGGCCGCGGGCCGCCCTCAACCTGGGAGGGATCGCCAACATCACCTGGCTCCCGGCGGGGGAGGGCACCTCGGGGGTGAGGGCGTTCGATGTGGGGCCGGGGAACATGCTCCTGGACGGTATCGCCAGGAGGGCCTCGGGGGGTGAACTCGTCATGGACACCGACGGCCGGATGGCTTCCGCCGGGGAGGTCATCGACGAGCTCCTGGAGGAGTGGCTGGACCATCCTTTCTTCGCGCGTACCCCGCCCAGGAGCACGGGACGGGAGACCTTCGGGGATCCCTTCCTGGACCCGGCCTGGGAGCGATACGGGGACGCCCCGGCCGACCTGGCCGCCACCGCCGCGGCCCTCACCGCCGAAGCGACGGCCCGGGCGGTGGAGGAGCACCTCCCGGCGGAGGACCCCTCGGCCCTGGAGGTGGTCTGCTCCGGCGGGGGCGTCTACCACCCGGTGATGATGGAGGAGCTGACCGAACGGCTCGCCCCTGCCCGCCTGGTCCCCTCGGACCGAGAGGGCATACCCCCCCTGGCCAAGGAGGCGATGGCCTTCGCCCTGCTGGCCTGGGCCCACCTGGAAGGGGTGCCGGCCGGGATGCCCGCGGTCACCGGGGCCCGCCGGGCCGTGCTGCTGGGCAGTCTCACCCCCGGGTCGGGAGATGCCGGGAGGCGGGACGGGGTGCGATGAGCGGGCTGACCGGATGGGACTGGACGGTCCTGGTGGTCTACATGACCGGAAGCGCCGCGCTGGGCCTCTACCTGGGGCGGCGGGCACGCAGCGTTGAGGAGTACTTCCTGGGGGGACGGGACATCCCCTGGGTGCTGGCCGCCTTCAGTATCGTGGCCACCGAGACCTCCACGCTCACCGTCATCAGCGTCCCGGGGCTGGCCTACACCGGGGACATGACCTTCCTGCAGCTCGCCTTCGGCTACGTGCTGGGACGGATCGCGGCGGCCCTGCTGCTGGTCCCCTTCTACATCCGGGGCCGGGCCGAGACCGCCTACGCCTACCTCGGCCAGCGCTTCGGCCGGGCCCCCCAGCAGGCCGCCAGCGTGCTCTTCCTCATCACCCGGCTCCTCGCGGACGGGGTGCGCCTCTTCGCCACCGCCATCCCGCTCGCCCTGATGACCGGCTGGTCCTATCCGGCATGCATCCTCGTCATCGGCGCGGTGACCGTGGTCTACACCTACGTGGGGGGGATCCGGTCGGTGGTCTGGCTCGACGGCATCCAGCTCGTGCTCTACGTGAGCGGGGCGGCGGTCGCCCTCTGGCTGGTGCTGGGGCGGATCGGCGGCTGGGAGGGGATGCTGGCCTCCCTCCCCGCCGGCAAGCTGGCCGTGGTGGACCTCGGGGCGGACGAGGGGATCCGGGGGCTGTTCACCGGGGGCTACAAGCTGCCGGCGGCCCTGCTGGGCGGTGCGTTCCTGAGCATGGCCAGCCACGGTACCGACCAGCTCCTGGTGCAGCGCCTGCTGGCCACCCGGGGACTTCGGCAGGCCCAGGTGGCGCTGATCGCCAGCGGGGTGCTCGTGGTGCTCCAGTTCCTGCTCTTCCTGGTCCTGGGGGCGGCCCTTTACGCGGCCTACGGCGGGGTGCCCATGATCGGTGACGAGGTCTTCCCCCGCTTCATCGTGGAGGGGCTCCCGGCCGGACTCTCCGGCCTGCTGCTGGCGGCCATCTTCGCGGCCGCGATGTCCACACTCAGCAGCAGCCTGAACGCCCTGGCCAGCAGCACGGTGCTCGACCTGGGCCGCCGGCGCCAGGGACAGCAGGATCGGGAGCTGGGCCGCGGCCGGCTGGCCACCCTCTTCTGGGCCCTCGTGCTCGTGGGGTTCGCCATGCTCTTCCGCAGCCAGGACAACCCGGTCGTGGAGGTGGGGCTGGCCATCGCCAGCGTCACGTACGGCGGGTTCCTGGGGGTCTTCCTGCTCGGCCGCCTGACACGGCGTCCCGGCCAGCGGGCCGCGGTCGCCGCCATGGGGGCCGGGGTGCTCACCGGGACGCTCCTGGCGCTTTTCAGCGGCATCTTCTGGGTATGGCTGGTCCCGCTGGGCTGCGGTGTCAGCCTCCTGACGGGACTCCTCGCCGCCCGTCTCGTTGACACCGCTCGCCCCGCTTCATAGGGTGGGGAGCATGAACCCCCGCTTCGATCGATCCGCCCGACGGTCCGCCCTCCTGTTCTCCCTGATCGTCCTGGGAGCCCTCTCCGGCTGCGCCGGCGTGCGCATCGGTCCGGAGGGGGAGGCGGCCTGGGTCGAGTCCGCGCTCGAGGAGATGACCCTCCGGCAGCGGGCGGCCAGCATGGTCACGGTGGCGGTCACCGCCGGCTTCATGCACGTGGACCACCCGGTCCGGGTCCGCACCGAACAGCAGGTGCGGGACCTGGAGGTGGGGGGTGTCGCGATGTGGAGCGGGGACCCCTACGACCAGGCCCTGGTCATCGCCCGCCTGCAGGAGATCGCCCCGCGGCCGCTGCTGGTGGCCACCGACAACGAGTGGGGCCTGGGCATGCGCGTGGGGGGGAGCAGTTCCTTCCCGAAGGCCATGGCCCTGGGCGCGACCGCCGACACCGCGCTGGCCCGCATCACCGGGTACATCACCGGGCTGGAGAGCCGCACGGTGGGCATCCACATGGGTTACGGTCCGGTGGCGGATGTGAACAACAACCCCCTCAACCCGATCATCAACATCCGTTCCTTCGGCGAGGACCCCGACCTGGTGGCGGCCATCGCCACCGCCTGGCACCGGGGGGCGCAGAGCGCGGGCATGCTCACCACGGCCAAGCACTTCCCGGGGCACGGGGACGTGGCCGTGGACTCCCACATCGACCTGCCCACGGTGACGGGCGACCTGGAACGGCTGGAGCGTGTCGAGCTGCCCCCCTTCCGGGCACTGATCGAGGACGGGGTGGACGCGGTCATGGTGGCCCACCTCTGGCTCCCCGCCTTCGACGAGGAGGTGCTCCCCGCCACGCTGAGCCGGAACGTGATCGAGGGATACCTGAGGGAGGAGATGGGTTTCGAGGGGCTGGTGATCACCGACGCCATGCGCATGGGTGCGGTGGTCCGGAACTTCGGGGTGGGGGAAGCGGCCATACGGGCCGTGGAGGCGGGGGTGGACATGCTGCTGCTCCCGGTGGACGCCGAAGCCACGGTGGACGCGCTGGTGGAGGCGGTCGAGTCGGGCCGGATCGGTGCCGGACGCATCAACGCCTCGGCCCGCAGGATCCTGGAGGCGAAGGCCCGGCTGGGCCTGCATCTGCGCAGGCAGGTGCCCCTGGCCGAGGTGGAGCGTGTGGTGGGCGACCCGCGGGTCGAGACCGCGGCCCGCACCATAAGCCGTGCCTCGATGACCGTGGTTCGGAACAGCGGCGACCTCCTCCCCCTGGGGGAGGGGACCGCACCGGCGCCCGGGGACACCAGCCTCTGGACGCAGGGGCAGCCCCCGCGCGCGCTGGGACCCTTCACCCCCCGTCACCCGGCCCCGGTCGACCCGGAGAAGGTGGTCTTCCTGGGGCTCTCCAGCGACCCCGGGAGCGGCGATGTCGGGAGGACCTTCTTCTCGGGGCTGCGGGCACTCTACCCCGACGCGGGATACATCAGCCTCTACCCCGACTCCGGGGTCGAGGCCTCGACCGAGGCGCTGCGGGCCGTGGAGGGGGCCTCGCTGGTGGTGGCCGCCGTGTTCAGCCGGGTGCGCGACCAGAAGGGGCACGCCGCGGTGGTGGAGCCGCACGCCGCCCTGCTGCGCTACGCGGCGGCTCGGGGCACCCCGGTAGCGGCAGCCGCCTTCGGCCCCCCCTACTTCCTCACACAGTTCCCCGGGGTGGACGTCTACCTGGCGGCCTACGACTACTCCGACCTGGCCCAGAGGTCGGCGGCGGAGGTCTTCCGGGGCGAGACGGGTGCCCGCGGACGGCTCCCCGTCTCCCTGCCCGGCCTCTTCCGTCCCGGCTTCGGGCTCAGCGTCGGTCCGGTACCGGCCCGGTGATCGAGGCCGCCACCACGTTGCTCACTTTCGACCGCAGCGGCACCACGCTCGTGGCGTCCTCGGGATGCACCCGGTTGGCCATGAGCACGATGAGCAGCTCCTGCTCGGGGTCCACCCAGACGCTGGGCCCCGTGTAGCCGGTGTGGCCGAAGCTGGCCGGCCCCAGCAGGTCCCCCCGTACGTTCGCGTAGGGGCTGGAGATGTCGAAGCCGTAGCCCCGTCCCTGCTTTTGCGGGGTGGTCATGGCACGCACGGTGAGGGGTCCGAACACGCGCGTGCCGTCGACTATCCCGCCGTTGAGCAGCATCTGGGCGAAGACCGCCGCGTCACGGGCGGTGCTGAAGAGTCCCGCACTCCCCCCCACCCCCCCCTGCAGCCGGGCGAGGGGGTCGTGCACCACCCCCCGGAGGAGCCCCTCCTCCTCCAGGGCCTCGGT
>JAWOFN010000095.1:0-10011 GCA_046497505.1 bacterium | reverse complement strand
CTCAGGCTGACCAGGCCGTAGAGGGCGGCGTGATGTCCCAGACCTGCGAGGGGGGCGTCCGTCACCTCCCCCCCGGGTCCCCACGGTATGAGGAACAGGGCGACGAGGAAGAGAAAGGCCATGCCCGCCCTGCGCGAGCCGGCCAGATGCCCGTAGGGCTGATACGTCCGGAACACCAGGAAGAGGCTGGAGCCGACGACGGCGATGATGAACCCGGCGGGACCTTGTGCCGAGGGGAGCAGGGCAGCGGCACTCAGTCCGAGCCACCACGCCCAGAAACGGGGGGACTTCGTATCCAGCAGCAGCATCCGGACCGCCGTCCACCAGGTCCAGCCCGCCGCCAGGGCCAGTGCCCACCATCGGACCCATCCCGGTGAGGGGAAGAGCAGATCCGCGACCCAGACGACGAGGGCCCCTGCGCACACCTGGAGTACGCGACGCCAGGTCTCCTCGTTCAGACGCGGGACCGGCCGCCCCCACAGGTCGTCGGGGGACGCCTGCGCGGCATCCGGGTCGTGGTCCTCGATGAGGGGTATGCTCCGCAGTCGGTCGCTCACGTCTCGATGCTAGTACATGGCATGGGGGCCAACAACCCGGGAGGAGGGGACCGGCCCACTTCAGACCCCGGCGCGGGACCCAGCCTTTTTGGCGGCCCGCTTCCGGTCTTCAGGATGCAGATGGCGCTTCCTGAGCCGGACCGCTCCAGGTGTGACCTCCATGAGCTCGTCCGGTTCGATGAACTCGAGGCCGGTCTCCAGCGTCACCTCCCGGCCCGGTTCGAGCCGTATGGCCTCGTCCGAGGCATGGGTGCGGATGTTGCTGAGCTTCTTCTCCTTCAGCACGTTCACGTCCAGATCGCCGGGACGTACATGCTCCCCCACGATCATCCCCTGGTAGACCACATCCCCGGGTCGCACGAAGAGGGTGGCCCGCTCCTGGAGGTTGTCGAGCGCGTACCCCACCACCTCACCGAGCCGGTCCGCCACCAGCACGCCGTTCCGCCGCCCCTCCAGCTCCCCCACCCAGGGACCGTACTCCAGGAAACGGTGATGCATGATGCCCTCACCCCGGGTCTCGGTCAGGAACTCAGAACGGTAGCCGAAGAGACCCCGCGCCGGGATCTTGAAACGCATCCGGAGGGTCCCACGGTCGGTCGCGCGCATCTCGATGAGTTCGGACTTTCGGGGACCCAGCCCCTCCATGACCGTACCCATCATCCCGTCCGGGATCTCGACGAGCAGTTCTTCGTACGGTTCCATCCGCTCCCCTCCCGACCCGGTCCGCTCCACCACCCGGGGTCTGCCCACCTGGAACTCGTACCCCTCCCGGCGCATGGTCTCCATGAGGATGGCCAGGTGCAGCTCCCCCCGACCCGAGACGGTGAGGGTGTCGGGGGAGTCGGTCTGCTCCACCCGCAGGGCCACGTTCCCCTCCAGCTCGCGGAAGAGCCGCTCCCGGAGCTGACGGCTGGTCACGTACCTGCCGGACCGGCCGGAGAGGGGCGAGGTGTTCACACTGAAGTCTACCGACATGGTGGGTTCTTCCACCGCGATCCCCCGGAGACGCTGAGGATGGGCGGGATCGGTGAGGGTGGTCCCGATCTCCATTCCCTCCAGCCCGGCGAGGGCCACGATGTCGCCTGCCCCGGCCTCCTGGATGGCCACCCGCTCAAGGTCCTTGAACCCGTAGAGCTGCACCACACGGGCTCGGCTCCCCACCTCCTCGTCTTCCACCATGCCCGGTTCGCCCAGGGGGAGCACCCGCACGGCCTGCCCCACCTCCACCCGGCCCCGTTCGATGCGGCCGATGCCGATCCTGCCCACATAGGGACTGTGGTCCAGGGTGGAGACCAGCATCTGGAAGGAGCCGCCCGGGTCGCCCTCCGGGGAAGGCACATGCCGGGTGATCGCGCCGAAGAGGGCCCCCAGGTCCCCACCCCGCACGTCCGGCTCCGGTGAGGTCCACCCTTCTCTGCCCGAGGCGTAGAGGAAGGGGCAGTAGATCTGCTCCTCTGTGGCGTCCAGTTCCAGGAATAGTTCGAGCACCTCGTCGTGGACCTCCACGGGACGGGCGTCCTTGCGGTCCACCTTGTTGATGACCACGATCGGCTTCAGCCCCAGGCCGAGGGCCTTGCGGGTCACGAAACGGGTCTGGGGCATCGGCCCTTCGGCTGCGTCCACCAGCAGGAGCACGCCGTCCACCATGCGCAGGATCCGCTCCACCTCACCGCCGAAATCAGCGTGCCCGGGCGTGTCCACCAGGTTGATCTTGGTGCCCTCCCAGCGGATGGAGGTGTTCTTCGATAGGATCGTGATGCCCCGCTCCCGCTCCAGCGGGTTGGAGTCCATGATGCGGTCCTGCACCTGCTGGTCCGCACGGAACACCCCGGCCTGGCGGAGCATCTGGTCCACCAGCGTGGTCTTGCCGTGATCCACGTGGGCGATGATGGCGATGTTGCGGATGGGCACAGTCCTGCACCTGCCTCGGTTCGGTCCTTCGGATGGTTCGGATGGGTCCCGCGGGATGGACACTCCGGGTCTGCCGGAAGGGACAATATACACAGGCGCGGCGGAGAAGCGAGTGCCGCGGCGTCCGCAGCCTCCGGAGGCCTCCGCCGGAGAGTCAGTCTCCCGTGAGCAGGCACACCGCCGCGGCACCTCTCCCCGCGTGGAGGCCGATGACCGGGGCGATGTCCATGACGAACTCGGGGGGGCGCCCCACGGTCTCCTCCATGGCCCGGGCCCACTCCCGGGCCGTGGCGGGGTCATGGCCGTGGACCACGCAGTACCTGCGGACGCCCTCGGTCCGCGAGAGTTCCGAGGCCTTCTTCCGAATGAGCTTCAACAGGCCCCTCTGGCCGAATGCCCTGCCGAAGGCAGCCGCCTTCCCTTCTTCATCGAGGGTGATGACCGGTTTGATGTTCATCAACCTGCCCACGAGCCCCTTCACGGCGCTGACCCGCCCGCTCCGGACCAGGTACTTCATGGTCTTCGCCCCCACCAGGATCTCGGCACGCTCCACCGCGTCCCGCGCCCGGGCAGCTACTTCGTCGTGGGAGCATCCCTCTCGTATCGCCTCAGCGGCCTCCAGCACCACCAGGCCCATGCTGCCCGAGAGGTGACGGCTGTCGATGACCTCGATCCGCCGGCCCGGGAGGCGCCCGGCGGCGATGCGCGCCGCGTTCCAGGTCCCGCTCAACCCCGAGGAGAGGGTGATGGCCACGATCGACCCGTACTGCTCGCCCAGCGAGCGGAAGAGCTGCTCGAAATCGCCCGTGGGGATCTGGCTGGTGGTCGGATAGGGGCCGCTCTCATCCAGCTTCTCGTAGAACCGGCCCTGGTCGATGGTACGCTTGTCCAGGTATACCGACTCGCCGAAGGCCAGGTGGAGGGGGAGCATGTGGATCCGGTGTTCTTCGAACAGTTCCGGCGGCAGGTCGCACGCGGAATCCACCACGAGGGCGACCTCCGAACGCCGATGTCCGGCCGCCTGGACCTGGCGCAGCATATCCTCGCACTTGGGCTGGAGGATCGCGGCGCGTTCCTCGACGGACTGGAAGAGATCGGCAGGGCGGCTGGTGTGCACGTGGATGTGTACCTTGCCGGGGCGCCCCACCGTGACCACCGAGTCCCCCCAGGCCTTCAGCTCGCTCCGCAGTCCTTCGGGGGTGATGTCCTCCCCCTCCAGCACCGCTTCGGTACAGAAGCGGAAGGTGACTTCCTCAGAGAGGTCCGCTGCGGCGTGTCCCGCACTCTCCACGACCAGGTCCTTCATCACCCCCTCCCGCAGACTGCCCCCCTGGAGGAAGGATTCCACCCCCTCCAGGAAGGTCACAAACCCCTTCGCCCCCGCATCCACCACGCCGTTCCGGGCCAGGACCTCCAGCTTCTCGGTGGTGCCCCTGAGCGACTCGCGCGCCCTGTGGAGCGAGGCGGGGATGAGTTCTGCGAGGTCGTGGACACGCTGCTTCAGGCCCTCCAGAGCCTCGCCCCATTCCCGCATCACGGTGAGCATGGTGCCTTCCACCGGCTCACTCACCGCCTCCCGGGCGTGGGAGGCGGCACGGGCGAAGAGCTCGGCGGCGGCGGTCCCCGCCACCGATGCCCGGTCGCCCACCTCCCGACTGAATCCGTACAGGTACTGGGCGAAGATCAGACCGCTGTTCCCCCGCGCGCCCATCATGGCCGCGTCGGCCATGCTGGCCGCGGTCTCCTTCAGCGAGGAGCTGACCACGCTGCCCGTCACCACGGCACGGGCGGTGGCCGCCATGTTGCTTCCGGTGTCCCCGTCGGCCACCGGGAAGACGTTGATCCGGTTCAGTTCGGCCTGCTGTCGGGCCAGTTCGTGGGCACCTGCCACGAAGGCACGGTAGTATCGGGGACCGTCCAGGTAGGAGATCTTCACGTTCGCATCACTTCCACGGAAAATCGTTCCTCTTTCGGGAGGGCCCGTTCATGCCTCTTCGGCTCCATCCCGCTTGGGAGGCATGGGGAAGAACGAGCTGGTACGACTCACATACTCACGGTAGCCCGGCCGTCGTTCCGCCATGTCCCTTTCCAGCATGGGCACTCCGGAGACCCGGAGCAAGAGTCCTGTGATGACCAGCGGGCTCACGACCCCCATCCAGCCGCCGGACACGTTCAGGGCCACCAGGAATATACCCCACCACATGACGGCCTCTCCGAAATAGTTCGGGTGGCGGGTATACCGCCAGAGCCCTGTGTCGAGCACGTCGCCCTGGTTGGAGGGATCCCGCTTGAAACGGGCCAGCTGCGCATCACCCACCACCTGGAAACAGAAGCCGGTCAACCAGACCAGCGCGCCGATGCCGTCCAGCCAGCCCAGCCCGCTCCCTGAACGGGTGTTGATGAGCACCACCTCCCAGGCGATCACCAGCATCAGCGACCCCTGGAGCATGAAGATCTGGAAGAAGCTGCGCAGCCGAAACCAGCGGCCCCACTGCCGGCGCCAGGCCGCGTAGCGGCGGTCTTCCCCCTGTCCCCTGTTGCGGAAATAGATGTGGGCGGCCAGTCGGGAGCCCCAGATCGTGACCATCCCGGTGGCCAGGAGCGGACGTGTCAGGGGCCCGCTGCCCCAGAGCATCGACAGCCAGGCGATAAGGATGAACCCCGGCCCCCACGCGATATCCACGATGGAGTTGTCCTCCACGGCCCAGGCCAGCAGGAAGAGCGCCGTCATGTAGAGGAAGACCACCAGCGCCAGTTCGGGGATCAGTCCCACGATGCCCTCCTCAGAAGCTCACCCGGACACCCAGGCTGACATAGTGGATGAGTGCGAAGTTGTAGACCTCGGCCACGTTCGCGCCCCCCTCCACGATCCGGTAGCCGAGCCGGTATTCCACCGTGCCGGAATCCGCAAGCAGTGTTTTGAACGGACCTCCGCCGGAACGGATCTTGATGCCGGCGAACACATCCTCCGCCCGACCCTGCGGTGCGGCCAGGGCATCCCCGGTCAGCAGCAGGTCCAGCGTGTCGGCGAGCTCCCACGCCGCAAGGAAGTGCAGCAGCGGCACGAAGCCCACATTGGTCTTCTCCGATTCCAGTCCGCCCCCCTCGATGCGGATCGCGGCATCCCGGATCTTGGCGGTGAGCCCCATCCCGGCACGGAACCCCTCGTGGGTCCGCAGGTTGTAGCGCCATGTCAGCCGGTAACTGTTGAAAGTGTAAAAGGCATCCAGCGGGGAGCTGGCGGGGAAGGTCACCCCCTCGAAGACCAGCGGCGAAGGTACCGAGCCCGAGGCGTCCAGGGTCAGCGGGGCGTAGAGCAGTCCCAGGGTATGCCTCTCGTTCAGGTCCCACTCCATCCTCAGGCGCAGGAAGGGGCTGCGGTCCACCTCCAGGTCCTCGGAGAGGCTGAAGCGCGTCCCTGTCTCCCGGGGCACCTGCACATCGTTGTATCCGCTGAACGCAAGCCCGCTCTCGATGTCCACAGAGACCTGGGCGCGGGCCTGCTGCGGCAGCAACACCGCTGCTGTCAACACGCACGCGAGGGTGGCGATACACAGGGACATACTCCGGGGTCGGTTCACGGCGGCTCCTTCCCTTCCGGTCGGGGTTCCAGAGGGTATCCGCAGTATGATGCGCTCTGCAGCCCGAATCCAGCCCTCCCGCCCCCGCGACGTGGAGAGACTTGGGCCGAGGGGCACCTCCTATTACAATGCCGCACCATGGATGCCGCAGAACGAATCCTCCAGTCCATGGGTGCCGTCGTATGGGGCCCCCAGATGGTGGTCCTCCTGCTGGGGGTGGGCTTCTATCTCACCATCCGCCTGCGGTTCGTCCAGCTCCGCCGCCTCGGCCTCTCCTTCCGCTTCGGACTGGGCCGGGGGGACTACGGGGAGACGAGCGATGAGCGGGGGGGAGACATCTCCCCCTTCCAGGCTCTGACCACCAGCCTGGCCGCCACCATCGGGAACGGCAACATCGCCGGTGTGGCCACCGCCATCGCCATGGGGGGACCGGGTGCCATCTTCTGGATGTGGCTCTCCGCCCTCTTCGGCATGGCCACCAAGATCGTGGAAGCGATCCTCGGCCAGCACTTCAAGACCTTCGCACCCGACGGCACGGTGGCGGGGGGCCCGATGTACTATATCAGCCGCGGCCTGGGCCTGCCGTGGCTGGCGGGGATCTTCGCCTTCTTCATGGGGGGGAAGGCCCTCTTCGCCACCACCACGGTGCAGAGCAACTCCATCGCCCTGGCCCTGGAGGCCCAGCTGGGGATCGAGCCGGTGGTCTCCGGCTTCCTGCTGGCCCTCATCGTCTGGGCGGTGATCATCGGGGGCATCAAGAGCATCGCCCGGGTGACCGAGTTCCTGAGCCCCTTCATGGTCGTGCTCTACATCGGCGGGGGCCTGCTCACCCTCATCCTCTTCGCCGGGCGCATCCCAGAGGCGCTGGGGCTGATCTTCGTGGGGGCCTTCAAACCCAGTGCCCTGGGCGGGGGGATCG
The DNA here is from genome assembly GCA_046497505.1 of bacterium. GTDB lineage: Bacteria > Blakebacterota > Blakebacteria > Blakebacterales > JAWOFN01 > JAWOFN01. Next base: position 3,043 of record JAWOFN010000095.1, on the reverse strand, counting down.
CCGGGGCCACGGTGGCACGGGCCATGCGGTACGGGCTGGCCCGGGGAGCCTATTCTAACGAGGCAGGCACCGGGACCGCGGCGGTCTTCCACGCGGCGGCGAAGACCAGCGAGCCGGTTCGGCAGGGACTCATCGCCTCGCTGGATGTGTTCATCGACACCTTCGTGGTCTGCACCCTCACCGCCCTGGTCGTGCTCGTCACGGGGGCCTGGACCGAGGGGACCAGCACCGAGATGACGGTACGGGCGTTCAACGCCGCCCTCCCGGGCATCGGCGGGCTGATCGTGGCCGCCTCCTCCCTCCTCTTCGGCATCTCCAGCCTCATCGCCAACCCCTACTACGGCGAGATCTCCTATGCCTACCTGCTGGGCTTCCGGATCCGGCGCCCCTTCCGGTGGATCTTCTGCGGTATGATCTTCCTCGGCTCGGTCCTGCGGGTGGAGGTGGCATGGTCCATCGGCGATGTCTTCAACGGCATGATGGCCTTCGCCAACCTCATCGGGATCCTGGGGTTGGCCGGCATCGCCGCCAGCGCCGTGAAAAAATACCTGGACCGGATGGAGACCTCGCCCGTCTGAGGAGAAGAACGCCCGCCTGCGCGAGACGGAAGGTCAGCGCACCAGCTCCACCGCGTAGCGGTTCTTCTCCACCTCGACTTCCTTCCCCATGCTGAACCCGTACGGCTCGAACAGGCTGAGGGCCTCTTCCGGGTCCACCCGCACCTCCAGGGGCGGGCCGTGCTCATCCTCCACCCTGCGGTAGTCCACGATCAGGATCCGGCACCTGGTGTGCAGCACCGGCACCAGCTGCTCCATCAGGTCGTCGAACTCCCCGTTGTGTACGAACCCGTGAAGCACGTTCACCATGATGCAGACCCGCACGGTGTCGGCGGGCAGGGGGATCTCCTCGGTGGCGTCGGCCAGGATGGGCTTCACCTTGCGGAGTCCCAGGTCCTCCAGTTCCTCTCGCAGTCCCTCGATGGAATCGGGCCAGAGATCCAGGGCATAGACCGCCGTGTCGAAGTCCACCCGTTCCGCGGCCTCGATGGCGAAGTGCCCGTCCCCACATCCCAGGTCGAGGACCGTCTCGTCGGGACCCAGCCCGAACCCATCCAGGATCGCCCCGGCGTCCAGGAAGGAGCGGCTCGACTTCCCGTGGTGGCGATGACGCTTCTTCTCCCCGTTACCGTCTTCTTCGCTCATCGGTCCATCCCTCCGGTCCCTGTTCCCTCGGTCAGCATGTAGACGGCGAACGAGGCCAGCCAGTGCTCCCCCTCGTAGTTTCCGCTAGCGATGTGGGGGAGCGTGGCCCGGGCGTGCCGGGCGGCCGAGGCCTCCAGGACCGGGACGGCCGGATCACCGGCAGGCAGCGCCCCGGCGATTCCCCGCATGCACCACGCCCTGCTCAGGTTCAGCCCATCCAGGTGCACGATCTTCGGGTCGGAGCGGTCGGAGACATCCGCGGGCTCCAGCAGCGAGGCCGGCTCGCCGTCCGGGATGCCCGGGAGGAACGCCCCGAACCACTCCGCGAAGCCCACCGGTCGCAGGACCCTCCGCATCAGGTCCGCCTCGACGAGGGAGCGCGAGAAGAAGTCATCGCCGTCCGGCTCCCAGCGGGCAGGATAGTCCACCTCGGAATCGAAGTAGTCCCGTGCACGCTGGAGCAGGAGTGTCTCGAACTCCGATTCCCCGGCCGCCCGGGCGTAATCCAGCGCGAAGGCGATCCCGAAGGCCGTGTTGGGGTGCACGCCCCGGCGGATCGGATACTGCTGCTTGGGCAGGAAGTCCATGTACCGACCCACGAAGGCGTCCGCCAGGGGCTGTAGGGTCTCGGCCCACCTGTCTCCGTCCGGGTCGTCCCAGACCCGCAGTTCCTCGGCCAGCTTCAGCAGCCACGCCCACCCATAGGTCCGCTCGAAGGATGCGCGGTTCGGCTGCCCCAGATAGGCCACCTCCGTCGCCACATGTTCCGGGGTGAAGTGCACACCGAGCACCCTGCGGATCTCATCCGCCTCCGGCAGGTCGGGGAAGGCCCGCATCAGCCGCACCAGCATCCAGTGGCCGTGCACGCTGGAGTGCCAGTCGAAGCTCCCGTAGAAGATCGGGTGCAGCTCGGAGGGGCTCTCCACACCCTCCGGCCCGTTCATCACATGCTCGAGCTTGTTGGGGTACTCCCGCTGGATGCTCTCCAGCGCCAGACCGGCGAAGAGAGAAGCGTCCTCCACCGTGAGCAGAGGGAAGTCTTCGGAAGGTGGCCCGGCCCCCTGCCCCCCTTCACAGGAGACGAGGAAGATAAGCAGAAGCAGGTGAAGAGGGGCGCTGCGATATTCCATGGTGTGCCTCTCGATGCTCCAGGGAAGAGACGTTCGTTCCATCTCTACCATGAGTACAGCAGGGTGAGGGGCGCATGCCAGACCATACGTCGCGCCATACGGGGCGGAGACCGCTGCGGAGGCAGAGGCGCGGAGCGGCAGCGGACAGGCACCTGTTGGTCCTCCGTGCACAACCCCGTATCTTGTTAGTAGTAGATGGCGTTCATTAGCTGTTCATCCCAGTGGAATGGAGCGAAGGATGGCCCTTGCGAAAGTCATCGAGGTCCTGGCTGAAGGTTCGAATCTGGAAGATGCCGTGGAAGATGCGGTCCGGCAGGCCTCCAAGACGGTGCGCAACATCCAGAACGTCTATGTGAAGGACTGGGAGGCCATCGTCGAGAACAACGCGGTCACCAAGTACCGCATCACCGCCAAGGTGACCTTCATCCTGGAGGAGTGATCGGAAGCCCCGCGCGGCAGCCATTGCTTCTTCCGAGGGCCCGCCTTCCGGGGCGGGCCTTTGTGTGTCGAGGGATGGGGATTGCAAAGGGTCCTGATGACGACCAAGATGAACGGGCAGACTACGATTTCCGTGCCGGGGTGGTGGAACTGGCAGACACCGGGGACTTAAAATCCCCTTCCGCTTCGCGGAGTGCGGGTTCGAATCCCGCCCCCGGCACCAAGTGTTCATTTTGGAAATCAGCCCGCCAGGAGCCACCACGTGCTGATGTG